>JAQUVY010000066.1 GCA_028693155.1 Eubacteriales bacterium
GAAAATACCGATTTGTGAGGTGACAAGCTTGCGTGTACATCCGATTTGTGAAACAGACCGGGATCCAGTCAACGCGATCCTGTTTGCCCAGTGGCACTGCCCGCCTTCGGTTTCAAAGGGCAACCTGATCGACACCACCCGACTTCCCGGTTTCCTCTGCTCGGAAAATGATGTTATACAGGGCGTCATTACCTATCACATTTCCCATGACCAATGCGAGATCGTGACGCTGAACAGCTTTGCGGAAAACCGCGGCATCGGCACAGCCCTGATTCAGGCCGTGATACAGGCCGCCAAAAGCCAGGCCTGCAAACGGCTCTGGCTCATCACGACAAACGACGACATCAACGCCATCCGGTTTTACCAGAAGCGGGGCTTTGACCTGGTTGCCGTTCATCGAAACGCCATGGACGTGTCCAGACCGCTGAAGCCCTCCATCCCCACGGTGGGGATGCACGGCATCCCCATCCGGCATGAACTCGAATTTGAGATGCTCCTTGGGTAAAGCGGCCCGCAAATACCAAGCACCCGCCAAAAAATGTTTGGCGGGTGCTTTTTTATAGATGGATCGTGCCTCTCCCGGCGCGCTATTTCAACACGCTGATGGCATCGGTGATCTTTTTTTCGTAGGCTTCCATGCCGTACTTGTCCACTTCGTTTTTGTCCTTTTCCCCGTGGGTCAGGCAGCCGGCGCCGCCGATGCAGCCGCCCATGCAGGCCATGCCCTCAATGAAGTTGGCATCCAGCACGCCCTTGGAGGCGCGCAGCAGCGCCTTTTTGCAGGCGTCTATGCCATCGCAGGCAATGGGCTTAAAGACGAAGTCCGTGTCTCCCTGCTCGCGCAGCGCCTCGGTGACCGCGTCGGTCAGCCCGCCGCTGCGGGCGAAGATCCTCCCGTAATAGGAAGCGTTGTCCAGCACATCCTCGGGCAGCGCGGTAATATCCACATCCCGACTGTCAAAAAGCGCCTGCAGCTCCTCAAAGGTGATGACCGCGTCCACATAGGGGCGCACGCGCTCCTGCTGAACCTCGGCCTTTTTGGCCGTGCATGGCCCGATGAACACGATTTTCGCGCCGGGCGTCGTCTCCTTGATGTACTTGGCGATGGTGGCCAGCGGCGACAGGTTGGAGGAAATTTTATCGCTCAGCTCGGGGAACTGGCTGCGGATAAACTGCACGAAGGCCGGGCAGCACGAGCTGGTGAGAAAGCCCTTCTCGGTCAGCTCCTTCGCCTCATCCCAGGCCACCATATCTGCGCCCAGCGCCGCCTCCACCACATGGAAGAATCCCAGCTGCTTGATGCCCGAAATGACCTGCCCCAGCTTGGCATAGGTGAACTGGCTGGAAATGGAGGGAGCCACCACCGCATACAGCTTGTAAGCCTCCCCGCCGCGGCTCTCCTTGATGAGCTTCACCACGTCCAGCAGGAAGGATTTGTCCATGATGGCGCCAAAGGGGCACTGGTACACGCAAGCGCCGCAGCCAATGCACTTTTCGTTGTCGATCTGAGCGGTCTTTTCCTCGCTCATATGAATGGCCTTCACGCTGCACGCCCGTTCGCAGGGGCGCTTGTGGTTCATAATGGCGCCATAGGGACATACGCTGGCGCATTTGCCGCACTCTACGCACTTGCTCTTGTCGATGTGCGCCTTCTGGTTGGCGTCAAACACGATGGCACCTCTGCGGCAGTTTTCCTCGCAGCGGTGCGCAATGCAGCCTCGGCAGGCATCGCTCACTTCATAACCGCCTACCGGGCATTCGTCGCAGGCGATGTCGATGACCTCCACAATGTTGGAGTTGCTCTTATCCCCGCCCATGGCCATTTTCACCCGCTCGGAAACGATGGCCCGCTCCTTGTAAATGCAGCAGCGCATGGTGGGGTTTTTGCCGGGCACGATGGTCTTGGGGATGTCGGTGACATTCTCCAGCAGGCGATCCTCAAAGGCCAGCCTTGCCACCTCGCGCAGCACCTTATATTTCAGCTCCTGTACCTTCGTATCAAACTTTCTCATACTCTCTCCCTAAAAATAGCTGACCTTAATGCGCTTGCCCATGCCCTTGAGGCAGGCGGCAAGCTCGTCCACCAGGCGCATCTTAATGCCAAAGCCAATGGGCAAATTGGGGTTTTGGTGGGCGGGGTTGATGGCCATGCCCACAAAAAAGTTAATGTCCGTGGCTTCCTCAAAAAGCAGCCGGGCGATCTGCGAAGCGCCGTCCTGCTTTACGCTCCACTTGCGGTAAAGCTCGTTCTCCCCCAGGTAATCCTGGGCATAGGTGAGCACGCGATTGATGGTGACCACGCCCTCGGTCACCAGATCCACACCCTCCAGCTGGGCGATGGGCGGCACCTCGGGATCCTCAAAGCTCAGGCTGGTGCGCAGCGGCTTGCCCAAAAACTCCGCCGCGATGGAGGAGGTGGTGCCGCCGCATACGATATGCTTACCCTCCTTGGCAAAAAAGAGCGCCATCATTCTTTGGCGGTCGTCGCGGTTGGAAGGCGGCCCGATGAGAAGATTCATGGGCTCGCGCCGGCGAATCTTCACCGTGCAGGCGGTGGTGTCGTCTCCGGGCATCCCGCCGTACAGCTCGTAGCAGTGATCCAGCAGGATGGTGGTGAGGGTTTTGGCGGTAAAGCCCACGTCGTACAGCGGCTCCAGGTAGGCGGCAATGTCGTCGCGCTGCCAGCCGAAGTTCAGCGACATGCCCACCCCTGCGTGAATGGCGCCGTCGCTCATCATCACAAAGGTGTCGCCCTCGTAAACCGGCATACGGCTTTTATAAATGGTTTTGCCGTCGATCTCCACCGTGTCGGCGGGGTAATCGATGCTTTTCCCGTCGCGCAGCAGGATGGTTCTGGGGTTGTCGTACTGGATCATCTCCACCTCGCGTGAATTGACCACCCGCAGAATGGTGAAGGTGGAGTAGGCCACCCCCCGCACCTGGCACACGGGCAGGGTGGAGGCCACCGTCTCCACGCACTGCTCAATGCCCAGCCCGGCGGCCATCATGGTGGAAATGATCTTGGCCGTCAGCGTGGAGAGGATGTTGGCCTTCACGCCGCTGCCCATGCCGTCGGCCAGCACGATGATCTGCGAGCCGTCCTCCTGCTGCACCACCTCGATGTGGTCGCCGCAAAGCTGCTCGCCATATTTGTTCAGGCTGTGATAGCCAATATCGGTGCACAGATCATTCATCGTTCAGCGACTCCTTGAGCTTGGTCAGCGCGATCTGCGTCTGCGCCGTGGTTTCGCCCAGCAGAGAAGCGATCTCCTGCACCACGCACATCTGTTTTTCAATGACGCGGTCGGTGGTATCCACCGTTTTGCGGCGCAGCTCTTCGCGCTTTTCTCGCTGGCTCTCCTCCTCGGTCACATCGCGCATGATGCAAAGCAGCGCGCGGTAACTGCGCTCATAAAGAATGGTCTGCTCCACATAGCGCTTGTACTCGGCCAGATAAACCCGCTGGTTCTGCACGCTTTCGCCGCTGTCCCGCACCTTGAGGAACACCGCCGGATCCAGCAGGCGCACCAACGGCGTGCCCAGCACATCCGAAGGATCGCGCAGGTTGAACAGCTTGAGCGCCGCCCGGTTGATCTGCTGCACCTCCAGCATCTCGTTGAGCACGAGAATGCCGTTGGGCGTGTTGTTGATGATGGTGTCCGAGAAGGTCTCGGCCTTGTCCTTGAGATAGGGCAGGCACATGGTCAAATCGGCCTTGCCCTGCAGCACGGCAGCCGCCTTCTCCCGGCAGGTGTCGTAGCCGCAGCTGCCGCAGTTAAGCTCGTCCTCGGGCTTGGTTTTTCCCATGCGACGCAGCACGTCCTCAATGTCGCTCTGGCTGGGGATGGGCTTGCGAATGTCCAGATATTCATGCGCCCGCCTCAGCTGCTCAGGTGCCGGCATTTCCACGGGGAAATCGGCTTGGGTCACATAATTGGCCACCGCCAGATAATCCCGCACCGGGCTGGTGCGGTTCTTGTCCATCACCGGGCCGCCCACGCAGCTGCCCGCGCAGGCCGACATCTCGATGAAGCAATGGTCGATGCGGCCGGCCGCGATGTCCTTGAGCGCGCGGATGCAGTTTTCGGTGCCGTCCACGGTGAGCGTCTGGTATCCGTTCCAGTCGCAGGTCATGGACTTGATGATGCCGCCGCCGGTGGGGAAAAAGCGCGCGCGGCCGCCGGCCACCTCGTCGGGCGTGTTTTCCGGCCATACCTTTTCCGCCTTGAACCACTTCGTCAGCTCTTCAAAGGTCAGCACGCAGTCCACCGCGTCGCTCACCTCTGTTTCGGCCTTTTTGGAAATGCATGGGCCGATGAACACGGTCTTGGCGTTGGGGATGCGTCGCTTGATGTCCTTGCAGTGCGCCTGCATGGGGGTGACCACATCGGCCAGGTAAGTCAGCGCCTCGGGAAAATATTTTTGGATCATCAAATTGACGCTGTGGCAGCAGGAGGTAATGATGATGTCCCGCGTGCCCTCGCCCACCATGCGCTCGTACTCCTTTTTGACAAGGGTGGCGCCGATGGCGGTCTCTTCGGCTGCGGCAAAGCCCAGGGCCTTCAGCGCGCGCTCCATGGCGGTGATCCCGATGCCCTCATAATTGGCCGCAAAGGACGGCGCCAGGCTGACCACCACCGGATCTCCGCTTTGGATGAGCACCTTGGCTTTTTCGATCTCCTCGGAGATGACCTTGGCGTCCTGGGGGCACACCACAAAGCACTGCCCGCACAAAATACATTCATCTGACACGATATGCGCCTGATTGCCCGAAAAGCGAATGGACTTCACCGGGCAGTGGCGGATGCACTTATAGCAGTTCTTGCAGTTGGACTTTTTCAGCTGCAAATATTCCACTTTGCCTTGCTTCTTTTTTTCTTCGGTCATTGTGCCAGCCGCCCCGCGATCTCTTTTTCAAAGAACTCGTTCACGGTTTCGGGCTTTACGCTCATCAGCTCGCCATCCACCGTAACGCACACGCCGTTTTGGCAGTTGCCCATGCAAAACGCGCCGGCCAGCTCCACCTGGTCGCCCAACCGCCGCTGCTCCACCAAATTCTGCAATTCCTCCACCACCTGGCGGGATCCCTTCAGATGGCAGGAGCTGCCGATGCAAATGGTTACCTTCATAAAAAGCCTCCGTGTCGTTATTTTTTTAACAATATTGACCAAATAAAAAACCTGTTTCCAGATCCTATTGTTTGCACTATTATCATACCAGATTTGCCGGGAAATGCAACCCTGCCTCCCCCGCCACCCCCGCCCGGGCCCACCGCAAAGCGGCCCCAATTGTGTTTCTGTTGCAGATATTGTAAAATGAAGACAAAATACGCGGTTATGTCTTGGTCAAAATTTTTTTCGGAGGTGCGTATGAAAACCTGTGCATGGCGGCGAGGCCTTTGCCTGCTGGCGGCGGTTTTTCTGGTGTGCCGGCCGGCAAGCGCCGCGGCTGCGGAAAACGACGCGGCGTTCCTGTTTAACCAGCCCGAGGAATATCGCCGCCCGGCGGTCGAGGGCGAACCGTGGGTCTACGCGTCGGATGGACTTACCGTATGCGTGCGCTATGTATCCGAAGGGAAAAAGCGATACTACGCCGCGGATATCGTTGTGCGCACCGGCGGGCAGATTCGCAGCGGCTTTGCCTTCGGTACGCCGCCCGGGCGCAAGCCCGAGCTGCCCGAGGGCATCGCCCGGCGCAGCCGCGCCGTGCTGGCGCTGACCGGCGACTTTCTGTGCCACCACAGCAACCCCAAGGGCGCCATGGTGCGGGGCGGAAAGGTTTATTACGACGAGCGCGAGGCCGACGTGCTGGCCGTGCTGCCCTCGGGTGAGCTGGCGGTTTACAAGGCGGGCTCGGTCACGGCGCAGACGCTGCTGGACAGCGGTGTTTCGGATTCGCTGGCCTTCGGCCCCATTGTGCTGCAGGACGGCGTGCCCACCGCCGCCTGCCGCGAGCACGCGCTGCGCGCCGGCAACCTGCGCACCGCCGTTGGCCGCATAGGCGAGGGGCACTACCTGGCCGTGGCCACCACCACCGGCTTTACCTTCCCCGAGCTGGCGGCGCTCTTTGCTCGGGAGGGGTGCACCTGGGCATACAATCTGGACGGCGGGCACTCCTGCGCGCTGGTGATGATGGGCGAGCAGCTCAACGCGCACGCCCCCTTTAAGCTGGGCGAGGACGAGCCGGTCATGAAGCAGCGCCCTCTGCCCGATATGCTGATTTTCGGCCAAAGCGGACTGTGCCCCGCACCGGCGCAGGGGAGGACGCAGAAATGACTAAAAAGCGCAGAAAAAAATATTTCTGGCGCATTGCGCTGCCCTGTTTGGCCGTGCTGTGCGTGGGGCTGGTGCTGGCCGATCCCTGGGTGTTCTCCCGTCTGGCGACGCGCTTTCCCCGCTGGGAATATGTGCTGCACCGGGAGTACGGCCAGGCGCACAAACAGCTGACCCTTGGGGAATACGAACAGGCTGCCCGGTCTTTTTCGGCGCTGATTCCCTATCGGGACGCGGAAAAACAGGCGGCCGACGCGTGGGCCGCGCTGGCCGAGCAAAGCCTGCGGAGCGAAAATTACGATGAGGCTGTGCGGGTTTACGGGCAGCTGGGCGACGCCCGCGGCGAAAAGGCCGCCCGCATCGCCTGGGGGGACGCGCTGCTGCGCCAAGGAAAGCCCCGTGAGGCGCTGGCGCAGTGGGAGCCCTTTGCCGACGACGAAACCGTTGCCGCCCGTCTCCCCGCGGCGCGGCTGGCACTGGCGCGCGCTTTAAAAGACGCCGGGCAGGCGCAGGAAGCGTACGCGCTGCTGTTTTCCCTGCGGGAAGACGGCGAAGCGGCCAAGGCGCTTTGGGAGCTGTGCACCGCCGATTTGTCGCGCGCCGAAACGGCTGCCTTCAGCCAGAGGCATCTGGCGCGCCTGCGCGCGGACGGCACCGCACTGGCTTACGGAGATAACGACAAAGGCCAATGCCGCGTAGACACCTGGCAGGGCGTGGTGAGCCTGGCCGCGGGCGAGCGGCACACGGCCGGGCTGCGCTGGGACGGCACCGTGCTGGCCGCCGGGGACAACGGCATGGGGCAATGCGAGGTTTCCGCCTGGCATGATGTTTTGCAAATCGCCGCCTGCGGCGACGCCACGCTGGGGCTGCGCGCCGACGCAACGGTGGCCTGCGCCGGCGGAACGCCGTCCTTCGCCGAAGCGGTCAGCGCCTGGAAAAATGTCGCCTGGCTCAGCGCCGGCGAGGATCATGCCGCCGCCGTGACCGCTGCCGGAGATGTGCTGACGGCGGGGAGCACCGCGTACGGCCAGTGGAATACGGGCGGCCTGCCCGCTGCCGCGCGGGTTTATTGCGGCCCGCACCGCACGCTGGTGGTTCTAAAGGACGGGAGCTGCCGCCTGCTGGGTCTGGACGGCGGTATAAAAAAGGAGGTAGAGGCCTGGCGGGGGATCACCCGCGCCTCGCTTGCCCTTTCCCACGCCGCTGCCATCACGGACGCCGGCGTGCAAAGCGCGGGAGACGATCTGCGCGGGCGCTGCCGGGTATCGGGTTGGGATCCAAATACGCTGTGCGGCCTGTATACCATCCGCACGGCCACCATCGCGCTGACAGCCAACGGGAAACTGCTTACGACCGCACCCGAGGGCAATCTGCCCTGGGAGGACACGCTGGTGTGGCGTTTCCCGCAGGACAGTTAAGAAAAAACAAGGAGGCATATCATGGAGCGAGAAAACTTACGGGGTCTTCTGATCGACGGCCATCTGCACTGCCTGAACAGCCGTCCCGGCGCGGTCAAGCGCTGGGCGGATGACCGGGGATGCGCGGCGTACGCCGTGCTGAGTCTGGCCTGCACCGGGGAATTCGGCTGCGAGGGCGTCAACAACCAGGAGTGTCTGCGCGTCAAGCAGGAGGATCCCGGGCGGTGCTTTTTCTTCGTCGGCTTGACCCACCCCTGCCGGGATTACGCCGCCTATCTGGAGGATTGGCTGGCGCGCGGCGCAGACGGGCTCAAGCTCATCGAAACCAAGCCCACCGTGGCGGCGGAAACGGGCATCGACCTGTCCGATCCCCGGTTTGACGCCATGTTTGCGCTGTGCGAGGAACGCCGCATCCCCATTTTATGGCATGTGGGCGACCCCGCCCCGTTTTGGCGGGAGGACGCCCCGGCTTGGGCGCGCGAGCGGGGCTGGTATTACGGCGGAGGCGCCTACCCCTCTCTGGAGGAGCTGTATGCCCGCGCCGAGCGGGTGTTGGCGCGTCATCCCCGGCTGAACGTGTGCTTTGCCCACCTGTACTTCTGCAGCGACGACATGGCGCACGCGCAGCGGCTGCTGGACACCTATCCCAACGTGCGCCTGGACATCACCCCCGGCACCGAAATGTACACGGCCTTTTTTGCCGCGCCGCAGCGCTGGCGGGAGTTTTTCCTGCGCAACGCCGCGCGCATCCAGCTGGGCTCCGATTCGGACTTTACCGCTGATGGGGAACCCCTTGCCGACGCTCAGGTGCTGGCGCTGGGCGCGCTGCTGGACGGCCCCGTCGCCGCTTATGACTTTGCCGCCCACGGGTTGGCACTGCCCGACGCCGTCATAAAGGCCATCTGCCACGACAATTTTCTCTCCTTTGCAGGCCGTGCCGCGCCCGCACCCATCGCGTAGCCCCTACATGGAACTTTTCTCTCAAAAAAGCTGTCTAAAGAGTAGTAAATTTTGGGAGGAAAGCAAGTGAAAAAAGCATTGTCCATCTGCCTGTCGGGCGCGCTGGCCGTGTTCCTTCTGGCGGCCTGCACCGCGCAGCCCCACACCCCCGTCGCCCAGCCCTCTTCTGGGGAACCCGTCGTGCTGCACACCGTGATCAACAAGGTGGAGGACGGCGCGCTCCTGGTCACGGCGCTGGACGGCATACCGGAAGCACGCGGCAGCGACTTGATCCGGGTGGTTTTGCAGAAAACCACGCGCATCAACGACCGCAACGGAAACTCCTGCGCCTGGACAACACTGGCGGCGGGGCAAACGGTAGACATTACCTACGGTGGCTCTATGACCCCAGATTCTCCCGCCCAAATATTGGATTGTTCGCGCATCGTGCTGTGCAACATGGTATCCGGCGAATAAACCCACAAAAAAAGCAGCGCCCCTTCCCCGTTGGAAAGAGACGCTGTTTTTTGTTTGCTATTCGTCGCGCAGTGCGGAAAGGGGGCTCATGCGCATGGCGCGCATGGCGGGGTAAACGCCTGCCGCCATGCCAACCAGCATGGCACCTGCCACGGCGCACAGCGCCATCACCGGCGTAATGACAAAGTTCAGACCGCCGTCCCCGATAAAGGTACCCAGGAACGTGCCCTGAATGGGCAGTTGGGTCAGCGCGAAGCTGGCGGCAAAGCTCAGGGCCACGCCCAGCAGCCCGCCCAGCATGCCGATCATACCCGACTCGATGAGGAACATGCCCTGGATCTGCCCCAGACCGCAGCCCAGCACCTTGAGCACGCCGATCTCCCGCTTGCGCTCCATGATGGAGGTAAGCATGGTGTTGGCGATGCCGATGGCGCTGACCAGCAGCGCGATGGCGCCCACCGCGCCCCACTGCGCAGCCTGCCGCTGGCTCTCCTTCTGCATCTGCTTGATATACTCCATGGGGCTGGACGCCTGAAAGCCCAGCTCCTTGATCTGCGCGGTCAGCGCCTCCACGGTGTTCATGTCCGTGGCGTACACCTGCACGCTTTGGATCTTGCCGCTGATACCCATGGCCTCGGCGGCCTTTTTGTTGTTTTTAACAAAATCGGCCACCGCTTCCAGCGTCACATAGGACTGGTAATCTCGCTCTCCATCGGTGCGCAGCGCCACACCGCTCACCGATCCGTCAACGGCCTTGGGCAGCACCACGCCTTCGCCTAGCGTGCTGTCATCCGGCTGCTCGTAGTAGTTGCTGTCGCCGAAATACAGCTCGAACCGCTCCCCGTCCAGCGCCGGGGACTGCGCCTGGGGCAGCTCCCAGAGATTTTTATTCCCCTTGCGCTTGCGGAAATCCTGCGCGGCGTTGTAGCCTAAAAGAACCTGCACATTCCGCCCTTTGCTGGGGAAAGAGCCCCACTCCAGCTTGATGCCCATCTGGCGCAGCTTTTCCGCCGGCACGGCCTGGGCGTAAAACTGACCCACATAGCGCTGGGACTTCAGGTACACCGGCACCTGGGACAGGGGCACCACCATGCGCACATTGGCCAACTGCTCCAACTGCGTCACGATCTTTTCGTCGATGGAGGTGGTTTTCGAGCCGCTGTAGGTGGGGCTCACCTCAATGCGCGTAAGATCGGTGCTTTGGGAAACCTGCTGCATGAACATGCGCTGGCTGCCCTCCCCCAGCGCCAGCATCATCACGATGGACATGGTGCCGATGACCACGCCCAGCACGGTGAGCAGCGTGCGGGTTTTGCGCTGCCACAGGTTGGACAGCGCCGTCAAAACCAGATCAGAGATTTTCATCTTCCAGCAACCTCTTGCGTCGCCGCGCCTTTGTCACGGTCACAACGATGATGCCGCCCACAGCCGCCGCCGCGATGACGCCGCCCACGATCCATGGCCATACGGGCTTGCGCACGGCTTCGGGCTCGCTGGGTTCGGTGGGCATGTCGGTGGGATACTCCATCTGCTGATTGACAACAGCGTTGAACGCCACCCGCTGGGTATATTTATCGCCGTTATCGTCCTCAAAGGTGATGACCACCTCGCCGGGGAACTCATAGCTTTGGCTGCCGCCGGAGAACATACCGTCCATTATCGCGCCGCCGGGCGCCACGCTTACCCCCGTGTTGCGGGCCACGCCCTGGTATTTTTCCGCATCTTCCGGGCTCATTTCGCCGCTCTGGCCGCCGTTTTGCGTCTGCTTTTTCGCCAGCGCTTCGTCGCTGACCAGCACGTTCATCTCCAGCGTTTTGTTGGCGCCCGATTCCAGGTTGCCGGCATAAACGCTCTGCTCGGCGCGCAGGCCTTCCCCTTCCACGGTGGCCATCACGTTATACAGCGTGCTCTTGCCCATGTTGTATACGGGCACGCTCACTGAGATGCTTTCCCCGGCCGTGGCCTCGTAGACCTTGGGTTCGTTGGCCTTGAAACGGATCTGCTGGAAAATGGGGATGGACAGCGTGGCTTCCTCGCTCAGCGCCGCCGCCTGGTTGTCCTCATAGGCAATGGCCACGCTGAGGTTTTGGGGCTTGGCCGGCGTATCCGGCTGGGCGCGGAAGCGATAGGTCGTCTGCACCTTTGCCTGGCGGTTGATCTTGGCAAAGTAGGTGATGTTGCTGCCGCCCACCGGCAGCAGCATGCCGTCGGCCGAGGACACCGTTACTTTTACGTTCTGCACATTGCGCGAAGCGCTGGTGTTGGTCAGCTCCAGCGTCAGGTCAAACTCCTCGCCGGCGTAGATCTTGTCTGCGCTGACGGAATATTTGCTGACGATGACGCGGGGCTGGGACTGAGGCTTGGTCACCGGCGCACTGGGCTCGGGTGTGGGCTCGGGTGTGGGCGTGGGCACGGGTGAGGCGTCCTTGATCTCCACAAACACCGTCAGTCTTTGGCTGGCCGCGGCAATCACGCCGCTGCCGTCGTCGGCCATATACTCGGCAACAAAATTGACGGGGTAGCGTCCGTTGATCGCCGAGGCTTTCACCTCCAGCGGGAACTCCGTCAGCCACACCGCCGCGGCATTGCTGATCACCCGCTGCAGGTTGCCGGCCACAATGGGCGAGGTTTCGTAATCCGAGGTGTCCGGCCGTATGGTGATGTTGCCTTTTATTTTGGCATTCTTCACCAGGGGCAGCTTGACGTTCACCATGACCTTGGTGCCGTTTTTATAGCTGGTGGGGACATAGTTGTTGCCATAGGTATCGGTGGCCTGGGTGCCCACCTGCGCGGTGGCATCCAGCACCAAAGCGGAGGCTTCGGCGCGCGCCGGGCTCAGCGGCAGCAGGGTGCACAGGATAGCGGCGCACAGCGCCCAAATGCAGAGTTTAATCCCCCGGGTTTTCATGTTTGTTTGCTTCCTCCTGGCGGTTATTTTCTATTTTGATCATTCGCCCATCGCGAATATGCACAATTTGATCCGCGTATTTTGCTTTTTCAATGTCGTGGGTCACCATGACCAGCGTTTTTCCGTGGCGGCGCACTTCATCGCTCAGCAAGCGGATGATCTCCTCGCCCGTGTGGCTGTCCAGGTTGCCCGTGGGTTCGTCGGCAAAGATAATGTCCGGGCTGGTGACCAGCGCCCTGGCAATGGACACGCGCTGCTGCTGGCCGCCGGACATCTGCATGGGCCGGTGGCGAATGTGCTTCTCCAGCCCGACAGCCTTCAGCATCCGCTTGGCGCGCAGGTTTCGTTCAAACCGATCCACGCCCTTTAGGCTCAGCGGCAGCGCCACGTTTTGCTGCGCTGTCATGGCGGGCATCAGGTTAAAGGCCTGAAAAACAAAACCTACGTTGTCCCGGCGAAACTTCACCAGCTGTCCCTCGCTCATGCGGTCGGTACGCTTGCCCAGTATGGTGATGCTCCCCCGGGTGGGGGTCTCAATGCCGGCAAGCATGTACAGCAAGGTGGATTTCCCCGACCCGGACGTGCCTACGATGCAGCAAAACTCGCCGCGTTTGACGTCCAGATCTACATCCACCAGCGCGGGTACGGGCGTATCCGCCACCAGATAGATCTTGCTCAGCCCCCTGGCCGATATGATGGTGTCGCTCTGCATGGCGTTCCTCCCCGCGCACAGCCGCCTCTCCGGCGGATATTTTGATTGTTAGACGATCCAATTTTTAGAAAAGTTCCAGGGTGTTTTCAACATTGTATTTTCCGCGTATTTCCAAATTATTGTTCGTCTGCAAAATCTCCGATACGAGAACGAGCGGGCAGCCCACTGCGCGGCCAACCCAGCCACAGGACGACATCGGCAAAGGCTTCCGCCTCTTTGCATTCCATGGGATCCCTCCTGCGTTTTTTTCATGATACCACCAGTCTGCGGCGTTTCCAATATTTTGCCGCGTCGTGGTTTTTCAAGTGCGAAATAAGAATGCCCGCCAAAGCAAAGTGCCTTGGCGGGCAGGTTTTTTACAGAGCCGTCAGCCCTCGTAGCGCAGCGCTTCGATGGGGCGCAGCTTGGAGGCCTTGTTGGCAGGGTATATGCCGAACACCACGCCGATGAACACCGAAAAACCGATGGCCAGC
>JAQUVY010000169.1 GCA_028693155.1 Eubacteriales bacterium
TGAGGCCGACCTGATCCTCGTGCTGGAGAACGGCCGTATCAGCCAAAGCGGCACCCATGAGCAGCTCATGGCGCAGGACGGGCTCTATCGCCGCGTGTGGACCATCCAGAACGCGTTGGAGGATGAGATGCATCAGGAGTTTCACGGAAACCAACCCCAAGGAGGTGAGGCGTAATGGCAGCTTTTCAGGAGCAGGAGTACAGCGATAAAAAAATTGACTGGCGGATGTGGTGGCAGCTGATCCGCATCAGCGCCGGGGAGAAAAAGCATTTGATCGGCGTGGCCGTGTGTATGACCGTCAATTCAATCATCGACGTGCTCTCGCCGCTGATCACGGCCTACTTTATCGACCATAACATCATGACGGCCAGCTGGGACGGCATCTGGGTGACCGGCGGACTGTATGTGACGGCGATCTGCGTGCAGTCGCTGATGATCTATCTGTTTATTCATAAGGCGGGCTACGCCGAAACGGGCATCATGTGCGACATCCGCAGCCACGCCTTTGAACGTCTGCAGAAGCTATCGTTTTCTTATTATGACCGCACGGCAGTGGGCTATATTATGGCACGGCTGACGTCGGACGCTTCCCGCCTGGGCGAGACCATTTCATGGTCGCTGGTGGATGTGTTCTGGAGCATCATGTATATGATACTGGCGGCCATTGCCATGCTGGTGTACAACTGGAAGCTGGCGCTGCTGATTCTGGGCACGGTGATCCCCATTGCGGTGGTCAGCCTGTTCTTTCAGCGCAAAATGTTGAAATCCTGGCGCGGGGTGCGGCGCATCAACTCCCGCATTACAGGCGCCTTCAACGAGGGCATCACCGGCGCACGCACCACGAAAACGCTGGTGCGCGAGGAGCTCAACGAAAAGGAATTTAAAGGCCTGACGCACGATATGCGTCAGCATTCGGTACGCGCGGCCATGCTGTCGGCGCTGTTCATGCCGCTGGTTATGACCATTGGCGCGGTGGGCACGGCGCTGGTGCTGTGGAAGGGCGGCGTGCAGGTGATGATAGGCGGCATCACGCTGGGTGAGTTTACGTTCTTTGTTTCGCTGGGTTCCATGTTCTTTGAGCCCATCAATAACCTGGCGCGTATATTGGCCGAGATGCAGTCCTCTCAGGCGGCGGTGGAGCGGGTGGTCACCCTCATCAACACCGAACCCGAGATCATGGACAGCCCCGAAGCGATTGAAAAGTATGGCGAGCTCTTTGCGCCCAAGCGGGAAAACTGGCCGGACATCAAAGGCGATGTGGTGTTTGAGCATGTCTCCTTTGCCTATCAGGGCGGCCAAAAGGTGTTGGATGATTTCAACCTGACCGTCAAAGCCGGGCAAAAGATCGCGCTGGTGGGCGAGACCGGCAGCGGGAAAAGCACCATCGTCAATCTGATTTGCCGCTTTTATGAGCCCACTGAGGGGCGCATCCTCATAGACGGTGTGGACTATCGCGAGCGCACGCAGTTGTGGCTGCATTCCAACCTGGGATATGTGCTGCAGAGTCCCCAGCTGTTTTCCGGCAGCATCCGGGAAAACATTCGCTACGGGCGGTTGTCTGCCACGGATGAAGAGGTGGAACGGGCGGCCAAGCTGGTGGATGCGCATAACTTCATCGTAAAGATGGAGAAGGGGTACGACACGCAGGTAGGCGAGGGCGGCGGACGGCTGTCCACCGGTGAAAAGCAGCTGATATCCTTTGCCCGTGCCATTGTTGCCGACCCGGCGCTGTTTGTGCTGGATGAGGCGACCTCCTCCATCGACACGGAGACGGAGCAGATGATCCAGCACGCCATAGAGACAGTGCTGCATGGCCGCACGAGCTTTATCATTGCCCACCGACTTTCCACCATTCGCAGCGCCGACCGTATTTTGGTGGTGCGGGAGGGCGTGGTGCGCGAAGACGGTACGCACCAGCAGCTCATGCGGCAAAAGGGGTACTACTATAATTTGTACACGACCCAGTTCCAGGAGGAAGCACAAAACCGACTGATGGGGCAGCGGCAGGAAGGCTAGGCAGGGCGTCGCCTTACATAGTGGGGAGGGTAGCATTTTTGCCAAAGAGCTTGTGAGGAAACAAGAGAGTTCGCCGCGCGTTGCTCGTTCTCGGGAACGATATTTTGATCGTCAAAGCTGCCTCTCCACGAGGATGGGACGCAAGGGGCGAAGTCCCTTGCGGGGGGCTCTTATCAAGCCTTTTTAGCGCCGCTCTCATATTACCGCTGCGCGGTAATATTGCGCTTGGTTTGAGCGTGCTTCAGCTGCCAGTGCCGCTGAAGCGGCACTGGCTAGCCCTGCACCCGCGAGTGCCGCCCATGCGGCACTCTATATGGGTACATCATGGGGATAGCCAGCATTCTTAGCCAAAGGGCTTGTGAGGAAGCAAGTTGGTTTGCCGCAGGTTGTTTGCTCTCGGGAACGATACTTTGGGCATCTATGCGGCTTCTGCCCGAAGAAGGGATGCAAAGGGCGACAGCCCTTTGACAGTGGTTTTCCCAAGGGGCGGTCGCCCCTTGAACCCCTTCAAGGGTACATAATATGGGTTGCGGTTATTCTTTGCCGCCGAGCTTGTGAGAAAGTGAGCCGCAGGTTGTTTGTTCTCGGGAACGATACTTTGGGCATCTATGCGGTTTTTCCCCGAAAAAGGGATTCAAAGTGGAGCCCTTTGACGGTGAGTTTCCCAAGGGGCGGTCGCCCCTTGAACCCCTTTAAGGGTACATAATACGGTTTGCAGTTATCCTTTGCCGCCGAGCTTGTGAGGAAGTGAGCCGCAGGTTGTTTGTTCTCGGGAACGATACTTTGGGCATCTATGCGGTTTTTCCCCGAAAAAGGGATTCAAAGGGCGACAGCCCTTTGGAGGTGAG
>JAQUVY010000067.1 GCA_028693155.1 Eubacteriales bacterium
TGTCAGGCCCCCGTTTGTCAGGGGAAGGCAGCGGCGGCGAGCCGAACACCCACCCTGCTGAGAAGCAGGTTGCATTTACGGGGTTGACGGCACCGTGGGATCTTTACAAAAGCAACGCCGGCCGTTAGCGGGTGCGTCTTAGGGATTTATTATCCCGGAAAAATATCGGCATAGTTTGGTTTATTACCGGCTATGCCGATTTTTCATGTTCAGTGGTGGATGTAGAAACCGGTGGGTCAAACTCACCAATGCAGGTATAAACGATTTTGATGCGCTGTACTCTTCTGCCATCAATGCGCTCTGCCTTGTAAACCTCTATTTTTTCAACAAACTCCCGGATGATCTCCGCTGTGAGTTCCTGTATATCTGTGTACTTTCGTACCAAGGTGAGGAAGTGGTCAACACCTACTGCACTTTCTTTTTCTGCTGTCATAGTGGATTTCAGTTCTGCCACTCTGCTTTCAAGGGTATGCTGCTCAGTTTCATAATTGGCGGTCATCTTGGCAAAACGCTCATCAGAAATCTTGCCCTCGATATTATCCTCATAAAGCCTCTGGATAATGTCATCCAGCTTTCTGATTCGAGTATGTGACTGCTCTAACTCTCGTTTGCCATCGCGCATACTTCTATCAAGGTCTATCCTTGTTTTCTTTGTAACCATCTCCACAAATTCATCCTCATGGTCTCTGGCAAAGGCCGTCACCCGGCGAATGCCATCAAGGAGCAATTCTTCAACGACCACATTGCGTATCTGGTGAGAACTGCAGCCGCCTTTGATTTTACGGTAGGTAGCACACACAAAATGCTCTTTATCATGCTCCCAACCGCGATGGCGTACTTGGTATAGCTTGGCTCCACAGTCAGCGCAGAAAAGCATACCTGAGAGGATTGGCATTTCACCCATCGGTGTAATCCTGCGTCTGCCATCTCGGATTTTCTGCACTACCTCGAACACAGGCCTCTCAATGATCGCTTCGTGGGTATTCTCAAAAATCTGCCATTCTGACGGGTCATTCTTCAGTTGCTTCTTATTTTTGTAGGACTTTCGATAGGTCTTAAAATTCACCGTATGCCCTAAATACTCCTGCCTTGAAAGCATATGAACGATTGTACTGCCTCGCCAGATATAGTCATCGTCATGGCCTCTGTTGTCCGGGATGTTCATTCCGCTTGCCTTTGCATGAGCCGTTGGATTCAATATCTTCCTTTCACTGAATTCTTTAGCTATCTGCGTAGGACCATAACCTTGCATACACAGACGAAATGCCTCTTTGACCACTTTGGCAGCTTCTTCATCAACAATCCAATGCATTTTATCTTCCGGGTCTTTGATGTAGCCATAAGGTGGATTGGTGCATAGTGGCTTGCCCGACTGACCTTTTGATTTAAAGACGGAGCGGATTTTCTTGCTCGTGTCCTTAGCATACCATTCGTTGATGATGTTAAGGAATGGTGTAAAGTCGCTGTCCTGCTGATTGGCACTGTCCACATTGTTGTTTATGGCAATGAAGCGAATGTCGGAGCCAGGGAAAAGCACTTCAGTATAATAACCGACTTTGAGGTAGTCTCTACCGAGACGGCTCATGTCCTTAACAATAATGGTGCAGATGTTGCCTTCTTCCGTTTGTGCAATAAGACGCTGCCAGTCTGGGCGGTCAAAGTTTGTACCACTGTACCCATCATCAACAAAGAACTCTGTGTTTGCAAAGCCGTTGTCATCAGCGTACTTTTGCAAAATGGTCTTCTGGTTTTTAATGCTGTTGCTGTCACCTTGCGACTCGTCATCACGAGAAAGGCGGCAGTAGAGTGCGGTGATTTTATTGATATTCTTCACAGTAGTATTTGACTGTCTTTTATTCATGTTTTCCTCCTTTCCGACAGTCTTCAAGCGGTACTCTATATTCCCGTACTACCGTGAAGAAGTCAAGTTATTTAGGGCTAAGAAGCCTTCATTTCAAGGTTTTTGATATCATTCAGTATCATGCGTTTCAGTTTGTCATAAGCAGTCTCTTTGGCAGCGCTGCTGACTGTCGATTCAATAATGTAGAGCGTGTCACCGATAACTTTTTCGGTGATGCAAATGGTCATTTCATCCATAGGTATTCCTCCTTTCGATATGGAGTAACGAATCGTTACTCCATAGTTTGTTACTATCATAGACCGGTAGGGGAAGGTCTTATCTCTGAACCTTTTTGACTGGACAACGGGCGCAGGGTAACGCGTAAAAAAACGCAGATTCAAACGGGGTATTAAAGCCACAACCGAGATAAAATGCCTATAATCATGCTAAATGTAGTGTGTATTTCATCTTAAAGAAGTACATTTTTTCAAGTAAATAGGCACAGCAGGTTGATCCACTGTGCCTATTCCCATATGTCCTATCCGATGACTTCAGAAATCTGAATAACCTTTACGGCCTCTGGCCTTATCAGTTTCCCGTCAAGGAACTCATAAGCCAAATACCCAAGCTGGTCGAGGGCAGCAAACTTTTCGGTAAGTGTCCGAACACCGATTGGTCTCCTGCCGATTACCCAGTAATAGCTGAAATCACCAAAGGCGATAGGCTTTGAGCCAGACTCCGCATCTGGCATGAACTCGGTCATTATTACCTTTTTGCCAAGAATGGTGTCATCGCTGTCACGCCATAGGTAGTTCCCGGCATCGTCTTTGAGGGTACGCAATGCAAGTGCAGTTACATCGTTCATCAGCCATACCGCATTTTTGCGATACTCCGGTTTCACTGAAAAGTACAAGCTGATCACATCATCATAGGTTATTTGACCGATTGTCACAGCGACTTCCGCTCCGCCGGTGGCGTTCAAAATACCTGTGGGCATTTCAGTTCCGTTGCCATTGATGAAGGCATTGTCCTCGGCTCTACCGAAGTTCTTGGCAAAGCGTTTGATAAGGTAGTTTTCGATATTGAAGCTGGCATCATGTATGAAGGCTTCGTCCATTTTTACCAAAGCAGCCAGTTTCCAACTGTCTACGGTATTGATAGTGAAATCTTCGATCCCATCGTAAATGGGAATGGCTTCATTCTCTGCTACCCACTGGGCGATATCGTTACTGTCTTTTGCGAAAATACGGTAGCCAGAACCGTATGCTTTTATGACTGTACCAATATTGCGGAACAGGCTTTCTTTTTCAAGAGAGGTCATATACTTGTTATCCGATGAATTTGGCATTGCATATAGACCGGTTCCGGTGGCGGTAGGCAAAGGTGTCGTACCCCGCGCCCAAAAGAATGAATTGCCGCGTGCCCAGTGTGACTGCGGTGCGTAGCGCGCGCCGGGCAAAGGCGGCTCGTCCCAGCGGCGAGGGCGACAGCTGCCCGTCCACGATCCGGCGCAGCGCGTCCTTTGGCGAACCTTGAAAACCGGGGCAGAAAAAGGAGATGCCGCCGCTCATCTGCGCGGCAATGGCCCGCTTTTCGTCCGGGCTGAGCAAAGCGCCGGCCAACGTGTCGTCGTAGATGGGCTGCACGGCGTGCTCGTGATGATACCAACGGGAAAATGCGCTGACCAGGGCGGTCATGCTTGCTTGATCTGTGTTCATGCTTTTCACCTCGCCATATTTATTACACCCCGGGCGGAGGAAGAACAAGACGTGACTTTTGGCGTGTTTTGTGGTAATATACAATTAGAAAAATTAAGAAAATAACCTTTGCGGCTGCGAAATGCAGCTGTTTTTTTCGTGAAAGCGCCGCGCCGTGACCGCGGGGAAAAGACGTGACCATTTTTCTGGATTGTGTCATGGTGGGGCTGGGCGGCTTTGCGGGCAGCGTGTGCCGCTATCTGGTGGGGCTGCTGCCGGTGGGCGCAAATGAGGGCTTTCCCTATAAAACGCTGGCCATCAATGTGGTGGGCGCGTTTTTCCTGGGGTTGATCTGCGCGTGGGCGGCGAAGAATTCCAATCTGTCTCCCCGGATGGTTTTGATGCTGCGGGTGGGCGTATGCGGCGGATTTACCACCTTTTCCACCTTTGCCTTTGAGGCCTTGGAGCTGCTGCGCGGGGGACGCCCGGCCGCGGCCGCGGCGTATGTTCTGGCAAGCATGGCGCTGGGGGTGCTGGCGGTCTTTGCCGGGGATTGTCTGATACGAGGCTGAAAAAAGCCGGGAGATCGCAAGGATCCCCCGGCTTTTGTTTTTGAGTGCTGCTTCAGGGATTGTTCTGAGATTCTCCGGCGGCTTTCTTGCGCGCGATGTCGTTGGTGTTGATCTGCCCGCGATAGACCACGAAGCGGCAGAAAAGGAACTCGGTCAGCAGGTTGATGATCATGGTGCCCAGCAGCACGAGGTACTCATTCCAGCCCAGGTTGGTCAGCGCCTGCCCCCACCAGGTGGACAGCGGCGTGAAAACGCAGTAATAAAGCGCCACCTTCAGCATGGCCAGGGGCACGTTGGCGGCGGACTGAAAGGTAAAGCGGCGGTTTACGGTGAAGTTATACAGCACGGAAAGCACCAGCGCCGTCAGATAGCTGGGCCAGTAGGGCAGGTGACCCAATTCGTTCATCAGGGTGAACGTGACGGTTTGGATCACACCGGCGGAAATGGAAAACAGCACGAACTTGGCTGCCTGCCAAAAGTTTTGTTTTTTTGTCAGCTTAGGTGCGTCGGGCATGAGCAAAATCCCCCTTAAAAATAAGATAAATGGATAAAAACAAATTAATTATAGCATTGCGGCTGCCGCGATGCCAGAAAAACCGTTTTTCCCGGCGGCCTTTCATGGTATGATAAGCGGGATTGACGGGAAGGAGCGCACGATGGAGAAGATCACGGCGGTGGTGGAGGGCATTATCTTTCGCAACGAAGAGAACGGCTATACCGTGGCAGAGGTGTCCATGGACGAAGAAGAGCTGTTTGTGGCGGTGGGTACGGTCCCTCAGCTTTACGAGGGCATGACGGTGGAGCTGGAGGGCGAGTGGGGCAGCCACGCCACCTACGGCCGGCAGTTTCAGATCGCCTCGGCGGCGGTGCGCACGCCCGACAGCCTGGATGGCATCCGCCGGTACCTGTCCTCGGGCATTGTGCCGGGCGTGGGGCCGGTCACGGCTCAGCGCCTGGTGGAGCGCTTCGGCGAGGAAACGCTGGACGTGCTGCGCTATCAGCCCGGACGCCTCAGCGAGGTGAACGGCATCAGCCCCAAAAAGGCCAGGGAGATGGCACAGGGCTTTGCGGAGCATTACGAAATGCAGTCCTCCATGGTTTTTTTGCAGTCCATCGGGGTCACGGCGGGGTTTGCCGCCCGCATTTATAAGCAATACGGATCGGCCACTGAGGCGAAGGTACGCGCCGATCCCTATTCCATGGTGGACGATGTGGAAGGCATCGGCTTTCGCACCGCCGATCGCATCGCCCAGACCATGGGGCTTGACCCGGCCTCGCCCGAGCGCGCCAAGGCGGGGCTGAAGCATGTGCTGCGGGAGTACGCCGGGCAGAACGGCCACACCTGCCTGCCCCAGGAGCTGCTGCTGCGGGAGGCGCGCCGCCTGCTGGGTGCCGACGCGCCGGTGGATGAAGCGCTGGGCAAGCTGGTCATCACCGGCGGGGTGAAGCAGGAGCGCATGGACGCGGGCGTCTTTGTGTGGCTGCCGCTGTACCGCTATGCGGAAAAAGAGGTGGCGGCCAAGCTGACGGCGCTGGCGGGGGAGCGGCGCGAGATGCCTTGGGCTGACGTGCCTGCCATGGTGGACGAGATCGTGGCCCGGCAGGGCATCGACCTGTCCCAGGAGCAGCGCGCCGCCGTGCTGGATGCGGTGACCAGCGGTGTCACCGTCATCACCGGCGGCCCGGGCACGGGCAAAACCACCACGCTCAACTGCCTGCTGGACGTGATGGACGCCGCGGGCTGGGAGGTGGCGCTGGGGGCGCCCACCGGGCGGGCGGCTAAGCGCATGACCGAGGCCACCGGCCGGGAGGCCAAGACGCTGCACCGCCTGCTGGAATACGGCGGCATGGACGGCGCAGGTTCGTTTAAGCGCGACGAGGAAAACCCCATTGAGGCCGACGCGGTGGTGGTGGATGAGATGTCCATGGTGGATCTGCTGCTGATGCAGGGGCTGCTGCGGGCGGTGGAGCCGGGCTGCCGGCTGGTGCTGGTGGGCGATGCCGACCAGCTGCCCTCGGTGGGCGCGGGCAACGTGCTCAAGGATTTGATCCAAAGCGGCGTGCCGCAGGTGGCGCGGCTGACGCGCATTTATCGCCAGGCGCAGGAGAGCCTCATCGTGACCAACGCCCACCGGGTGAACCAGGGGGAGATGCCGGTGC
Organism: Eubacteriales bacterium; assembly: GCA_028693155.1. Classification (GTDB taxonomy): domain Bacteria; phylum Bacillota; class Clostridia; order Christensenellales; family UMGS416; genus STF2-111. Next base: position 6,270 of record JAQUVY010000067.1, read on the forward strand.
TTAACCGGGTGGATTCGGACTTCTTCTTCGAGCGCAAAAATTCTCTGGAGGAAGCCATGGAATCCACCGTGGGGCTGGTGGCGCACCGCCTGGTCAAGTTCAAGGGCTACGACCGCCTGAAGGATATTCAGGTGTTGGCGCCCATGAAAAAAGGCGAGCTGGGCGTATACGCCCTCAACGCCCGCCTGCAAAGCGAGTTCAACCCGCCCGCGGGGGATAAACCCGAGGTGAAACGGGGCGATTTTCTGCTGCGCCGGGGCGATAAGGTGATGCAGATCAAAAACAACTACACCATCTCCTGGGTGCAAAACGGGGAAACCGGCGAGGGTGTGTTCAACGGCGACATGGGCTTTCTGGTGACGCTGGATACGGCGGGGCGGTTGGCGCAGGTGGAGTTTGACGACGGCCGTCTGGCCGATTATGACTTCGCCCAGCTGGAGGAACTGCAGCTGGCCTATGCCGTTTCCATCCATAAAAGCCAGGGTAGCGAGTTTCCGGTGGTGGTGCTGCCTCTGGTGGGGGGGCCGCCCATGCTGCTCACCCGCAATCTGCTTTACACCGCCATCACCCGCGCCCGGCAGATGGTGGTCATCTGCGGGCGGGAGGAGTGCGTGCGCCGCATGGTGGAGAACAACACGGTGGTGCAGCGCTATACCGGGCTTTTGTCAGCCTTCGCCCAGCTGAAGGATTTAGATGAGCTCTCCGATTAACGCCTTGCTGGCCTTGCTCTACCCCAAAGAAAACAAGTGCGCGCTGTGCGGGGCGCCGGGTGCCGCTGTGCTGTGCGCCCACTGCCGCCGGGAGCTGCGCGCGCCTGAGCCGCGCTGCCCGGTGTGCGGTCGGCGCAGCGAGGGGCTGTGCCCCTACTGCGCGGGCGCGTCGGTGCGCATTCGGGCGGGCGTCGCGGCGTGGGATTATAACAGCGCCTCGGCGGCGGTGGTGACGGCCATCAAATTCCGCGACCGGCGGGATTACCTTCCCTTTGCGGCCGAGGCGTTGGCGCGAGCCTGTGTTGCGCTGCCCGTGGACGACATCGACGCGGTCACGGCGGTGCCGGCGCACTGGCTGCGGCGTTTCCGAAGGGGATTTAACCAGTCGGAGGAGCTGGCCAGACTGGTGGCGCGCCGCTTGGGGCTTCCCTATTTGCCCGCCGCGCTGAAACGGCCGGTTTATTGCCGCCCTGCCAGCGCCTATTCCATTGCGGATGCGCGAAGAGCGCGGGCCGCGCGACGCAGCTATGCGCTGGGAAACGCGCGCCTGCGGGGCTTAAAGGTGCTGCTGATTGACGATGTGCTCACCAGCGGCTCCACCCTGCAGGCCTGCGCCGGGCTGCTTTTGCGGGGTGGGGCGGCGGGGGTTTACACAGCGGTGGTCACCGCTGCGCCCGCACCGCTGGACAAGCAGGGAAAGCCGTGATATTCTGTCATTGGCGCGCGGGTCTGTGGTTGAAAATCGATGCCAGTCGCGGGCAAAACGATCCACGTAATGCGGCTAAGTATTCGGGGATGACCCCGCTTAGGCGCGGAGCATGGCGCGGCTTAGAAGTCAGTCCGGCCGGGCAACAATGCCCGAGAGAGGCGATAGTCATAACAGGCGAATCCTCCAGCCGGCGAGTGTGGGGGCAAAGACCAGGTCAGCCGCGCGCCATTTTTTTTGAAAGAAAAACGTTTTGTGTTGCAGGCCGTTTTTGAGGCTGTGTGTGGAGTTTATGCACATCATTTTGCACAGCCCGCGGAGGCGCAACTGAAAAGTTATCCACAGAAAGACCCCGAAAACCGAACGAAAAACGGCGGAAAAAGACCGTAAAATGTGGATAAAATTGGGTTATGCACAGGAATTGTACACAATTCCACAAGCTGTGCGTGAACAGACAACCATACACAGACTGTGGATAAAACCAGCGAATGGAGGTTCGTATTTATGATTACAGCGTTTTGCGCCAACCCCTGTATCGACCGCACGGTGGAGATCGAAACCTTTACCTACGGGGGGATGAACCGCATTCAGCATGTGCAGGAGGACGGCAGCGGAAAGGGCGTCAACGTGGCGCTGGTGTGCCGGGCGCTGGGGCTGGAAGCGGCGGCGGTGGGCGTGTGCCCCTGGCAGCGCAGCGAGCTGGTGCGCCAGCGTTTGGAGCAGGCCGATTGCCAGTGCGCGTTTATTTATAACGACGGCGCGGTGCGCGTGAACACCAAGGTGCTGGATCGCTCCAAGGGCGTGATCACCGAGCTGAACGAAAAGGGTGTTCCCTCTGCGGCCGACGAGGTGGAAAAAGCCATCGCTTTGGCGGTGGAATGGGCCGCGCGCAGCGATTTTCTCGTGCTGACCGGAAGCCTGCCGGCGGGGATGCCCACCGATCTGTACGCGCAGATCGCCCGGCGGGCGGCGCAGGAAGCGCCGAATTGCCGGGTGGTGCTGGATGCCGAGGGCAAGCTGCTGGAAGAGGGGCTGGCCGCCAAGCCGTTTATGGTGAAGCCCAACAACTACGAGCTTGAGCTGCTGTGCGGGCGCAAGCTGGAGGGGCTGGCGCAGGTGCATGCCGCCGCGCAGGAGATCATTGCCCGGGGTGTGCCGGTGGTGGCCGTGTCACTGGGAGGCGACGGTGCTTATATCACCAACGGGCAGGAGGCGTACTTTGCCCCGGTCATGAAGGTGGAGGTGCGCTCCACCGTGGGCGCGGGCGATTCCATGGTGGCAGGGCTGCTTTCGGGCTTTGCGCAGGGGATGGGACTGGAGGCCTGCTTCCGGCTGGGTGTGGCGGCGGCTACCTCCTCGGTCACCACCGAGGGCACCCGGCTGGTGGACGTGGAAAAATTCCGGGAGTTCATCCCGCAAGTACAAATTCAAAAGGTGGAGTAACCATGGTGAAAATTCGTGTACCTGCCACATCGGCCAACCTGGGGCCGGGCTTTGACTGCCTGGGTCTGGCGGTGACGCTGTATAACGAGCTGACGGCCGAACCCTGGGACTGCGTGTGCATTGAGGCGCACGGCGAGGGCGCGGCCTTTATCCCCACGGGGGAGAGCAACCTGACCTATCGCAGCTGGTGCGCGGCTTACGAGCGCGCCGGAAGGACACCCGAACCCGTAAAGCTGGTGCAGCACAACTGCCTGCCCCTGTCCCGCGGCCTGGGCAGCAGTGCGGCGGGCATTGTGGCGGGCGTGCTGGCGGCCAATCAAATGATGGGCGAACCCCTTTCCATGGCGCAGATGCTGGACGTTGCCACGCGCATGGAGGGGCACCCGGACAACGTGGCGCCCTGCCTGCTGGGCGGGCTTACCGCCTCTATGATGGCCGGGGAGCATGTGTTTACCCAGCGGGCGCAGGTGCATGAAAGCTGGCGCTTTGCCGCCATGGTACCCAACTTTGTGCTGTCCACGCAAAAGGCGCGGGCGGTGCTGCCGGCGCAATACGCCAAGGCCGACGCGGTGGGCAACATCGGCCGCGCGGTGCTGATGTATGCGGCGCTGCAGTCGGGCGACGCGGATATGCTTGGCGCGGCCAGTGCCGATGCCATTCACCAGCCCTATCGTAGCGCGCTGATACCGGGCTGGGATGAGGTGCTCCGCACGGCGCGCGCGTGCGGCGCGGCGGCGGTGTTCCTAAGCGGGGCAGGCCCCACCGTCATGAGCGTATATCGCGCCGGACAGGAGACCTATGTGCCCGCGCTGAAGGCTGGCTTGGCGCAGATCAGCGCCGACTGGCAGGTGCTGGATCTGGCCTGCGACAGCCGGGGCGCCTGCGTGATTTAACATAAAATAAACAAAGAATGATTGACTATCCACGCCCCAGGCGTTACAATAATAACAGCAAAAAACGGCGGGTTTTGCCAAAACCTGCCGTTATGTGTTACCCAGGAGGTATGTTGATTTATGAGCCATTATGACAACCGACCCCGCCCTCAGCAGCCCTACGGGGGCGAGCATCACGGGTCTGCCCGAGCCAAGAGACCGCCTCAAAAGCCACAGATGCCCACGTTATACGTGGTGCTCATCGACGTGGCAGTGTTCGCGGTTGCGCTGCTGATCTTCGCGTATTTTCACCATGTGCGTCCGGACACGCTGACGCCCGTGGCGCTGGGCACGCCCACGCCCGCGCCGGTGGAAACCGCTGCGCCGCAGGAACCCAGCGCGGCTCCGCAGGACAGCGCCCAGCCCGACGAGACGGTTGCCCCCCAGCCGACGGTGGATCCGGCCACGCTGGGTCTGTTCGGCGCAAAATTTGCCGATAAATTCGTCGACGGGGAGCCGGTCAAGACCGACACGGGATACCAGAGCAAGAATGTCAACGTGCAGGTGGAAAAGGTGCAGCGCGACGGCATTACTTATTATGTGGCGGACGTATATGTGCGCAATCTGGAGAACTTCCGCACGGCCTTTGCCAACGATGAAGTAAAGACCGGAACCAGCGAAGCGCCGCTGGCCATCGCCACCCGAAACAAAGCCGTTGTCTCCATCACCGGCGACTATTTCGGCATCCGCAAGGAAGGCATCGTGGTGCGCAACGGCACCATGTATCGCGAAAAAGCCTTTGCCGACATCATGGTCATGTATCGGGACGGCAGCATGAAATCCATCCCGCAGGCCGAGGTCAAGCTGGAGGAGCTGAAGTCCCCGGATGTTTATCAGGTGTGGTCCTTCGGCCCCATGCTTTTGACCGACGGGCAGGCCATGGAGAAATTCAACAGCAGCGTGAACCCCGCTAACCCCCGCAGCGCGGTGGGTTATTATGAGCCCGGACACTACGCTCTGGTGCTGGTGGACGGCCGCCAGGAGGGCTATTCCAAGGGCATGACGCTCAAGGAGCTGTCCAAGCTGTTTGCGGATCTGGGCTGCAAGGAGGCCTACAACCTGGACGGCGGGCAGTCCTGCACCATGACCTTTGGCGATGCCAAGATGAGCCAGCCCTACAAGGGCGGCCGCAATGTCAGCGACATTATCATGATCGGCGAAGTGGAGGGACAGTAAATGCTCAGAAAGATCATTCCCCATGCCACCATAATTTTGGCCACCATGATGCTGGTGTTTTTCTGCATCGACCGGGTGAACACCGCCATGGCGTTCATCAACAACGACATCACCAAATGGCTGCTGTGCCTGTTCAGCATCTGCGCCATCGCGACCTCGGTTTATCTGATTGCCTCTGACCGGCGCCGCAGGAGATAGCGAAGATATTTTCAAACGGCAAAGGCGTACGGATCGAAGATCCGTACGCCTTTTTTCTTTTGCGTGATTGCCGCCCCTGCCGCGGTGATATATTATCAGGAAAGGAAGGAGTGACGGACATGGCGGAATATTTTCTGAGTCTGGATCTTTTCCAAACATTGGCGGATGTAAACCGGCGCATCCCGCAGATCTGGCAGGGGGCAATGGGCGACGCCTACTCTGCGGAGGCAGCGCGCGCCGCTTCCGCAGAGATCTTGCGCTGCTTCCCCGGCGTTTATCGCAGCGCGGTGGCAAGCCCGCGGTTTATGAACATGGCGGCGGTGTACACCGCCTGCGCAAGGCAGGCCATGCAAAACCTGGGGCTGGCGCTGCAGCCCGGCCAGGTGGCTTATCACATCATGCTGCAGCATGGCTATGCGCCGTTTTATGAGGAAGTGCCCGATGCGCTGCGGGGATTATCCAAAAAGTACCGTCTGGTGGTGTGCAGTGATGCCGATCATCTTATGGTGGATCGGCTTATGCCGGCGCTGAAGGTGGAGCGGGTTTTCCTTTCGGAGGATCTGCAATGCTATAAAGGCGATCCGGGCGGGCGCTTTTTTCGGCGGGTGCTGTCCGCGCTGGAGATCCCGCCTAACCGGTTGATCCATGTGGGTGACAGCCCGGCAGATATTCAAGGGGCACGCGGCGCTGGGGTGGCCGCTTGCTGGCTCAACCGTTCGGCTCAGCCTTGGCCGGGCGGCGCGCCGCCCGCGCGGATGCTGCACAGCCTGCGGGATTTGCTATGAAGCACTTTCGCCCTGCGGGCGAAAGTGCGAAGGCAGACAAGAGCAATTGCTGACCCAGAGAAGCGAGCAAGCGACAATAGGGTAACAGCCCTATGACAGCGCCGCGAGCCAGCAAAAAGCCCCTCGCCTTTGGCGAGGGGCGCGGGCAGCCAAGAGCAACTGCTGACGATGATGCCGACAGGAACACCGCAGGTGTTCCGAGAGGCGGCGGCGAAACGCCTGGAAGCCAAGAGCAACTGCTGACGCAGTTTCGCCGCACGCTGCCCATCCTCGGGAACGATGTTTTGATCGTCAAAGCAGCTTTTCCCCGATGAAAGGGTCAAGGGATGCAATCCCTTGTGGAGGTTTTCACTTTTCTTCTTCCTACATCGCTCTCGTGATTGCCGCTAAAGCGGCAACACTGCGCTGGGCTTGAGCGTGTTTCGACTGCCAGTGCCGCTGGGACGGCACTGGGCAGGGATGCAATCCCTTGGGGAGGTTTTCACTTTTCTTCTTCCTACACCGCTCTCGTGATTGCCGCTAAAGCGGCAACACTGCGCTGGGCTTGGGCGTGTTTCGACTGCCAGTGCCGCTGGGACGGCACTGGGCAGGGATGCAATCCCTTGTGGAGGTTTTCACTTTTCTTCTTCCTACATCGCTCTCGTGATTGCCGCTAAAGCGGCAACACTGCGCTGGGCTTGAGCGTGTTTCGACTGCCAGTGCCGCTGGGACGGCA
>JAQUVY010000068.1 GCA_028693155.1 Eubacteriales bacterium
CATCCCCGCAATATTTTTCATTGCGTAAAATGCTTCTAACTGTGGAGGAAGTCCATCTATCATTGCCCATCGGGGATTTTATGCCCTGCTCTGTTAATGCAGCCGCAATTTCTGATGGCAAAGCACCCTCCAAACAGCTTTCGTAGATGTACTCAACAATTTTTGCCTCGGTTGGCTCAATCACAAGCCGCCCAAAGTGATCCCGGTAATACCCAAGTGTGTTGTGAACGGAAAACTTGTAAATGCCCTCTGCCATGCGCCACCGAATACCCGCCTTGATTGCGTCACTTTTCTGCTGGGATTCCATCTCGGCAAGCGCTGACAGTATGGCGATCAGAAGATTGTTGCTGCCATCGCCAATAGAGGTTAATCCCTCGGTTTCAAATTGAACGGCAACAGGGGGATTCAGTGCCGAAAGAATACGCAGATTATTCAAAATATCAACGATATTCCGTCCAAACCGGCTAATTCCCTTTGTTAGGATGAGGTCGATTTTTCCATCCTGTGCATCTGCCATCATCCTTTGAAAACCGCGCCGCTTTATTACAGATGTTCCACTCACGCCCTCGTCTTGGTATATATCTACACACTCCCAATCCGGGTTGCTTTCGATTTTTTGCCGAAAATGGAATACCTGCATCTCAAAGCTGCCCACCTGCTGCTCCTCCTGTGTACTGACGCGGCAGTATGCAGCAACACGCAGTTTTCCACCCGTATTTCCGTCTGCGCTGGTGACTTGTGGCGGGGGAATAATAATAACACCGCCGCTGCTCTGATTCTTCTCAATTTCTTCTCGTAGGCGCTGTTTCTCCTGTTCTCTGCGCTCCGAGCGCGAGATGGTTTTCTGCGACGCCACAATTTTCGGTGGTTTTATATGGGCTGCCATTTATAACCTCCTTCATAGATAATGACGAAAGATAGATTATCCGCCATAAGAAAAGAGCCGTCAGTCCATAGCGCCACCAGACTGCCTTGCGCAGGCACAGACGGCCGCAAACCGCCATCAGAGCCAGATTTGCTGCAAAGTTGATGGCCAGCATGGGTTCCAGATAGACCATGTCTCTCCCCCCTTCCGCGTTACGTTAATTGTAATAATTGACACATCATGAATATGTTGTTTCGCGCAGAAATATTTTATCGTTTGTTGGGTTTTTATGATTCTTTCGAGAACCCCTTCAAACCTTGCCCATCTGCCACAAAAAGACGTGCTGCGCGCGGCGATGCGGCCTGCATTTGGCCGTGCGTTCCATAGGGTCAAACTTTTGCCATAAAACAAAAAACAGACAAAACGCGTCAGCATTTTGCCTGTTTCCTGTTCGCTCAATATAAAAAGGTCCTTTGCACTTTTGTGCCCACAGCAGCGCATTTTTGGGTATGGACACTGCTTTGCTCTTCAAACAAACGATGGAACCGACACAAACCTATTTCACAATTTCTATGCTTTCATCTGCGGTTCCCGGATTCTTCTGGATGACCGTATAAAACAACGTTTTATGCTCCACCACATCTTCGCCATAGGATTTTTCATAGCAGAACCTGGGAACCTGGTGAAGCTGCGAAACCGTGATATAATCCGTGGCTGCAAAGATAGCAAACAAGGCAGCGACACACCCAACGACCACCAATATCCGTGCGCCCGGTTTCGCCAGCACAGACCTCATTCTCAAATAAACGCCTGCCGTCAATACGCCGCCGCCGATGATTGAGTAAATGCTTCCCCAACTGCTTTCATTGGGAAATATGGCCAAAGCAGTAAAAATGATCAATGCACCGCCTATCATAAGGAGTATACTGATGATCTTCTTTTTCTGTGCGTTGAGCTCGTTTTTACTATATTCTGCCATCTTTATTGCCGTATTCTTTGTTTCAGAATCCATTTTCTCACTTTTCCTTTCTCCGTCAATGATCTCCGGTATGCTGACCTGATAGAATTCCGACAGTTCAACCAGCAAGCTGATGTCTGGCATATTGCTTCCCGTTTCCCATCTGGATACGGTTCTGCCGGATACGCGCAATCTTTCAGCTAACGTTTCCTGCGTAATGCTTTTTTCCTTGCGCAGTGCTTTCAAAAAAGATCCAATCTTTTTCTGATCCAAGTGATTCCTTCCTCCTTTCAACCATAGCGTAGGCCAAAAGCCGCTCTGACAACACGACACAAAGTGAGAAAATGCCGTGTTTTCTGCCCGACATCCTTATCCGGTTGCAAATTTTGTGCTCCGCCGCTTCCCCTCCGGCACAAACTTGATTGCATTGCGCGGTCGCAAAAAAGCTCACGCATACACGCAAAAAGTAAAAGATCCAAAGCCCGGGAGGAAGAACGAATAAAACAAGAAACGACAATCATCTATCGAAAATTGTCGTTTCTTTCTGGCGCGCCTGGGGAGAATCGAACTCACGGCCTTCTGCTCCGGAGGCAGACGCTCTATCCACTGAGCTACAGGCGCTTAACCGATGTGTATTATAACACAACCGCGCGCATTTGCAAAGGGAAAAGAGAAAAGAAATTCCACGGGCGATCATACAGAAAACGTTTTTGAAAGATAATACGATTTTATCAAAATTCACCAAATATTCATTGATTCCCGCTGAAGCGCAACGTATAATCGCAGTAGCATTCCAATCTGTATTTGAAGGGGTATCCAAACATGCCGCACACCCGTCGCTCGCTTCGGTGGAACAATCCGCTGACCGAACTGTATAACAGCCAACAGCTGCCCCAGAGAATTCGCAAGGACCTGAATTTATTGATCGTGTCCGTGTCTTTCGGCATGGTGTTTTATATGATCAACTCCGGCTCTTTGATGGCCGGATTTGCCAAGGCGCTGGGGGCAGATGACTTTTCCTATGGCGTGCTCATCACGGTGCCCATGTTCAGCGGGATCATGCAGCTGTTTTCGGCGTGGCTCATCGAAAAGACTCGCAAACGCAAAGCGCTCTTTGTCATCTGCGGTATTATTTCAAAGCTGCTGTGGCTGCCCATTGCGCTGGTGCCCTATTTTGTTCCCATGGAGCTGGAACCCCTGCGCATCTGGGTGGTCATTGTTTTCATTGCCCTGGCCGGATGCTGTGGCTCCTTTATCGACGCGGGCTTATATCCATGGATGAGCGGCTTGGTTCCTCTTCCGATCCGCGGCCGCTTTTTGGGCATTCGATCCAGCATATACACCTTTACCGGGTTGATCTCCGCCATTATCGGCAGCCTTTTGCTGGATCGTTTTACGGGAATCGAAGGATACTCCTGGATCCTGGGCATCACTTGCTTTTTTGGCGTTGCTGATATTACCTGCTTCGCATTTATATCGGACGTGCCCATGGAAGAGCGAAAAGACAAGGTTTCTCTGGGCTGGACCATCAAAAAGGCTTTGCACAGCAAGGAATATTTGTTTTTTGTTTTGTTTTGGACAATTTGGTCTTTTACCGGGTCGCTGTATGCGCCCTATGTCAATATGTACGCGCTGGGTCCGCTGCACTTCACCATCTCTCAGACGACCATTTTGGGGCAGGTCGTGTCCTCCCTTGCGGCTGTGTTTATGGTGCAGTGGTGGGGCCGCAAATTGGACAGCCACGGGAACCGCTGGGTCATCCGCAGGGTCGTGATTGTCCTTTGCGCTTCCGTGCTGGTTTGGCTCTTTGTGCAGCCCAAAGACACCTTTCAGGTCACGAACCTGGTTCCCTATTTTATGTACTGCCTGTCCACGGGGCTTGTGGCCTGCGGCATGGATGTTACGCTGCAGCAAATGCTGATGACCTCCACACCGCAAAAAAACCGTTCCATGTTCATTGCGCTTTACTCCATTACCACCGCTCTTTTGGGTTCGGCGTTGGGCAACCTGACCGGCGGATGGATCCTCAAACAGCTGGGAGACGTAAGCTTCTCTTTTCTGGGGATGGGGTTTGACCGTTATAAGCTGATCCTCTTTGCCGGCGCGGCGTTGAGATTTGCGGCCGTATTTTTGCTGCTGCCCAAATTGACAAAGGGTGAGCAAGAAATCAGCATTTAGGGACAAATTATGGTATAATGCCATTAATACATCCCTTTTTAGGAGGTAAGAATGAGCGCACAGACACTGCTTCCCCGGGCGCAGATGGATCAAAAATATTGCTGGCGCCTGGAAGATATTTTTGCAACCGATGAACAATGGGAAACCTTTTATCAGGAAACTTGTCAGCGAGCGCGGGCGTTCTCCCGTTTTTCGGGCACGCTGGGCGCCTCCGTTCAATCCCTGAAGGCCGGTTTGGATGAAATGGCCCAGCTTTTGTGGCAGACGGAAAAGCTGTATGTCTATGCCCGGATGCGCCGGGACGAGGACAACGCCAATGCGTTTTATCAAGGTCTGGCCGATCGCGCGGCTTCGCTGAATGTGGAGTTGGGAAGCGAGCTTTCTTTTGTGGAGCCCGAGCTGCTGGGGATTGCTCCGGCGGTTCTGGATGACCTGCTGACGCGGGGCGCTGCGGAACTGCGGGTCTATCAATATTATCTGGATACGGTGCGCCGCCGCCGCGCGCACACGCTGGATGCGGCACAGGAGAAATTGCTGGCCATGGCAGGCGAGCTCGGTGAAGCGCCGTCCGCCATCTATTCCATGCTCAATGACGCCGACCTTAACTTTCCCGCAATTACCGATGAGAACGGCCAAACGGTGCAGATCACCCATGGGCGCTTCATCCCGCTGATGGAAAGTGCAGACCGGAACGTTCGCAAAGCGGCATACGAAGGCGTATACACCACCTATGGTCAGTTCCGCAACACGCTTGCGGCAACCTACTCCTCCAGTGTGAAAAGCGATGTGTTTTTCGCCAAGACGCATGCCTACGGTTCCGCGCTGCTGGCCAGTCTGGACGGCGACGCTGTTCCGCAGAGCGTTTATGACACGCTGATAAAGGCCGTTCGTGCGCACCTTCCCGAGCAACACCGCTATATGCGTTTGCGCCGGAGCGTGCTGCAGCTGGACGAACTGCATCTGTATGACATCTACACGCCCATGGTAAAGGACAGTGGCTTAAAATATACGTATTCTCAGGCCAAAGAGCTGGTTTATCAGGCGTTGGCACCGTTGGGAGACGATTATATTGCCGTGATGCGGGAAGGCGTGGAAAAGGGCGGCTGGGTGGACGTATACGAAAACCAGAACAAAACGTCCGGCGCATACAGCTGGGGCATATGGGGCACCCACCCTTATGTGCTGCTGAACTGGAGCGACACGCTGGATAACGCCTTTACGCTGGCTCATGAGCTGGGTCATGCCATGCATACCCATCTGGCGGATAGCACCCAAACCTTCCTTAACAGCCAGTATCCCCTGCTTTTGGCAGAAATTGCGTCCACCACCAATGAGACGCTGCTGGCGAACTACCTTTTGAAGACGCTGACCGATCCGCGGCAGCGGATCTATCTGGTCAACTATATGCTGGAGCAGATCCGCACGACGGTGATCCGCCAGACGATGTTTGCCGAGTTTGAGAAAGAAACCCATGCGATGAGCGAACGCGGCGAGGCCCTTACGGCCGAAAGCCTCTGCACAGTCTATCGGCAGCTCGTGTGCGACTATTTTGGCCCGGACGTAGTGGCGGATGATTTTATTGCGCTGGAATGGGCGCGAGTTCCGCATTTTTACCGCGCGTTCTATGTGTACAAATACGCCATTGGGTTTTCCTGCGCCCTTAACTTTGCCAGCATGGTGGAGCAAGGGGCGGAAGGCCGCGAGAGCTATCTGGATTTTCTGCGTGCCGGCGGCTCGGATTATCCCCTGGAATTGTTGAAAAAAGCGGGCATCAACCTGGCCGAACCGGACACGGTGGAGTTCTGCTTGAACCGCTTTTCTGTGCTGCTGGATCAGCTCGAGAACCTTCTGGACAGCTAAGAACGAAGAAAGGATGAAGCACATATGAAATATTCTTTTTCAACCGCCGGATGTCCGAATTGGAGCTGGCAAACCATTTTAGAACAGGCGTCTGCATTGGGGTATGACGGAATTGAGGTGCGCGGAATCCTTCAGGAGCTTTACACGCCCGCCATTGAGCAGTTCTCCCCCGCCCTGCTGGCCCGCAGCAAGCAAGAGCTTTTGCAGCATCAGCTGCAGATCGTATGCCTGGACAGCAATTTTGTCATTGGGGATCGATCCACTTTTTCTCAGGCGCTGGCGGACGGCATCGCCTATATCAATACCGCGGCGGCTCTAGGCGCTCCTTATGTGCGCGTGATGTGTGAAACCGGACCTGAACCTCGCTCTGCGGTGGATGAAGGGCTGGTACGGGAAGCAATGGGTGAATTCGGCCGCCTTTCCTCTCAAAAAGGCGTCACCGTTTTGCTGGAGACCATCGGTCAGTATTCAGATACCCTTCGTCTGGCGCGTATGATGGATACGCTGGATCAAAAAGGAATCGGCGTTCTTTGGGATGTTCATCATCCCTATCGCTATTTCGGCGAAACGCCCCAGGAAACCGTCGAGAACATCGGCCGTTGGATTCGTTTTGTCCATGTGAAGGATTCGGTGCAGCCCGATGCACGGATTCAGTATAAGCTGATCGGTCAAGGCGATTTGCCGCTGGATGAATGCTTTGCCGCCTTAAACACGCTGAAGTATGACGGATGGTGTTCTTTTGAATGGATGCGTCGGTGGAACCTGGAGCTGGAAAAACCTGAGCAGGCTTTTGCTCAGTTTATTGCCAATATCAAGTCATATAACGCTTAAGGAGGAACCTGCCAATGAAAAAGAAATATGTTGCACTGCTGCTGGCCCTTGTTCTTTTATCCGTTTCCCTGATTTCGGGATGTTCCAACGTGAAAAAGATGGTTACGGGCCAATGGCAGTTAGCCGGCATGACCGACTCCACCGGCAAAATGTCCGAATCGACCATGACGATCGTGGTGGAGATTTTTGAGGATGGCAGCGTCAATCTTTTGGATGGCTACTACGGAAACTTTACCATTGACCGCAATAACTTTAAATTTGAAGGCCGTGACGGCGATGTTTTTTACTCGGGCAGTTTTGATGTCAATGCCGATGAACTGTACGTCTATCTCGATCAGCGTGAGCTGACCTTGTATTTTACCCGTCCGGATGCAACTGCCTCCAGCAGCGCAACCACGGGAACCAGCACGAACTGATATTTCTGCGTAAAAAAGAGCCCACCGGAAAGAAATTTTTCCCGGCAGGCTCTTTTTGTTTGTGCTGCTATTTTTGCCCGATGTCCTTTCGGTATTGAGCGCCTTCAAAATGGATCTGCTCCACGCCGCGGTAAGCGGCGGCAATGGCCTGAGGCAGATCGTTACCAACCGCCGTCACGCCCAGCACGCGCCCCCCGTTGGTGACAACACGCCCATCAACATTCTTTGTTCCCGCGTGGTACACGGTAACACCGTCGGCAGAAGTCAACCCCGAAATCTCTTTTCCCTTTTCGTAGCTGCCGGGATAGCCTTCGGATGCCATAACAACGACCGCCGCAGCACCGGGCTGCCACTCCACCTTACAGGCATCCAGCTTACGCGCGTCAATCGCCTGCATGATGTCCATCAGGTCGCTGCGCAGCAACGGCAGGATGACCTGGGTTTCCGGGTCTCCAAACCGCGCGTTAAATTCGATCACTTTGATCCCGACGGGAGTCATCATGATGCCTGCGTAAAGCACGCCCATAAAGGGGCATCCTTCCGCGGAAAGCGCATCGACTGCGCGCTGCAGGATATGCTCCTTCACATACAGGATGTCGCCATGGCTCAGCTTGGGTGTGGGCGCAAAAGCCCCCATTCCCCCCGTATTGGGACCGCGGTCGCCGTCATATGCGCGCTTGTGATCCTGGGCGGCCACCATGGGAACAACGGTTTTTCCATCGGTAAAGCACAGCACCGAGGCTTCCGGCCCGCTCAGGCATTCTTCCACTATGACCCGTGCCCCTGCGCTGCCGAAGGCGCGCTGCACCATAATGGAATCCACCGCCGCCTCCGCCTCGCTCACGCTTTGGCACACAAACACGCCTTTTCCCAGCGCCAAGCCGTCGGCTTTTACCACGATGGGCGCTCCCACACAGCGAATATATTCCTTTGCTTTCTCCGCGTCGCTGAAATCCTTCCACGCGGCAGTGGGGATGTCGTATTTATCCATGACATATTTTGCGAAGCTCTTGCTGGCCTCTACCCGCGCGGCAGCGGCGCTGGGACCAAAGGCCTTGATCCCGGCATTTTGCAATGCGTCTACCAAACCGTTTGCCAGCGGATCGTCCGGCGCAACAAACACCCAATCCAGCTGCTTCTCATGCGCAAAAGCGGTCACCGCGTCGTTATCCATAATATTCAGGCTGACGCACTCCGCCAGTTGCGCAATGCCCGCATTGCCCGGGGCGCAGTACAGCTTTGTAACGGCAGGGCTTTGCGCCAGCTTATGCACGATGGCGTGCTCTCGCCCGCCGCCGCCAATAACCAATACTTTCATCTTTTGCTCCTTAGGAGTGTTTAAAATGGCGGATCCCGGTAAAGATCATGGCGATCCCCGCCTCGTCAGCCGCCTTGATGGAGTCCGCGTCGTTGATCGAACCGCCGGGCTGAACGATGCAAGTAATGCCGGCGTCTGCTGCCGCTTTTACACAGTCGTCAAAGGGGAAGTACGCATCCGATGCCATTGCGGCACCTTTTACGGCTTCGCCCGACCGCTCGATGGCCTGCTGCGCCGCCCAAATGCGGTTGACCTGCCCGGGCCCGATGCCCAGCGAAACATCATCCTTGGCCACGGCGATGCCGTTGGACTTGGTATGTTTAACGATCTTCCAGGCGAAGATCATGTCCTTCATCTCTTTTTCAGTGGGGTGACGCTGCGTCACGACCTTAACGCTGTCCAGGTCGATCAGCTCCAGGTTCTGATCCTGTACCAGCAAACCGCCGCCTACCTTCTTCATATCCCAGGTATCCTTAGGCAGCGGAGCGTTGATGCTGGGCAGCACCAGTACGCGCAGATTCTTTTTCTTTGCGAAGACCGCCAGTGCTTCGGGCGTATATGCCGGCGCAACAATGACCTCCAGGAAGATCTTCTTCATGCTCAGCGCAGTCTGCTCGTCGATGGGAGCGTTGGTTACCACGATGCCGCCAAAGATCGACACCGGATCGGCTGCATAAGCGCGCTGCCAAGCCTCCAGCACGGTGGGTGCAGTCGCCACGCCGCAGGGATTGGCGTGCTTGACGCCTACCACAGTGGTTTCGCTGAACTCTCTGAGCACTTCCAAAGCGCCGTTGGTATCGCTGATGTTGTTATAGGACAGCTCCTTGCCCTGCAGCTGCTGCGCCTCTACCAACGTGCCGGGGTGCGCGCCGGGCTCCCGATAAAAAACGGCCTTTTGATGCGGATTTTCGCCATAACGCATCTCCTGCACCTTTTCAAAGGTGACAGTCAGCTTTTCGGGGAAGCCAATTCCCGCCTTGGGACGCAGATAGTTGGTGATCATGGCGTCATAATTGGCGGTATGCTCAAACACCTTATAAGCCAGGCGGAATTTCGTTTCGCGGGACACCGCGCCGTTGGCCTTCAATTCTTCCAATACACCCGCGTAATCCGCAGGATCGACCATTACCGTCACGTCCTGCCAATTTTTTGCGGCTGCGCGGATCATCGTGGGTCCGCCGATGTCAATATTTTCAATGGCTTCTTCCAGCGTAACGCCTTCCTTTTGGATGGTCTGTTTGAAAGGATAGAGGTTGATGACCACCATATCAATGGGATCCACACCGAGCTCCTTGAGCTGTTTCATGTGCTCCACATTGGAGCGCATCGCCAAAATACCCGCGTGAACCTTGGGGTGCAGAGTCTTGACGCGCCCGTCCAGGCATTCGGGGAATCCTGTGATCTCCGAGACTTCGGTAACCTTGAGACCGGCTGCCCGCAGCGCCGCCGCAGTTCCCCCGGTGGAAATCAGGTCAACATTCAGAGCGGCCAATTCGCGAGCCAGCTCTACCACGCCGGTTTTATCCGACACAGATAATAATGCTCTCATGGATAGATCCTCTCTTTCCTTATTCCTCAATATGTACCACACGGCCGTCTACCCGCAGTTTCCCCTGGCAGTACAACCGTACAGCTTTGACAAGATTTTCGTGTTCGTGCGGCAAAATACGCGCCGCCAGGGAGTCCGCATCGTCATTGGGCAACACGGGTACGGCCTCCTGTAAAATGATGGGCCCGCCATCTGCAACGGCGCTGACAAAATGCACGGTGCATCCCGACAGCTTCGCGCCATAGGCCAGCACTGCTTCATGCACATAGTGGCCGTAAAAACCTTTTCCGCAAAACGACGGGATCAATGCGGGATGGATGTTGATGATGCGGTTTGGATATGCCTCCACGACCGCATCCCCCAAAATCTCCAGCCAACCGGCCAATACGACCAGCTCCGCACCGCATTCCTTCAGCGCGGCAAGGATCTCGCTTGAAAAGGCTTCCACACTTCCGGCACGCTTTTTATTGATATAGGTGGCGGGAATTCCGGCATCCTGCGCCCGCTGACAGGCATAGGCAGCTTTTCGGTTGTAGATCAGGCCAACGATTTGACCGCAGATCTCGCCGGAAGCACAGGCATCAATGATGGCCTGAAAATTCGTGCCGCCGCCCGAGGCCATTACGGCAATCTTTACCGGCTGCAAAGCTGAACTCCTTCGTCACCCGGCACGATCTGGCCGATGACATAAGCGTTATCACCATTCATAATGCAGCGCTTCACCGTATCGTCCGCCTGCGCGGCGTCCACCGCCAGAACCATGCCGATGCCCATGTTAAAGGTGTTATACAGACTGCGCTGCTGCATTTGACCGCGCTGCGCCATAATGTCAAAGATGGGCGCCACAGGCCAGGAGCCCAGATCAATCTTTGCCATCAACCCCTGGGGGATCATGCGCGGAATGTTCTCAATAAAACCGCCGCCGGTAATATGAGCAATGCCGTGAATGTCCACCTGCTTCATTACATCCAGAACCGTGCGCACATAGATGCGCGTGGGGGTAAGCAACTCTTCGCCTATGGTCTTCCCCAGTTCCTGCATATACACGCCCAGCTCGTTGGGCATATCGCCCATCAGCCTGCGAATGAGTGAAAAGCCATTGCTGTGCACGCCGGAAGACTGCAGTCCGATGAGTACATCTCCGCTGCGGATGGCTTTGCCGTTGATGGATTTGGGCTTATCCACGATACCTACGGCGAAACCTGCCATATCATATTCTCCCGGCGTATAAAACCCCGGCATCTCGGCAGTCTCCCCGCCGATCAAGGCACAGCCCGACTGACGGCAGCCATCGGAAATACCCGCCACGATGGTGGCAGCTTTCTGCGGCTCCAATTTTCCGGTGGCCATGTAGTCCAGGAAAAACAGCGGCTGCGCGCCCTGGCATACCACGTCGTTCACACACATGGCCACGCAGTCAATCCCCACGGTATCATGCTTGTTCATCGCAAAAGCGATCTTCAGCTTCGTTCCCACGCCGTCGGTTCCGGCTACCAGCACGGGCTCCTGCATTCCCATATAGCGGCTGATGGAATAAAAACCGCCAAAGGACCCCACATCGCCCAGCACGTCGTCGTTATAGGTCGTCTTGATGTGTTCACGCATTAGCGAGACCGCTTCGTAACCGGCTTCAACGTCAACGCCTGCCTGCTTATAATCCATGCTTGCAACCTCCTTCACACACAGGTACGGGATAATCTCCGTTAAAGCACCCCTGGCAAAAATCGCAGCTGGAGCCTTCAACGGTCTTGAGCAAATCTTCAATGGATAAGTATTCCAAGCTGTCCGCACCGATCATCTTGCAGATCTCTTCGGTAGTGTGGGAAGCGCTGATGAGCTGATTGACATCCGGCGTATCTATGCCGAAATAGCAGGGGTGCGTTACGGGCGGAGAGCTGATGCGCATATGCACCTCGCGCGCTCCGGCCATGCGGAGCATGTCGACGATCTTCTTGCTGGTCGTCCCCCGCACGATGGAATCATCCACCAGAACCACGCGCTTGCCCTGCACGTTTTTCCGCAGTGCGTTCAGCTTGATGCGCACGCCCTTTTCGCGCAGCTCCTGCTGCGGCTGAATAAAGGTGCGCCCTACATAACGGTTCTTGGCCAAGCTTTCCCCATATGGAATCCCGGACTCTTTGGCATAGCCGATGGCGGCGGTAATCGCCGAATCGGGTACGCCGGAAACGATGTCCGCATCCACAGGAAACTGGCGGGCAAGATATTTCCCCGCGTTAAAGCGGGACTGATAAACACTGATGCCGTCGATGGTGCTGTCCGTGCGGGCGAAGTACACAAATTCAAAGATGCACAGCTTGCTGGTCAGCGGTGTTTCGGTGCGGATGGACTGCAAGCCGTTTTCGTCGATGACCACGATCTCGCCGGGATGTACATCTCGGATCAGCTCAGCACCCACGGCGTCAAAGGCGCAGGATTCGCTGGCCAGCACATATGCACCGTCGTCAGTCTTGCCCAGCACCAGCGGGCGGATTCCCAGGGGGTCGCGTACGCCGATCAGTTTGTCCTTTGTCATGATGACCAGCGCGTAGGAGCCGCGGGTCACGGAGATGGTATACTTAACGGCGTCAATCAAGTCGCCGCCCTTGCGGGCGATGATCGCAGCCATCACTTCGGTATCCAGCGAAGTCTGGGAAATATGTCCCTCATCTTCCAACTGGCGGCGCAGTTCTTCCGCGTTCACCAAATTGCCGTTATGCGCAAGAGCCAGCTGCCCTTCACGGTACTTGACCACCAACGGCTGGCAATTGACTGCCTCGCTGTTCCCCGTTGTGGAATAGCGCACATGACCAATGGCAATGTGCCCCTCTCCCAGCTTTTCCAGCTC
>JAQUVY010000069.1 GCA_028693155.1 Eubacteriales bacterium
ATCAATGATTTATCAAAAATGATTGAAAGGTGGTTGTAAATAATGTTACAATGTGTGAGAAGCAGTCTAAATTCTTCGTGAAATAGTGATTTTTGAAGCTAATAAAAAACACACGTGGAATTTAGGTTGGCATAAATAGTTGAGGTGTGCACCGCAACCTCAGTGCCGGAGGGGTTGCTGCCCCTTGCGTGTGCGGCGTTGCCGATGTCGGCCGCTGCAAGCAGTGCCGCGTTATTCACCGTGGCGCTGAAGGTGATGGTGTACTGCTTCACGCCTTCTACATCGCCCAGCGGTATGGTGAGCGTGCGGGAAGCCGCGTTATAAGCCGTGGCCGCCACACTTTGCTCGGTGCCGCCCTGGGGCGTCAGTTTGATGCTGGCGGTATCCAGCGTCAAGCCCGCCGGCAAAACATCCGCAACGTTTACGCCGCTCCACATGGAGCCGTCCTGACGGTTGTTCACCACGATGGTGTATTTCAACACGTCGTTCACCTGAGAAGGCTGGCCGGGATCGGTCAGGTTTACCGCACTCTTGGTGATCGCCGGGTCGGGATCTCCGTACAGCACGCCATCGTTGGCAGGAGTGTCCGCCGCGTTGGGATAGACCGCCGCAGCCTGCACCGCAACCGCGGCGCCGCCGGGGTTGTTGCCCGTTGCCTGCGCCGTGCTGCCAATGTCCGTGTTGCCCGCAGTCACCGCGGTGCTGTTTACCGCGGCCTCAAAGGTCAGGGTATATTGCTTTACGCCCAGCACATCACCCAACGGCACGGTGAGTGCACGGGTGGTGCTGTTATAGGCCGTGGCCGCCACGCTCTGCTGGGTGCCGCCTGAAGGCGTCAGCTTGATGCTGGCGGTGTCAAGCGTCAAACCCGCCGGAATGAGGTCGGTGATGTTGACACCCTTCCAAAGCGAATTGGCCAACGTATTGTTGACCTGCACGGTATATTTCAACACGTCATTCACCTGAGAGGGTTGACCGGGATCGGTCAGGTTTACCACGCTTTTGGTGATGGTGGGCACCGGGTCGTAATAAGTAACATCCAGGGTATCCGAATACTCATTGGACCAAAAGCCATAGCTGTTTAAAACCTGCAGCGTGGTCACATACCGTCCCGCCGCCTGATTGTACTGGGTGTAAGGCGTCGTATCGCTGTATACCTGCGTTCCATCCTTTGTAACCGTCCACGACCAGGCGGAAAGAGAGGGCGCCGTCGTGGTGGACTGGTCGGTCAAGGAAACGGTGTCGCCCAGTTTGATGGTGTTGGTCTTCGCGCCGTCCTTGGTGTATTGGAATTTGGCAACCAGAGCCGTGGGGTTGGTGGAGGTTACATATACGGAAGAGAAGTGTGCGTTGGCGTTGCTGCAAGAAAAGGGGCCAAAGCTGCCCGCCTGCACCGTGGTGTTGGCGGTGGCAATTTGGCTGTCGTTGATATACGCCGTTACCGTGCTTTGCTCCACCACGAGTTTTACCGTGTGCTTCGTGCCGGGATAAGAGCTGCTCAAATTGCCATAGGCCAGCACGGTGCCCGTGGCGAAGCCCACGCTGCCTTTGCCGCCGTTGTGGGCGTCATACTGGTAGTCTTTGGCATCAATGGTGCTGTGGTAAACAGGCCCCTGATGCAGGGCTGTGCTGGCGCTGGGGTTCCAGTTGGAAATATAGGAAATGCTCCACTTGTGGTGACCGCACTCCTCATAGGCATAGAAGGAATAGGTCCCATTTGCCCGTTTTTGAATGCCCCAGGCAAAGCCCAGCGGGTCCGTATCGCTCGACTGCATGGCAAACTGAAAAACACCCGTGGTCAGATCGGTAATCTGCGGGTGATAATACCCCGTAAAACCCACGTTTTCGCTGGTGCTCAAAACCCCGCCGGAGTATTGCCAACCGGCGGCATAGCCCACACCCACCGAAGAGCCGGGGTAGTTGACCCATGAGTTGAACACCTCTGCCATGTCAATGCCCGTTGGGACAATCGCATAAGCAGCGGGAACCCAGCTTACCGAAAGGCAAATGCCCAACAGCAGGGATAAAACCGCCCGAAAGGTCCTTTTGATCTTTGCCATACTTCATTCTCTCTTTCGCTTGTTTCGTTGTGAAATAACGGTTGGCGGATACCCCCTGCGCGGCCTGCCAAAACGCGCCGGTGCGTCTTTCCTGACAACCGGCTGTTCGGGTGGGCTGCGTCTTTGCGCCAACTATCTCGCCTTGATTAGATACTTTTATAGATACAATAATAGCGTTTTTCCCTTTATCTATGAAAAATCTGTCACAAGATGATGCTTTTTTGCCACAAGATGACGTTTTTTGGGGGAAACGCTGCCGCACGGCAGCAAAACCGCCGCATACCGCCATCATCCGCCCTGCGCGATGGGTTCAACCGCTTCAATGGGCAAAACGATTTGTGTAACGAACACATCTTTATTTTGGACAAAACGGAGAATGCCGCCATGCTTCTTCACCGTGTCGGCGATGCTTCTGGTGCCGGTGCCGCCCACGGTTTTTGTTGTGAGGGGCATCCCGTTTTCAAACTTCACTACGCCGCTTAGGCCGTTTCGCATTTCCAGCTTCCACCCGCAGGCTTCCGCCCGGGCCGTAATGGAAATGCAGCGCTGAGCCGCAGGCAGCCCGGCGCAGGCTTCCACCGCGTTTTCCAAAAGGTTGGAAAGCATTGTCCCCCACTCGGGCATGGTGAGCGCCAGCTCCTCGGGAATGTCCATCCGCGCGGCAAAGGCAATGTTCCTTTCCTGCGCCCGGCGGTCATAAATGCGCAAAATGGCATTGGCAGCAGGATTTTTGCAAAACTGCTTCTGCCCGGACTCCGCAAGCTGGGCATCCACGCTTTCCAAATAGGCCACCGCCTGCTGTGTGTTCCCGGTGTTTAAATATTCCAGCAGCACGGCGTTGTGATGGTGAAGATCGTGGCGGGTTTGCCGGGCACTCTGCAAATAGTCGTCATAGGATGCCAGCTCCGCTTCCAGCATCCTCTCGCGCCCCCGCTCCCTCTCCAGCTCGGCAATTTGCCGCATGCTGCGGTAAAACCCGGTCAGATACAGAACGAAGCTCAGCTCCAGCAGCGTGATCAGCAGCAGCATCATCTGCTCATCGTGATACGGCGAGTTGCCGATATACAAGGCGATGAGGATCCCACCCGCCAAGGTACACGACGGGAACGCCAATAAGGTCAGCCAGCCGCTGCGGACGTTATCCACCACAAAGCGCAGCGGGCGCACCGCATAGCGCACAGCCAGCACATAGCACACCGCGCACACCGCCAACAGAAGCAGCGCATTGAGCGGATAAGAAATATTGAACATGCGGCGCAGCGCGCCCGAGACCGTGGACACCCAAAACACGATATTCGCCTGCAAAAGATGCAAATAGCAGGTTTTGAGAAAACCGTCCGACGAAATCAAAAATATGGCCGTATTTGCCGCCAGCAAAAATCCGACGGAAACCTGCTTAAAGAACTCATAACCCCAATGCACCGTGACGGCCAGCGGCACCACCAAGCTCAGCAGTGTGAAGATCAGCAGGCCGCTCGCGGTGTTTTTCCGGCTTTTCGCGCCCAGACCGTTGATTCGAAACAGTATGGAAAAAAAGCTGGGAAGAAAAAATTTCATGATCTGCGAAACGGCAATTACCAGTTCCATTAGTCTCCTCCCCGGAAGGCATAATCCATATACTGATCTCTCAAAGCTGCAAAGTTTCTCTTGGCCAGTGGAATGGCGGTACCTGTGCACAGCAAAATCCGATCGGGTTTTATTGAGCGCACTGCCGCAAGATTCAGGATATACCCTTTATACGGAGAAACAAATTGCCCGGGGGATAGCGTCTCCAGCTCGTCCAGCAGCCGCGCCAGACCCCGGCGCGATTCGGTGAGGCTTCCGCTGGTCAAATAAAGAGTCAGGTCATGCGCCGCGCTTTCAATGTACAGGATGTTATCCAGATCCACCATGTGAAGCGCCCCCTCGCCCACGCGCACGGCCAGTTTTTTTGTCTCACCGGTTGAAAAGGCGTGCAGTGCCCGATCCATAGCTTCGTCAAATTGGCTTTGCGCAATGGGCTTGAGCAGGTAATGAACGGCTTTGAGCGCAAAGGCGTCCACGGCGTATTCGGTGCTGGCAGTCAAAAATATGATCTGGGTGTTATCGTTGCGCTGCCGGATCTCCTTTGCAACATCCGTGCCCAAAATACCGGGCATGCAGATATCCAGCAAGGCAATGTCACAGCCGCCCGTCCCGTTTAGGTATTCCAGCAGGGCGATCCCGCTGGAGAAGCTCTGAACCTCGACCTGCCATTCGGGATGCGTGGAAATATATTGCCTGATTGCGGCGTTCACCTTCTGTATCTGTACTGCGTCATCGTCACAAACAGCGATCTTGAGCATTGCGTTACCCCGTGTGCCTCTCGTAATTTTTGCGAACGGTCGGGCCTGAGCCGAGCAAAAGCGCAGAAACGTTCGCGCTGCGCCGCACTTTCATATATTATTTATATACTATTTTACTATAATTTAAAAAAATACTGACCGCCCTTGGGAAAAAACGCGGAACTGCGCACAGGGCACCCCGCGCCGCCTCATTCCCGCCTTTTTGCGGGCAAATTGCTTGAAGCCTTTTTTCCACATGCTATAATGGAGCAAACAGAGAACTTCGCTTGAACAAACGCAAAAAAGGAGCATTTTTTCCATGAAAATAGTTTTAGTCGGCGCAGGCTCGTTTGTATTCGCCGCCACGGCGATCGACGATCTGCTGCGCAAGCAAGACGCCCCGGTAGAGCTTTGGCTGGTCGATCCCAACGTGGAGATGGCGCAGCGCATGGGGCGGGTCGCCCAGCGGTTTGCGCAGGAGCGCACCGCCAAAACCGAGATCCATGTATCATCCGGCTGGGCAGAGGCGCTGCCCCACGCCGACGCGGTCATCTTAAGCGCGGCCGTGCAGGGCAAACGGCGCTGGGCCATGGACTATGAGGTGCTGCGTGCGCAGGGCTATGCCGACCAAGCCAGAGAATGCGGCGGCATTGCAGGCCTGAGCTATTCCATGCGCAACATTTCCCTTGTTCTGGATCTATGCGCGGATATGACGCGCCTGTGCCCCCAGGCCTGGCTGCTCAACGCCTCCAACCCGCTGCCTCGCGTAGTCATTGCCGCGGAAAAGTACGGCGGTATCCGCACCATCGGCTTTTGCAGCGCGGGTGCGGGGCGCTGCGGCGATTACCCGCAGATCGCCCGCGTATTGGGGCGCTCTCCCGACTCCATCGAAGTGATCGCCACCGGCACCAACCACTTTACCTTTGTCCACTCCATCCGCGACCGGGCAACCGGCGAAAGCCTGCTTAGGCAGGCCGAACAACTGGTAGCCGCCGGAAAGTTTAACTTTGGGGAATACGACGGACAGTGGTTTTGGAACGCCTTCGGCGCCATTGAGGCGCTGCCGCCCAACCATGCGGCCGAGTTTATTGCCGAAGTACCGGGCTTTACGCGCCATCCCGAGCCGCCCTTTCACGGCAATGAGGAAGAGCGTCGGCAGCGCATGGACGAGCTGGACGCCGTGGCGGCTGGCGGCGGCGATTGGGACACCATCGTCTGGAACAGCAGCTGGGAGCACCCCGGCTTGGCGGCGGCCGCCCTGATCGCGGGCAACGGCTTCTACTTCCCCGCGCTGAACCTGCTGAATAACGGCTATTTTGCCGGTCTGCCCACCGGCGCTGCCGTGGAGGTACCGGCCACCATCGTAAACGGCCGCATCAACGTGACCCCGGGTCTGACCCTGCAGGGAAAGGCGCTGGAGATCACGCAGCGCGTGTCCGCCGTCAACGAGCTGGCCGCGCAGGCCGGCGCCACCGGCGACCGGGCGCTGCTGTACCGCGCACTGGAGATCGATCCGGCCACCGAAAAATGCGACCCCGGCCAAGCCCGCGCGCTGCTGGATAAGCTGATCGATCAGCATTTGGACATATTGCCCCGCTTTCGGGGATAACAAAAAAGAGCCTGCCGCACGACAGGCTCTTTTTTAACGCACAGCGCGGATCAAATTGCGATAGAAATCCACCGCGCCGGGCAAACAGCTGCACTCGATATTTTCGTTTAGGCCGTGCATTCCCTTCATCTGCTCGGGACCGTAGACCACCGGCGCAAAGCGCACACAGCTGGGGCAGATCTCCTGGTAGACCCGGGCGTCCGTGGCACCGGTCATCACATAAGGGCTGGCCGGAAGCCCCGGGAAGGTCTTTTCAATGGTTTTCTCCACCAGTCGGAACGCTTCTGCGTGAATGTCAACGGGCTGAGAATAATCGTTGGCGTCCAGCACCTCCATGGAAAGGCCATACTTTTGGGCAAGCTTGTGCACAATTGCCAGGCTTTCTTCCTGCCCCTGATGGGGAATGAAGCGCATGTTCGCCCCCAAAACCGCCTTCTGGGGCAGCACGTTGTAGGCGTGCGAGCCTGACTGCACCGTGAAGGCCATGGTCGTTTGAAGCATGGCACCGCCCTGGGCGCTGATGGCGGGCAGCACGCGCTTGAGCAGCGGCCCGAACAGCCATAGGTTTCCCAAAACAAGGCGCAGCCCAAAGGGCGCGTAGGGAGCGAGCCGCCGAAACATGGCCGCCACCTCGGGCAGCAGCTTTCTGCGGAACGGCGTGTGCCTTTCCACCCGGCAGACGAAAGCCGAAAGCCGCGCAATGGGCGAGTTTTTGGAAGGGGCGCTGGCATGACCGCCGTTGCCCGACGCGGTGAACGTTACGTTCGCCTTTCCTTTTTCAAACACGCCTACCATGGCAAAATTTCCCCGGATGCCGCCGATGGGATCGGTGATGATGCCGCCCCCCTCATCGCACACGAGAAAAAGCTCCACGCCCCGCCTCTTCAGCTCGGCAACGATCTTCGGCGCGCCATCGCCGCCCCACTCCTCGGTGCAGGACGAGGCCAGGTAAACATCACTCTGCGGCGAATATCCCTCTTGAAGCAGCTCCTCCACCGCCTGGAAAAAGGCCATTACCGAGCACTTGGTGTCCGCGCTGCCCCGTCCCCACACCTTGCCCTGGGCAATATCTCCGGAAAACGGCGCATGCTCCCACTGCCCCTCCGCCGGCACCACATCCTGATGGCTCATGAGCAAAATGGGCTTTCCCCCGCCGCTGCCCTTCCAGCAATACAGAAGATTGCCGTCGATCACGGTTCGTTCGAGTTTTTCATGAACCAGCGGGAACAGCTCCTCCAGCACCCGATGGAACGCGGCAAATTTTTCCGGCTCCGCCTGATCGGGGTGGGAGGTGGTGTCGCAGCGCACCATTTCCGCCAGCTTTTCGGCCAGAAATTCGGCGCGCTTCTCATCGGGCTGAGGCACATATTCGGAGCGCTTTGCCGGCATACACAGCGTGCGAACCAACGCCGCCAGCAGCGGCGTCAGCAAAATTGCCAGACCGATCCACACATAGATCATGTGTTTTTACCCGCCTTAGCGCGCTTTTTATAGAAGAAGTACGCAATGCCAATGGCGATGGCCCCTGAGGGGATGATCATAAAGCTGGTGGAGCCGGTCAGCGAAGGCACCAGAATGAACAGCACGCTCATGGCCACCAACGGCGCAGTGGCGATCTTCATGTTTTTGCGATAATACCGATACGCCATGGCACCAAACAGAGCCGGAACCACGTTTTCAAAAGCCGGCTGCAGCGCCGGGCTTTGAAGAATGGGCTGCAGCGGCACCAGCAGCACCACCCCCAGCGCCAACACCAATATGGTGACCAGCGAGGAGGTCGCGATGGACAGCGTGGAAATGATCTCGTTCTCGGGCGTCCCGGTTTTCGCGCCCACAATGTCCCGCGCGTTGACCGCGCAGGGGATCTTCATATTGATGAGATTCCCCGTGATAAACGCCAGATAGCTCCCGCCGGCGCCGAGCATGGGCGTGTAGATCAGAAACTCCACCACGCTGCTGACCGTCCACACCAGCCCCACCGAAAGAAAGCCCTTGCCCACCGCCGCCAGATCGGGCATCGCGCCGATGACCCCGCCGATCACAAACGGCGCTCCCACCAGCATGACCAGCACCATGATGCTCACAATGCGCCCGATCACATGGGTGCGGTTGTTATAATTCTCAAAGTAACCTTTGCTCTTTTGCTCGTCCATTTCGCCCCTCCTATCTGGCAAAAAGCCCAACAATGACCGCGGCAGCCATGCCCACGATCATACTGGCGGCGATGGAGAAGTTCTCCACCCAGGCAAACTTCTTGTTTTTCGCCAGCTGCACAAACCCGGCCATGACCGCGCCGGACACGGCGACCACCACCAGCGGCTGCCAGCTGCCCCCAAAGGTGAACAGCCCCTTTCCCGACACAAGCTCTCCGATGTAGCTGCCGATATACGCGGACACCAGACCGATGAACATGGCCGTCATGGCCATATCGCCAAAGCCGCCGCCCCCGGCCTTGCGGCCGCCGATCTTCTTGAGATAGCGCTTGTTAAACAGCGCGGAAAGGATCATGCCCCACATGATGCAGATGCTCATCAGCAGCGCGATGGTGGCAAAGGCCGAGGGCGTCATTTCCGCCGCCGACAGCGTGGTCATCCCCACCTGCTCCGCCGCGCCTTGGGCAACCTGCGTTTCATAATGCAGCGCGCCGATCACTGAAAGGCGCAGCCACGGCCAGGGCGTGCCCAGACTCCCCGAGAGGGCGATGACCCCCAGCAGAATGCTGACGCTGGGGAGCAGCGAAAAGGTGGCGCTGGAGGTGATGGTGCGCTTCATCAGCGTTTTATCCATCCCCATGGCCAGCCCGGCGCGATAGGCCCGCACCATAAAAACAACGCAGACCACCGCCACAAAGGCGATGATGACGCCGCAGATCAAATAGACCGACCAGCTGTTCAGCAAGGTCAAAATCGGCATAGACACCCTCCTTTAATGCAAGCCTGAGCCTGCGGTTTTTCCCCGCAGCGGCCGGGCAAGCTCTCTTTCCTTATCCCGGCGGCGCGATCTTTTTATGAGAGCACGCCGTCATCCATCCGCAGGCGCTTCAGCGCCCGACACCCGCACACCCGGGCAAATACGGGGGAAATACCCAGGCTCTTTGCGATGCGCGCATAGGGAAACCGCAGAACATAACGAGCCGCCAGCACCCACCGCTGCCGCCTGGGCAGCGCCGCCAGCGCCCGGCGCAGGCAGGCCGAGCGCTCCGCACGCACCAGCTCTTCCAGCGGCTCCCCCGCCCGGGCGGGCAGCGCCTCACCCAGCGGCAACACGTCCTGTTTTTTCTCATAATACGCGCATAACCGCCAGCGCAGCAGCAGATACACCCAGTTGCGGAAATGCGCGGGCGAGGCAAACGTCCTTTCTCGGTTCATCCACACCGTCAGCGCCACGTCCTGCAGCAGATCCTCCGCGTCGCAAAACGCCGCCCGTTTGCGCAGATACCCCCGCATCTCGGGCAAAAGCCGCTCCCAAGCGGCCGCCACGTCAACCTCCGCAGACATAACTTCCCCTCCCATGTAACGTTTTGAGAAAAAGCGTTAATATCAATATAGGAAGTTTTTTTCATCATAACACGATGGGCCGCAAGGAGCAATGCCGCCGATCTCTTTGGGCAAAAAAATGCGGCTCCGCTTTTTGGAAAGGATGACTGCCTGTGAAGCTTCAACGATGCTCCTTTTTGCTGGCGCTGCTGCTTTGCGCGGGCTGCGCCGCGCCCCTGCCACCCGTGGAAACGCCTGCGCCCGCGCAGACCGCTCGCGCTGCCGCCGCAACGCCTGCACCCACACCCTCGCCTACCCCCACCCCAACACCGTTCACGCCGTACTTGTCCTACTACTCCTTCCCCGCCCATGAAGAGGTGCGCATCGACCTGTCCGAAACAGAGGTTTTGGCGCGCCTTGCCGCCTTTTACGACAGGACGCTGCACGAGGAGCGCGAAGGCGACACGGTGTACACCGAGCTGCCGACGGGCTGTGCCTGGCCAATGATCACCTGCGCGTGGGCACCTCACCGCCAAGGCTCCTTCGGGTTGGATCAAAACGGGCAGTGGTTTTTGTCCTATCAGCTGGCCGACGGGCGCTATCTGGCCGATCAGGCGCTGTTTGACGACGTCATCGCGCTGATCGGGCAGGACACCGGCTGCGAAATTTTTCTTCCCTGTGACATGGGGAATGTTCAAAGCGCCCATCTGGAAATGACAGCAGACGGAGAAACCCTGCTGGACAAAACCATCTCCGGGGCAAAGGCGCAAAAGCTGGGCAAGGTGCTGGCCGGTGCGCAGCCCCTTTCCGGTGCGGGTGTCAATCAGGACTTTATGCCCGGCCCCAGGCTTACCCTCACCCGCAGCGACGGCACGCAAATCCTCATTGCCCTGAGCCTGAACGGCGACCAGATGGTGCTCGCGCCCATCTTTGGCTATGACTACGGCCCCGGGCAAGACGACGCCACCGGCGCGTTGCTGAGTTGCTTTGGCCTAAAGGCCTGGCCTGAGGATGTGCTGACGTGGCGTGACACGCCTGACCGCCGAGAGCATCTGTCCTTTTCCTGGCGATAAAGCACCTACAGCCGACAAAAAAGATGCCTTTCGCAGCTGCGAAAGGCATCTTTTTGCTGCGCCGCAATGAAAAGCGGCGCTTCCCTTTGGGGCGCAAAAAGCCGTGCCCCCTTCCGCCTTATCTGCGGATCTCCCGAGCCATGGAATACTCATTGAGCAGCGTTCCGTCTTTCAGCCGGATTGCATTGGGCTTTACACCCGTTATGCGAAACCCCATTTTTTCATATAAGGCTCGTGCCCGGCTATTCCCCTCCACATACTCCAGCTCCATTTGCAGAATATTGCTGTTCTGCTGGGCGATACGGATCATCTCCTGAAAAAGTCTTGTCCCAATGCCCTGATTCCAAAACTCGCTCAGCAGCGCGATGGCCACACTCGCGCGGTGTCTTGTCTTCATTGCCTTGCTCCAGGCGATGCCGCAATTTCCGGCAACCTTTCCCTCAACCAGGCATACGAGCATGGCCTCGTTGTCCGAATTGTTTACCCGATCAAACAACTCCCTTTCACCCTGCGCGGTGTATTTACTGCATTCCTCGGGATACCTTAAAATAAAGTCTGTTTCGCCCGCCGAAATATAGAGATACTCCAGCATTCCCTGGATGTCCTCCTCCTTGGGGCTGCGAATCAAAGCCATTCTTCCGTCTTTGAGCTGAAAGGATACGTCGTTCATGATCATCGTCATCACCTCTGCAAATTTGAATGGATCGCGCATTGCGCAAACGGCACTCATTTAGTTATACGCAAAAACACGCAGCAAATCAAGACGCAAACGGCAAGTTCCCCCGAAGGAAACTTGCCGCTGCGTTTTGGTATTGTCGATCCGGCCGGGCGCAAGGGTCGCAATGGATCGTTCTGTGAAAAATACGCGCTCCCCCGGAAGAAATCGGGGCTCTTCATGCCGGCTCTGTCCATGATCCGTTTTTTATAGAGAAGCATTCCGGCGGCCAGATAAGCAGCTGCCAAAAGCATTCCGGCCAGCGGCTTTTTAAACAATGTTCCCCATCTTTATGCCCACGGATCCGAACTTTCCGGCAGACGAATTTGGCACGACCGCCTTCACACTCACCGTGATTGAACCGCCCGGGAGCATTTCCCCGGTTGCTGGGTTTTGATAATCCTCTTCAAAAACGAATTCGGCAAAGGGATCGCCTTTGGGCTTGTCTTTCGCGTCCAAAAACTGCATCTGGGCGTTGATGGTCGTCACCTTATGTGCAGGTCGCAGTCTGGCGTCAACCACCGTGTTTCCAACAGGCGTGAAGGTAAAGGTGTTTTCCATATTCTCATAATAGGGTTCGCCGTTTACCTCCCAGTAAGCAACCGCCATATTCTCCGGGATGTCTGCCGTGGCCGCAAGCTCGGTTTGGCCGTCGGTTTTGCATGAGGTTTCGCCGTCTATGGTCGAATGAAGCGCCAGCACAAGGTCCCCGCTCTGGGCCGCGTCATTGTCCCGCTTGAGCATCTGCACGGCATTCTTCCATACGGTCAAATCGAAGCTGCGGGAAGAAGCCCCCTGCTTGAGCAACTGCCGCGTCGCAATCAGGCTCCTGCCCAAGTCGTCATAGACGCGCATTTTCATTGTAAGCCGCTCCTCGTCCCGCGTGATGGCGATGACATCGGCCGCAAACCGGCGCATCCGCTGCTCGATCTCCCGCAAACGGCGATTGTCTTCGTCCAATTCATTCATTCGCCGGTACAGCTCGGTCACATCGGAGGCAACGACCTGGGTGTATGTTTCCCCATCGGCGCAAGTGACGGGGCTGCTGCCAAACCGCCGGCGCTGCCGTTGGGTAAAAGGAATACGCCGCGATCCGCCGCCGCGTTTTTTGCCTCCCCGCCCAATATATGCTGTATATCGTCAAGGCTTTGCAGATCCGTTCCCATCATGCTGAAAACAAGGCGGCGCATCTGCCGATTGCACAGTATGGCGATGCCGTTATGATCGAAAAAGCATACGTCGCTGGGCAAATTGTCAAACGATTCCTTGACGGCGTTGTGTGTGATCCGGTTCATCGCGCACCCCCGGGGTGATAAAGGCGCTGCACAAGCTGCCACTCGCCGTCCTCATCCCGCAGCACGGAGACGGTATCGGATCCGAGCGCGGTCAGGTCGCCGGTGGAATCGGTATTCAGTGTGAGCGAATCCGTGCGGCCGCCGCCGCTTATTACGACGGTGAGAACGCTCCTGTCAAAATGCTCCGCAACGCGCTCAAACAGGTCGTACATGGCCATTGCATGCTCTGCGCTGAGTTGTTTTTGCAGGTCGATCCGAACGCCGCAGGCAACACCGTATAG
>JAQUVY010000170.1 GCA_028693155.1 Eubacteriales bacterium
GGTTTAGTGGCGCTAAGTCGAGATTTTCGCAGCCGAAAGATGGCGTAAATTCACCCGTAAGCTCATGTTGGATTTAATCAGCGATTCCCTAGTACCCGCATGTGGATCTCCGACTGCTGGGGCATTGTCTTGGGCAGAAAAAACAGGTGCGCCTGGTCGATTCGCCAACCATATTCCCTTAGCTTGCGGTCGATGCCAATCAGGCTGGCCGCCTCAAAGCACCAGGGTGCGGTGCGCTGCTTTTTCAGCGTATTCTCGCACCAGTCGTACAGCTCCTCCGCTGCCGAGATCACCAGCTTGCCCCGATAGGTCAGCATGGCCAGCGGACAATCCATTTTTTCAAACCGCCGCTCGCCCGCCGTCCGGCGCTGCCTGGTCACCAGCGTTTCGGTGCTTTCAAAATCCCGAACCGCGCAGTTGTAATCCACGGCAAATTGGGCCTCCGTCAGCGACCTTATTTCTTCAATTTTCACGATTTCCTCCTTGGCTCCATGCAAATAAAAACGCCCGGCGCGTCTTGCGACACGCCGGGCTGCTTGTCCTATTTAATCAGCTTAGTCAACGATAACGTCAGCCACAACGCCGGAGCCCACGGTACGGCCACCCTCACGGATAGCGAAGCGCAGACCCTTTTCAATAGCGATAGGGGTGATCAGCTTGATCTCCATATCGATATGGTCGCCAGGCATAACCATTTCCACGCCGTCGGGCAGCTTGATGTCGCCGGTCACGTCCGTGGTACGGAAGTAAAACTGGGGACGATAGCCGTTGAAGAACGGGGTGTGACGGCCGCCCTCTTCCTTGGTCAGCACGTATACCTGACCCTTGAAGTGGGTGTGGGGATGAATGCTGCCGGGCTTTGCAAGCACCTGGCCGCGCTCAATCTCATTGCGCTGCACACCGCGCAGCAGGGCGCCGATGTTGTCGCCAGCCTCAGCCATATCAAGGGTCTTGCGGAACATTTCCAGACCGGTGATAACTACGCTGCGGGCCTTCTCCATCAGACCAACAATCTCCACGGTGTCGGATACCTTTACCGCGCCGCGCTCTACACGACCGGTGGCAACAGTACCACGGCCGGTGATGGTCATAACGTCCTCAACGGGCATCAGGAAGGGCTGATCGGTTGCACGCTGCGGGGTGGGAATGTAAGCGTCAACAGCCGCCATCAGATCGAAGATGCACTTCGTCTCGGGCGCGGTCTCCACATTCTCGCCGCCATTCTGCACATATTCCAGCGCCTTCAGAGCGGAACCCTTGATGATGGGCACATCATCGCCGGGGAAGTCATAGTCGCTCAGCAGCTCGCGGATCTCCATCTCAACCAGCTCCAGCAGCTCTTCATCATCCATCATATCGGTCTTGTTCATGAACACGATGATGTAGGGCACGCCTACCTGACGGGCGAGCAGGATGTGCTCACGGGTCTGGGGCATGGGGCCGTCGGGAGAGGACACAACCAGAATCGCGCCGTCCATCTGAGCAGCGCCGGTGATCATGTTCTTTACATAGTCGGCATGGCCCGGGCAGTCCACGTGGGCATAGTGACGCTTTTCCGTCTCATACTCTACGTGGGAGGTGTTTATCGTGATTCCACGCGCCTTCTCCTCGGGTGCCTTGTCAATCTCATCATAACGCATGGCATGCGCGCCGCCGTGCTTGGCCAGCACCATGGTGATGGCTGCCGTCAGCGTGGTCTTGCCGTGGTCAACGTGTCCGATCGTGCCGATGTTTACGTGCGGCTTGCTGCGCTCAAATTTTTCCTTCGCCATTGGAATCGACCTCCTTTAATGTGTGAGAAAATATTCTCGTTATCCTGAATCCATTCAGGGAGTGCTGCGGATGGAGCAGGCGATGGGAATCGAACCCACGTATCCAGCTTGGGAAGCTGGCGCTCTACCATTGAGTTACGCCTGCATGACCGCAACACAGTTACTATACAGCATCATTGTAACGACTTTCGGGCAATTTGTCAACGGGGATTTGCGTAAAAAAAATTGCAACACAAAATATGCCCCGTTTTCATGGGCTTATACGCCCGCTGCGCCCGTGAGCACCTCAATTTGCAGGCTTTGCATCACGTCCAGAGCGGCCCGGTTCAGCCCCTCGTCATTAGAAGCAACGCAGGCGGCGTCCACCACAATATCCGCCTCGGGCTGGGCGGTTTTCGCCAGCACGGCGTTTGATATCACGCAGATGTTTGATACCACGCCCGCCAGCTCAATCGCGTCAAAGGGATTCGCCTTTAGATATTCATACAGCTCGTCCGAGCCGAAGGCGGGCTTTGAAAAGCAGATGTCGTTATAGGTGCGGCTGGCGCCCGTCTCGCCATACAGTGCGTGTCCCGGCGTACCAAGGATGCAGTGGGCTACGGGCAGATACCGCCCCTCCCGCGTCTCCCCATAGTCCTCGCCATGGGTGTCCAGCGTAAAGATCACCGTGTCCCCACGCTTATGATAGGCGTTGATCTTCGCCGCAATGCGCCCATCCAGCGCGGCGGCGCTTTCAAAGCCCAGCGCGCCGACCACAAAATCATTCTGATAGTCAACGACAATCAGGCATCTTTTCATCGCTTCATCCTCCATTGGCGCAGGCGGGCGGGGAAAGCCGTTTCCCCGCCGCCCCGCACCGCAAGCCGATTATTTTCGGTCGGCATACATCTTTTCATAATAGCTCTGATAGTCGCCCGCCAAGATATCCTGCCACCACTTTTTGTTGTTCAGATACCATTGCACCGTCTGGTGAATGCCATCGTCAAACTTG
>JAQUVY010000070.1 GCA_028693155.1 Eubacteriales bacterium
AGTGTACCCCAAGGGCATTCACGAGGCCATCGCCGAGTTTTTGGGCAAGGAAGACGACTTTGCGATTACCGCCACTGCCTATCTGGATAAGGACGAAGAGCACGGCTTATCTCAAGAAGTGCTGGATAACACCGACGTCCTCATCTGGTGGGGCCACATGGCTCACGGCGAGGTGAAGGATGAGATCGTGGAGCGCGTGTATCATCAGATCACCCTCAAGGGCATGGGTCTGATCGTGCTGCACTCGGGTCATGCGTCCAAGATCTTCAACAAGGTTTGCGGTACGCCCAGCGGCTTTCTGCAATGGCGGGAGGACAACAAGCGCGAGCGCTTGTGGGTCGTGGATCCGTCCCATCCCATCGCCGCAGGCATCACCAACTATTTTGAGGTCCCCAAGACCGAGATGTACGGGGAGTTCTTCAACATCCCCCGACCCGACGAGCTGGTGTTCATCAGCTGGTTTGAGGGCGGCGAGGTGTTCCGCAGCGGCTGTGTGTGGCATCGCGGCATGGGCAAGGTGTTTTATTTCCGCCCCGGCCACGAGACCAACCCCGTGTTTTATCAGCCGGAGATCCAGCTGGTCATCAAAAACGCAGTGCGCTATTTGGCGCCCCCGCAGGATCAGGCGGTGCTGCGTTATTACCACCAGACCACGGTGGATCAGTTCGATCGCTTCACTGCGACAAAGCTGTACAACTGACGGTATTCCTGCCAAAGGCGGCCTCATTCCTTCGGGAGTGGGGCCGTTTTTGCGTGAAAGGTGTAAAATTCCTGTATCCGCAGGACTTTTGCGGCGCTGCGGCGAAAGGACGTGGTGTACACCGGTGGAAAGTGTGTGTTATAATAATTTGACACTTGCAAAGGCGGAAGCCTTTTTTGAGTGCCCGCCGATTTGAGGGTGTGGCGAAACGGGGGAGCCTTTTTCGCCTGCCATACAGGGGGCAGGAAAGATGGAGATGATTCTGGCCTCGGGCTCGCCAAGGCGGCGAGAGCTTTTGGCGCAGATGGGTTTTGCGTTTCGGGTGGAGACCCGCCCGTGCGACGAGACACTGCCCGAGGGAATACCGCCGGAGGAGGCGGTGTGCATGCTGGCGCAGCGCAAAGGACTGCCCGTATGCCGGGCATACCCCGACGCGCTGGTTGTGGCGGCGGATACGCTGGTGGCGCTGGACGGCACCGTTTTGGGAAAACCCGCATCGCCTGCGCAGGCGCGGCAGATGCTGCAGAGCCTGAGCGGCCGGGAACACCAGGTGCTGACCGGGGTATACGCGGCGCTGGGGGACAAGAGCCTGTGCCGTGCTGCGGTCACGCAGGTGCGGTTTCGCGCGCTGACGGCGCAGGAGATCGACAGCTACGTCGCCACCGGCGATCCCATGGATAAGGCCGGCGCTTATGGCATCCAGAACAGGGCGGCGCTGTTTGTGCAAGAGATCCGGGGGAACTATGACAATGTGGTTGGGCTGCCGCTGAGCAGCTTATATGAAATGATCTGTGAAATTTTACCCGGCGGGGAGCGGCAGGCTCTGGCTATGCTTGGGTCGCCTGCGGGGAAATAAAGGAGAGGGTAGCGTGTTTTCGTTTTTTAAAAAGGGGATCGGAGTAGACCTGGGCACGACCAATGTGTTGGTATATGTAGAGGGGCGGGGCATTGTGCTGCGCGAGCCGTCGGTGGTGGCGGTGGACGCCAGCAACCGCCGTCAGGTGCTGGCGGTGGGGGAGGATGCCCGTCAGATGCTGGGGCGTACGCCCGGCAACATCATTGCCGTGCAGCCCATGCGGGACGGCGTGATCGCCGACTTTGAGACGACGGAAACCATGATGCGCGTGTTCATTCAAAAGGCGCTGGGGAACCGCGGCTCCATGCTGGGCACCGCGCCGCAGGCCATTTTGTGCGTGCCCTGCGACGTGACCGAGGTGGAGGAGCGCGCCGTGCTGGACGTGGCGCGCCGCGCCGGCGCGCGCGAGGCGTGCATCGCCGAGGAGCCCCTGGCGGCTGCCATCGGCGCGGGTTTGCCGGTGGGCGAGCCCATGGGCTCCATGGTGGTGGACATCGGCGGCGGCACCACCGAGGTGGCGGTGCTGTCCCTGGGCAGCATCGTGGTAGGTTCCTCTTTGCGCGTGGGCGGCATGCGCCTGGACGATTCGGTGGTCAACTATGTGAAGCGGGAGTACAACATCCTCATCGGCGACCGCACTGCCGAGGACATCAAGATCAACCTGGGGAGCTCCATTGAGCCCAAGGTGAACACCCGTATGCAGATCAAAGGCCGCAACCTCTCTAACGGTCTGCCGGTTACCATAGAAATTTCTTCCGATCAGGTGTGGGAGGCGCTGCGCGAGCCCGTGTCCATGATCGTGGATCTGATCAAGTCCACGCTGGAAAAAACGCCGCCCGAGCTGTCGGCGGATATTATGCAGCGCGGCATCATGCTCACCGGAGGCGGGGCGCTGCTGCCGGGACTGGACGTGCTGGTTTACCGGCAAACGGGCATCCCCACCATGGTGGCGGAGAACCCGCTGGATTGCGTCGCGCTGGGCGCGGGGCATATGCTGGAACATTTTGATACGCTCAAGCGTGCGCAGAAATACCGTATGACCGGCGCTACGCAGCAATCCTGATACGGAGGCATTCACCAATGCGACATCGTTTTATCCTGCAGCCATGGATGATCCTGCTGGCGCTGCTGATCCTGCTGATCGGCGCGATGGTGGTGACGTTCGCGGTGACCGGACGGCAAAACAGCCCGGCGGAAAACACGCTGGGTGCAGCCGCGGCGCCGCTGCAGGACGGCGCTGCCAAAACAACCAGCGCGTTGGGCGAGTTTTTTGGCCGCCTGTTCGGAACCCGCGATGTGGATAAGGAATATGAAACGCTGAAAACCGAGGTGGCGCAGCTGAAAACCGAGAACGCCCTCAGCGACGCCGTGGCCGAGGAGAACGAACGCCTTCTTTTGCTGCTGGGCGTGACCGAGCAGTACCCTCAGTATGAGTTCATTCATGCGCGCGTCTCCGCCCGCGATCCCGGCTCGTGGTTCATGACCTTTCAGATCAACCGGGGCAGCAACAGCGGCATCGCCGAGGACATGGCGGTGGTCAATGCCGACGGGCTGGTGGGGCGCGTTTGCGAGGTGGGTCCCAACTGGGCGCGGGTCTTGACCATCATCGATGTGCAGAGCGCCGTCAGCGCCATTGTGGAGCGCACCCGCGACCACGGCATTGTCAAAGGCTCTACCGATGCCGAGGCGCGCGCCACCGAATGCACCGTGGATTATTTGCCGGTGGATTCGGATCTGACCCCGGGAGACCGTTTCCTCACCTCCAACCTGGGCGGGATCTTTCCCCAGGGGCTGCTGGTGGGCACGGTGACCGAGGTCAACCGCGATCAGAACAGCCAAAGCTACGCGGTGATTCGCCCGGCGGTGGATTTCGCGCACTTGGAAGACGTGCTGGTCATTAAAGGGGAAAAGAGCATTGAGCCCACCCCGACGCCTGACCAGAGCGCCGCACCCGACCAGAGCGCCGCGCCCCAGGCGACGCCCTCTGCCGAGGGTACGGCAACGCCGTAGCAGGAGGCGGATATGTGGATAAACGCAGTTTTTGTCAGCGCGATGATGCTGGTTGGAATGCTGGTGCAGACGGCGGTGCTGCCCGCGATGGGCGTCACAGCGGTGGCGCCTGAAATTTTAATGAGCATCCTCATCCTAAGCGCGATCTATTGGAAGCCTGTACCCACCGCCCTTATCGGGGTGTTTTTCGGTCTGGTGATGGATGCGCTGTTCGGGCGGGGCATCGGGATGTATTCCCTGCCGTACCTGGTGGTGAGCTGGGCTGCGCCGCTGGTCAAGCGGCAGTTCGATGAACGCAACATCCCTGTTATCATTCTTTACGCCGTCGTGTGTTATCTGCTGCGGGACGGCGTCATGCTGGCGCTGCTGTATCTGGTGAGAACGCAGAACAGCTTTAACGGATTTATGGTGCTGCGCAGCGTGCTCAGCGCGCTGCTGACCGGCGCCACCACGCTGCTGCTGTGCTTCCCCATGATCAAGTGGTTTCAGAAACGTGAGGCACAGCACAGAAGGTTTCAACTCTAG
Organism: Eubacteriales bacterium; assembly: GCA_028693155.1. Lineage (GTDB taxonomy): Bacteria > Bacillota > Clostridia > Christensenellales > UMGS416 > STF2-111. The sequence goes on from JAQUVY010000070.1 coordinate 4,092, forward strand.
CCGGCGCCTTAAAACGCCGTTGGCTTAGCGCATTAAAGAAGAAGGTATCATGAAGGGAACATTCGTCAAACGCTATATTGCATTGGGAATCGTCTTTTCGGCGATCTTCCTGGCGTTGGTCGGGCGGCTGTTTTATATGCAGTACCGTCAGGGCGACGTATATGCCCAGCAGGCAGCCGAGAAAAAGACACGCGAGCTGCGCCTGGTGGGCGAGCGGGGACGCATTCTGGATTCCAGCGGTATGCCGCTGGCTTACAATTCGGTCAGCTATAACGTGCAGTTCGTGCGCGACTCCACCAAACGAAGCGATGCGGACACGAAGAGCTATACCGCGATCATCAGCCGCACCATCGACATTGTGGAAAAGCACGGGGGCTCCACCCTGGCGGATTACAACATTCGCCGTCAGGAGGACGGCAGCTTCGCCTTTTATTTTGGCGATGACTTAAGCGCCGAAACGCTGGAAAAAAAGGAGACCAGCTGGCGGAAATCCATGGGATATACGGTCAAGAAGTATCCTACGGCCGAGGATGTTTACCTGAAAATGCGGGAGACCTATCAGATTCCCGAGGAAATGGAATACGAAAAAGCGCTGAAGGTGCTGTCCGTCTGGCAGAATGTGCAGATGTCGGCCTACCGCAGCTATCTGCCCATCACCGTGGCGGAAAATGTGGACCTGTCCACCGTGGCAGAGGTGGAGATCTACGGGAACGAGCTCACCGGGATGCAGATCGACCAGAGCACCACCCGCGTCTACACGAAAAAGAGCATTGCCGCGCACATCGTGGGCTATATGGGCAAGATGACCGACGAGGAGTCCATGATCGAGAACGAGGGCATGGGCTATCTGCGCACCGATCTGGTGGGCATCGCCGGCATTGAGAGCTCCATGGAATACGAGCTGACGCCCAATATCTCCGAGCGCACCGGCAGCCGCGTGGTGGAGCTGGATTCCCGCGGCAACATCAAGTCCGAGCTGGAATACCGCGCGGCAAAGGACGGCAACACGGTGCAGCTTACCATCGACACCGGCTTGCAGATCCATCTGGAGGAGGCGCTGGAGGACAATATCGTTCAGATCCGCGCCGAGCAGGAGCGGCTTTTTGACGCCGACAGAGCCAAAGAGGCGAGCAAGCAGAAATACGCCGGCATGGAGCTGGAGGATCTCCGCCTGGCCTCGCAGGGCGCGGCGGTGGTTATGAACGTGCGCACGGGCGAGGTGCTGGCCATGGCCAGCTACCCGTCCTTTGATCCCAATATTTTCACCGGCGGTTTGAGCCTGGAGGAGTACGAGGCGCTGCGAGACGATGCGCGCAACCCGCTGTTCAACAAGGCCATAGCCAGCACGGCAACCCCCGGTTCCATTTTTAAGATGGTCACCGGCATTGCAGGGCTGGCCGAAGGCGTGGTGGGGATGGATGAAAAAATTGACGACGAAGGGCTTTATGACAAGCACGTCGTCACCGGCCATGCACCGCGCTGCTGGCGCTATCCGTACTTTTCCCTGCATAAGGACCAGGACATCGTAAAGGCGCTGACCAACTCGTGCAACTATTACTTCTACACGGTGGCCGACCGCCTGGGTATCGAGCGGCTGAACAAATGGGCCGACCTGCTGGGGCTGACCAGCCTGACGGGCGTTGAGCTGCCCAGCGAAAAGCAGGGGCAGATCGGCAATCAGTCCACGCTGTATGACGCCAGCAAGGCACCCAGCGGCACATCCTATCTGATCTACAAAAGCATCAAGGATATGCTGGTGTCGGCCTGCCAAGCAAACAATTTGACCTATGGCGACGACAAATACAGCGACACGGCCATCAAGCTGATGAACCTGGTGAGCGTGGAGGGCAACATCGGCCCGGACATTCGCGCCATCCTGATGAACGATCTGAAGCTGACGTTGGCGCAGATCACCAATTTTACCACCAAGGACAGCGAGGGCAAGGACGTGGTGACCCGGCTGGACACCGAGATCTCCTCCCGCGTTACCGAGATCAAGTGGGATGACAACGACACCATTTTGACGGGCATTGGGCAGTCGGTGACGTTGGTATCCCCCATTGCCGTGGCGCGTTACATTTCCGCCGTGGTCAACGGCGGCGAGGTTTATGAAGCCACGCTGCTCAAGGCCATCATTACGCCCGACGGCGAGGTGGAAGAAAACCAGCCGCAGCTCATTCGCAAGCTGGATGTGGACAGCAAGGTGCTGGATGCCATCAAGCAGGGCATGAGCGGCGTGGTCAGCCCCGAGGACGGCGGCACCGCGGCCGACTATTTTAAGGACTTCAAATACCTGGATCAGATCAGCGGCAAGACGGGCACAGCCCAGGTATCCACCGTCGATCTGGAGAACAACGCATGGTTTGTGGCCTTTGCGCCCAAGGAGCAGCCCGAGATCGCCGTGGTGGTGTTCATCCCCAACGGCTATGCCGGGTCAAAGGCGTCCACAACGGTGCGCGCGGCGGTGGAATATTATCTGGACGGAAAGACCAACGTGGACAATCAGGACAATATTCCGTCCTCCAACACACTGATCCCCTGAGGTGAAAAAATGGCGCGGGTTCTTTTGGTGACATCGGGAAAAGGCGGCGTAGGCAAATCCACCGCCGTGGCCAACCTGGCAGCAGCACTGGGCGAGCAGGGTCGCCGTGTGGCGTTGGTGGATGCGGACTGCGGCATGCGCAATCTGGACGCTTTGCTGGGGCTGGAAAACCATGTGGTATACGACCTGCTGGATGTGGCGGAAAAAACCTGCACGCTGCGCCAGGTGCTCATTACCGATCCCCAGCGTCCCAATGTGCAGCTGTTGGCCGCGCCCCGCACCCGCGGCTGCGGCGAGATCACGCCCGGGCAGATGCAGGAACTCATCTGCGATTTGGCGGCGATGACCGAATATGTGCTCATCGACTGCCCGGCGGGCGTAGAGCAGGGCTTTGAAAACGCCGCTGCCGCCGCAGACATGGCGCTGGTGGTGGTGACGGGAGACGTGACCTCGGTGCGCGATGCACACCGCGCCATCGAGCTTTTGCAAAAAAGACAGATGACCTGCGCCCTGCTGATCAATCGTTGGCATAAGCGCCTGGCCCGCAACGGCAGCATCATGCCGCCCGATACGGTGGCGGAGCTGCTGGACTGCCCGGTTTGGGGACAGATTCCCGAAGACGCGGCGGTGGTGCGGGCGGGCAACCACGGGGCGCCCTTGCCCCGGCGCAGCGCTGCCCGGACGGCCTACACCGCCGCGGCGCGCCGCATCGCGCAGGAGCCTGTGCTGACACAAGAAGGAAGGTAAGAATGCTTCCCATAACAAAAAAATCATGGAAATATTTTGATGTGCCGCTGGTCGCGGCGGTGGTGCTGCTTTTTGTGATCGGTACGCTGATGGTAGGCAATGCCACCGGCACCAACACCACAGGCAGCAGCGATTGGCGCAGCACGCTGGCCAGCATGAACACCAACACCGTACGCCTGCACATTACCTGGTTTTTGTCCGGGGTGCTGCTGGCGGCGGTTGTGGTCTATTTTGACTACTATGTGTACCGCGAGCTGCAGCCGTTGATCTACTGGGGGTCGGTGGCGCTGCTGGTGCTGGTGCTGGTGCTGGGCAAAACGGTGTTCGGCGCGACCTCATGGTTTCGCTTGGGAAACCGCGGCTTTCAGCCCTCCGAGATCGCAAAGATCGCCATGATCATTACCCTGGCCAAACTGTTCAGCCAGTATCCAAAGGGCATACAAAACCTCAAGGAGCTGGGGCGGGTGCTGTTTTATGTGGCCATTCCGCTGGCGCTCATCATTTTGCAAAACGACCTGGGCACCGGCATGGTGTTTATGTTCATCACCATTGTGCTGCTTTTTGTCAGCGGAACCAATTGGAAAATATTGGCCGGCCTTACCGGGCTGGGGCTGGCGTCGCTTTATCCCATTTGGCTGGTGCTGGGCGACACCCAGCGGTCGCGCATTCTGGTTTTTCTGGATCCCGCCATGGATCCTCTGGGCGATGGCTACAACGTGATCATGTCCAAGATGGCGGTGGGCTCGGGCGGCTTGACGGGCAAAGGCTTTTTTGCCGCCGACACTTTGAGCCAGTTGAAATACATACCCGTGCAGTCCAGCGACTTTATTTTCTCCGTCACGGCCGAAACGGTAGGATTTTTTGTTTCCGCGTTGGTCATCTTGCTTTATATGTTCATAATCATTAGAATGTTAGTGATGTCCCGCCGCACGTTTGACTGCTTTGGCAGTTATATCATTGTGGGCGTGCTGGCGATGATGTCCTTTCATATTTTCGAAAACATCGGGATGGCGCTGGGCGTCATGCCGGTCACCGGCATCCCGCTGCCCTTTTTCAGCTACGGCGGCAGCAGCATGTGGACGAACCTGCTGGCAATGGGATTGGTCATCAACGTACTGATGCGCCGAAAACGGGGCATCTTCAAGGAGGGAGAGGCATTTTGAACATTGCGCTGATTGCACACGACAAAATGAAGGACGATATGGTGAACTTTTGCCTGGCCTATCGTCACCGCCTGGAGGAGCACCATCTGTGCGCCACGGGAACCACCGGCGCGCTGGTGGCCGAGGCGACGGGTCTGAAAATACACTGCTTCCGTTCCGGCCCCATGGGCGGGGATCAGCAGATCGGTTCGCTGGTGGCCTATAACCGCCTGGATCTGGTCATCTTTTTGCGCGACCCGCTGACGGCGCAGCCCCATGAGCCGGATATATCGGCGCTGCTGCGGCTGTGCGACGTGCATAACATTCCGCTGGCCACCAACCTGGCCACCGCCGAGGCCTTGCTCTCCGCCGTTCGCAACGGAGACCTGCAGTGGCGGGAGATCGTCAATCCGCCTGAAGAAGCCCTATCCGCTTACTGAGGGTTGCCCGCAAAAGAAGAAATAGGGCTGCCGATTTGGCGGCAGACGCGTGAACAAAACGGTCGCGGCAGGATGCCGCGGCCGCTTTTTGCTGTTTTTTCCATGCCGCGCGGGGAAAAGGTGGGTAAAAAAAGGACTGCGGCCATGCGTGGCAAAGGAATGGGAAGGGGGAGACCTATGAAAACGGTTGCGATCTGCGGGAGCATGAAATCCGCCGGCCGAATGAAAGAGATCGCCTGGAAACTGGAGACTGAGTAGGCATACAACGTGCTGCAATGCGTGTATAACGAAAAGCAGGAACGGACTACCGAAAAGGGGAAGCAGCGTTTAGCCATGGCGCAAAACAGAAGGATTGAGCTTTGCGATGCCGTCTATGTTGTCAATATTAACGGCTATATGGGAGAGGTAGTCAAAGCCGAAATCCGATACGCTGCACAACTGGGGAAAGAAATCATTTTTCACGAGAATGTGGAGGAAAGCCGGGACGCGGCCTTTAATGCAGAACACTTTGGGCGTTAGGATAAAAAAACCGGGGCGCAGCCAAACAGGCTGCGCCCCGATTTAAGCATAAGCGGTTTAATCCAGCGCGCGGATCAGCTTCTCCGTGCGGTCGGTCTGCTCCCAGGGGAGGTTCAGATCGGTGCGGCCGAAGTGGCCGTAGGCGGCCAGGGGGCGGTAAATGGGTCGGCGCAGGTTGAATTCCTCAATGATGGCCGCGGGGCGCAGATCAAAGGCCTGCAAAATGGCGCGGGCCAGCTTTTCATCGCTCACCTTGCCGGTGCCGAAGGTATCGGCGGTGATGGAAACGGGGTGCGCCATGCCGATGGCATAGGCCAGCTCCACCTCGCAGGAGGCGGCCAACCCGGCGGCCACCACGTTTTTGGCCACATAGCGCGCGGCGTAGGCCGCCGAGCGATCCACCTTGGTGGGATCCTTGCCCGAGAAGGCACCGCCGCCGTGACGGCCGTAGCCGCCGTAGGTATCCACGATGATCTTGCGGCCGGTCAGCCCCGAGTCGCCCTGGGGTCCGCCGATGACAAAGCGCCCCGAGGGGTTGATGATGAAGCGCGTGGCGTCGTCCACCAGCGCCTCGGGCACGACGGGACGGATCACCTTTTCAATGATGGCGGCACGCAGCTCCTCCTGGGAAATATCCGGCGCGTGCTGGGTGGAAACCACGATGGTGTCTACTCGGATGGGGCGGTCGTCCTCATATTCCACGGTGACCTGGGTTTTGCCGTCGGGGCGAAGCCCCTCCACAATGCCGCGCTTGCGCACGAAGGTGAGGCGCTTGGCCAGCTGGTGGGCCAGGGAGATGGGCAGGGGCATCAGCGTGTCGGTCTGGTCGCAGGCAAAGCCGAACATCATGCCCTGGTCGCCCGCGCCGATGTCCAGTGAGCCGCCCTGACGTTCCTCCAGCGCGTGATCCACGCCCCCGGCGATGTCCGAGGACTGCTTGTCCAGGCTGGTCATAACGCCGCAGGTTTGATAATCAAAGCCATATTTGGCGCGGTCGTAGCCGATGTCGGCAATGGTGTTGCGGGCAATGGCGGCAATGTCCACGATGGCATTGCTGGTGATCTCGCCCATCACCAGCACAAGGCCGGTGGTGGCGGCGGTTTCGCAGGCCACGCGGGACATGGGATCCTGCGCCAGCAGGGCGTCCAGCACGGCGTCGGAGATCTGGTCGCAAAGCTTGTCGGGATGTCCCTCGGTTACAGACTCGCTGGTGAAAAGTTTTCTCATGATTCCTCCTAAAAAAATAACCCCATGCACGGCATGAGGTTGTCTATATCTATCCTCATCTTTCGAAGCGTGCGCTCCGTAGGATTTGGCACCGTGTCCGCATAAACGCGGCCGGTTGCCGGGCTTCATAGGGCCTATTCCCTCAGCCACTCGCAATAAGGAGTTGTTATTGAATTGTCAAGGCATATTATAGCGGAGCATGACATATTTTGCAACACCTTTGTAAAATATACCGTTTTTTCGCCTATGCCGTTGAATCCGTCTGCGCGGTATGCTATATTGCAAACGGTTAATGCACAAAAGGAGAAAGAAATGAAGACTTTTCTATCTTACCTAAGGCTGGCAGCCTGCGGGTTGGTGGTGGGCGTGGCCAACATCATCCCCGGCGTCAGCGGCGGCACCATGGCCGTGGCCATGGGTATTTATGACCGCACCATTGAGGCGATCTCGCACTTTACCAAGGACGTGAAGGGTAACATCCTTTTCCTGCTGCCGTTGCTTGTCGGCGTGGGCGCGGGAATTTTGGCCTTTGCCAAGCTGGTGGAGTATTTATTGGGCAACCACCCCATCCCCACGAACTTTTTCTTCATCGGGCTGGTGCTGGGCTCCATTCCTTTTATTTTCAAGCGCTCGGTCAAGGGCAAAAAGGTGAAGATCTCTGCGGTGATCTCCTTTGTCGTGTGCCTGGCCATCATGCTGGTGATGACGTTCGTCAATCCGCCGGAGCAATCCGGCCAGGCAGTCATGACCACGCTTACCGTGGGGAACGCGCTGTGGCTGTTTGCCGCCGGTGCGCTTGCCGCGGCGGCGATGATCATCCCCGGCATCAGCGGATCGTTTCTGATGCTGGTGCTGGGCACCTATGCCACGGTGATCAACGCCATCAGCACGCTGAATATTTTGATCCTGATCCCCGTGGGTCTGGGCATCGTGGTGGGTCTGCTGGGCGGCGCAAAGCTGATCTCTTTGGTGATGAAGCGCTATCCCGAGGCGAGCTACGCCGGTATCCTGGGGCTTATGCTGGGCTCCATTGCCGCCATTTATCCGGGCTTTGCAGGGGGCGCTACGATCCTGTTCGCCATTTTGGCGCTGCTGGCCGGCTTTGCGCTGACGTGGTTCTTTGCCCCCAAGGATGAGGCATAGGAGAACAGATTGCAAAAAATGGGTGCTTTGCCGCAATTAGGTCTTGCTTTTTTTGCGGGTCTGGGTATAATAGACATGCACCCAACACGTGGGGTTATAGCTCAGCTGGTTAGAGCGTTACGTTGACATCGTAAAGGTCGATGGTTCGAGCCCATTTAACCCCACCATAACAAAGCTTCCTGGGGTGTGCGTTAAACCTCGTATAAAAACCTACGCTATTTTTTCGGGAGTTCGCGTCTTTTTCAGCAACCAATGTCAGGCCCCCGTTTGTCAGGGGAAGGCAGCGGCGGCGAGCCGAACACCCACCCTGCTGAGAAGCAGGTTGCATTTACGGGGTTGACGGCACCGTGGGATCTTTACAAAAGCAACGCCGGCCGTTA
>JAQUVY010000071.1 GCA_028693155.1 Eubacteriales bacterium
TTGGCGCGGCCCGGTCATCGCCGGCACGGTTAAGCAGTTCTGGAGCCAGGTCATCTGGGAGGACATCGACTTCATGTTTATCGATATGCCTCCGGGCACGGGCGATGTGCCGCTGACCGTGTTTCAGTCTCTGCCGCTGGATGGCATCGTGGTGGTTACCACGCCCCAGGAGCTGGTGGGGATGATCGTGGCCAAGGCCGTGAACATGGCCAAGATGATGAACATTCCCGTGCTGGGCATCGTGGAGAACATGAGCTATGTGCGCTGCCCGGACTGCAACAAAGAGATCAAGGTGTTCGGCGACAGCCATCTGGAGGACATCGCCAAGGCCTACGAGCTGGATATTCTGGGACGTCTGCCCATCGACCCGTCCATCGCCCAGGTTTGCGACGAGGGTCTGATCGAGCTCTTTGAGGGCGACTATCTGGAGCATGCCGCCGACGTGATCGAAGAAAAGATGAAAAGCGCGGCGCAAAAATAGGAAAGGTACAACCTAAAAAAAGGCGACCCGATGGTGTTTGGGTCGCCTTTTTTTGTATGCGGAGGCCGGATGGGCACAATTTCGCTGCCAAGGGCCGCGGCAACCTGCATAATGGGATGGAAAAAAGTGCGGCAATACTTTATAATAAACAATTATGAACAAACCCCACGATATGATTCAGGTTTGCCGTGACAACGAAACAAACACAGCAGGGAGCACCGAATATGAATGCGATCACGGAATTATTGCTGAGTAATTTTACAACCATCGTGCTTATTATTGGCTTGGGGATTATTGCCGTTACGAATAAAAGCTTCGACACAAGGACCAACCGGAATTTCGTTGCGTTTGTTGTGCTGGTGGCGGTTCTGCTCGCTGCGGATATGATGGATTACATCCTGACGGCTTCGCATCAGGTCTCTGTGCTGCGCTATATGACCTCTGCCCTGGGCTATACCCTGCGCCCGAGCGCGGTTGTGATCATTCTGCAGATTTTGCTGCGCAGAAAAAAGGCCGGCATTGTGCTTTGGATACCGGTGATCCTTGTGGGCGTCGTCGCTTTCACCAGCATCTTCACCCATGTGATGTTCTGGTTTGGCGAGCGCAATGAGTTTATGCAGGGGCCGCTGTGCTATTTGCCGCACATCGTCAGCGCGTTTTACCTGGCGGTGGTGGTTGTGCTGACGATCAGGATGTACCGCAGCATTTCTCCCGGCGAGATCTTCGCGGTGATCTATATCGTCTCCATCTGTGTGATCGCGGCTGTGCTTGAGAGTGTACTGTCGGGTTACAAATTTTTGGTGACGGGCGCGATGATGACCTCCTGCACGCTGTATTACGTCGTTTTGTATCTGGAGACCTTCCGGCGCGATTCGTTGACGGGATTGATGAACCGGCGCAGCTTTTTCGCGGATGCCCAAAGAATGCGCAGCAAGACCATCGCCGTCATTTCCATAGATCTGAACGCCTTGAAGGAGATCAACGATCTGCACGGGCACAGCGCGGGAGACAAGGCACTGCAGAGCGTGGCCGGAGCGATGATGAAGAGGGAAAGAAAGAATTTTGCCGCATACCGTGTCGGGGGCGATGAATTTATGGCGCTGGGAAAAGAGCAGACGCAGCAGGCGGCCGAGGCTTATATGCAGGGTATGCGTGAGGCCTTAAAAGCGTGTGGCTTGACGGCGTCCTTTGGATATGAGTCTTATCGTCCCGGCGACGATTTTGACAGCATTTGTAACCGTGCAGACGTCCACATGTACGAGGATAAAAGGGAGTATAAGCGAGAATGCGGGTTCCGCGGCGGCGGCCGGTAAAAAGTGGGCAAAGCGGCTCATATTGAAGCAGGAAAAAGGGCGTCCCCCACTGGCAAGCGGGGGCGCCCTTCGGCTTTTCGGGCGAGCGGTCAGCCGCCGCAGGGATGGCTCACCGAGTCGGAACCGTCGGTGTGGCTGCCGTTTTTCATGCACAGGTGAACCGCACCGCGCTTGAAGGTCAGCGGTAAAGCCAGAATGTTTGGATTCTCACCCACATACTTGCGCTTGGCATCCTCCAGCGCTTCCTCGAAGGTGGCGCGGGTTTTCAAGCCCATGCCCCGGGCATAGCCCGGCTGCCTGGCACCTACGATGTAGATGGCACTGGTGTTTTCCTCGGCAATGTGGCCGCAGCTCATCATGGAAAAACCGTGGAAAGGATGAAAAGCGCCGCCGAAGCGATATTGCCGGATATATTCCGCATTGGTGGCGAACAGCTCGCCGTAGCGGTTCATGTCGGGCAGCGTGTTCATGCCGTCGCGCTGAAACATCTCGTACAGCTCGCGGGAATAGGGCCAGCGTTCCTCATGAAAGTAGCCGTCGCACACGGAAGAGACCAGGAATACGCATCGCTCGGCAAGTACCCGCTTGTGGCGAATGACCTGTGCCGAGAGCGCCTGCATCATTTGAATGGGGTTGGTGCCCATGCCGTCGCCGTAGTGAAAGTTGTTGGGCATACCGAACACCACCACGTCGTACTTTTTTTCGGCCCAGTGTACATAAGTGCGCCGGTCGGCCGTTTTCCAACTCAAGGGCTGCATTTCCTTTGCCCAGCCGCTGTGAATCTCGATTTGCCGGGAAAAGGTATCCAGCACCGCGTCGCAGCAAAAGAACTTTTTGCCCATTTTTTCTTCCATGAACATGCCCTGTTGATCGAACTTGTCGCGCATCAAACTGTGGGCGGAAACAGGGGTAAAGTCCGGACGGTGCATGACGCGAGGCACATGATGGGCAGAAATGCTGCGCCAATGGGTAATGCCGGTGGCGCAGTGCTTATATCCGCCGGAATAGCCGCCGTAGGGGTTGCCCTGGGTATGGCCGATGAGAATGGGAATGTCCGCCTCAAAAACGTAACGGTTCATGAGCACATGATCGCCGTGGTCGGTGCAGCCCAGATCGACCAGATGATCATAGTCCTCCGAGTCATGGCTGGTGATCTGCCCGTCGGCATAAAACTCGCCGAACAGCTCTTCCCCTAGGATCTGCTTCATCTCAGGTTCGCTGGTGCGGGGGTGCAGGCCATTGGAAAAGAGCAGCAGAATGTCCTGCTTGCGCACGCCCGCGGCGAAAAGCTCATCCAAGCAGGCGCGTATGGCCACACGGCGGTGCGAGGTGGGCTGGCAGCCCCCCTTTACGATGTCGGGGATGACGAAGATCACGGTGCTGCCGGGGTGAGCCAGGGCGGCCAGCGGCTCCATGCCCACCGGGTGACGAATGCTTTCCAGCGTGGCGTCGTAAAGCGCTTGCCAGGTTTGGGGCAGGCAGGGGGGATCGGCAACCGTCTCTCCGGGAATGAAAACATCTGTGCTGTCGGGCAGCACGGCGGGCATGACGCCCTCGCCGTATTCAAAATTCAACTTCATAACGACACCTCCTTACGCGCCCAGATAAATGCGAATGATCTCCAGATATTCATCAGGATAAAAGCCAATTTCGCCGGTGAAACGGGTCAGCGCGATAAGCCCGCCGTCGATCTCCGCGATGCCGGCCAGCATGGCGGCGTTGGCCTGCTTTAAGCCGCCGCCGTATACCACATCCAGCCCGCCGGTGCGTTCCTTGATGAAGCGGGCGACTTTGGTGATATAGGACGCGTCGGCGGGCGTTTTGCCCGGACCGATGCTCCAAATGGGTTCGTAGGCGATGACGACGCGGTTCAAATCGGCCCCCTTTAGGCCGATGGAAAGCTGATTGCCCAGCACGTTTTCCCAATCGGATTGCTCCTGGCTGCTTTCCCCCACGCAGTAGACCACCCGAAGACCGGCGGCCTGCGCTGCCAACACCTGCGCGTTCAGCAGGCGGTTGACCGCCGCCGGGTCTTTTACTCCGGCCTCTGCCAGAATGCCGGCTTTGTCGGCGCGTTCTTCGCAGTGGCCGATGAGGGTGTGCGAGCAGCCCAGCAGAGCTGTAATATTTGCGGTGCGATTGGTGGTAAAGGCGCCGAAGTTTCCGCCCGCCGCCGTGTCGGCGCGGTATACGCTCTGGCTGCCTAAGCGAACAGGGCTGCCCGGGGTTTTGGCGGCGGCTGCGTTCAGCAGATGCGCCTCGGGTAAAAACATGACAAACTCCGCCTGTGCGGGGTCATATGCCCGCAGGGCTTCCTGCGTGCTTTTTACAAGGCAGCTGCCCCAGCTTTCCACGGGAGAGAGACGGTTGACGCCGCCTTTTTCGGGTGGGATGTCGAAGCGCTTCAGGTTTAAATAGATGTGTTTCATTCAGGCCCTCCTTTGGTGGCGGCACCCATGCGCCGATAGAAAATACGCCGGATCTTAATTATATCAGACCCGGCGAATATAAAAGACGGTTTAGTTATCCAGGCAGGCCTCGGCGGAGGTGCCGCTCACAAAGCCGTCTGGCAGGGGGGCGGGGCGCTCCACATGGGACTTCATCTCGTAAACCTTGCCGGTGGCGCAGCTCTCCTGCACGCCGTTGACCACTTCAAAGGCGTGGTAGCCCAGCTCGGCCGAGCAGCGGTGAGGCCGGTTGTTGCGGATGGCCCACGCCATGTCGGCCACGCCGATGCCGCGGGAGTTGACGGGATAGCCGTGGGTGAAGGGGATCTCGCAGGGCAGCATATCCTTGTAGCCGTTGCGGATGATGTGGATGGGATCGCCGTAGTTGTTCGGATCGCTCAAAACCAGCGTGCCCTTGGTGCCGTAGATCTCCAGGCGGGGGGTCTCGCCGAAGCTCTCGCTCATGGTGGTCAGCGTGCCGTAGCAGCCCTGCTCAAATTCCAGCGAGGCCACCATCATGTTGGGCGTGGAGAACTCGAACTCCTCCTTGTAGCGGGGGTGACGCGGGTTCTCGAAGTGCTCGATGGGGTTGCGCGTCTTGGCGAAGCCGGACACGCGCTTGATGCCGCCCAGCAGGAAGATCATGGCGTGCAGGTAATAGCCGCCCATGTCGTAGGGGATGCCGCCGCCGGCGGTCATGATCATGGGCAGGCGGCCGTCCAGCTCGCCCTGGGGGCGATAGCCGCGCATGACCATGGCAGTGGCGTTGAGGGGCGTGCCGATCATGCCGGCATCCAGATATTTGCGCGCGGTCTGCAGGGCCGCACCCAGGAAGGTGTCGGGCGCCATGCCGATGCGCAGGTTCTTTTCCTTGGCAATGGCCATCAGCTCGTTGGCTTCGGCCATGGTGGTGGCCATCATTTTCTCGCTGTGTACGTTTTTGCCGGCCAGCAGCACCTGCTTGCTGACTTCGTAATGGCTTAAAGGATAGGTGGTGTTGACCACGATCTCGATGGTGGGGTCGTTGAGGATCTCCTCGTTGGTCATCTGGCGGATGCCGTATTCCTCGGCGCGGGCGCGGCTGCGGCCCTCAATGAGGTCGGAGCAGCCCACCACATCCAAGATGGAAAAGGTCTGGGTCATGTTTTTCAGGTAGATGCCGCTGATATCGCCCGATCCGATCAGGGCGACCTTGACAGGTTTTACTTGAGGCATGGTTTTTTCCCTTTCTGCCGGGTGTTACAGTCCCCAGGCGCGCATATTGTCGTGGCTGATCTGAATGCTTTCAAAAATATCCCGCTTGCTCTTGTCCTGCTCCACCACATAATACTCGATCTCGTTGGCGCGGCAGGCCTCCAAAATGGCGGGCCAGTCCAAATTGCCCGTGCCCACCTCGGCGAACACCTTGTTCACGATGCCGATGTCGTAGGTCAGCTCGGGCTCCACGTTGTAATCCTTAAAGTGTACCTGGTTCATCCGTCCCCGGTACCGGGCGATGGTCTTGGCCACGTCCACGCCGCCGGCGTGCAGCCAGTGGGTGTCGTGCATGAAGTAAAACACGGCGGGATCGGTGTTTTCCGCCAGAATGTCCACGCCGGTTTTGCCGTTGGCAAAGCGCGTCCATTCGTAGGCGTGGGAGTGGTACTGCAGGCGGAAGCCTTCCTTGCCCACCACCTCGCCGATGCCGTTCATGATCTTGGCAAAGGCGGCGTAGCCCTCGGGCGTGGAGCGCAGCTCGGTGCTCACCGTGGGGGTGTAGATGTCGCGCGTGCCCAAAATGCGGCCTTCCTCCATCACCCTTTCCGGCTCAACCAGCAGCGTTTCCAGCGAGCCGCTGACCATGCAGGTCGTAAGGCCGATGTCATCCAGCAGGGCGCGAAAGGCCTTCGCGGTCATGTGCCGGGGCGCACCCATCTGCACGCTGTCATAGCCGATGGCTTTGACGCGCCGCAGTGTGGTTTCCAGCTCTTCAGGCGCCATGTGGTCGCGCATGGTGTACATTTGCAGACCAACCTTTGTGTTCATACGGTTACCTCCTGAGCAGTTTATTGCAGGGGTCTCTTTATGCCCTATGATAGTACGAACAGCGGGGGGATGCAAGAAAAATCAAAGCGTTTTTATCCCGCGGGCGGAATGAAAAGCCCGCGCGGGAAAACGAAAAAAACACGCTCCGGCGCGGGTGTGCCGAAGCGTGTTGTAAAACTCGGTGAAGATCAGTCCTGCGCGGCCTGCGGGCGGTAAACGTCCGCCTCGCCCTTTTCATTGACCTCCTTAAACTGTGCGTCGTACAGGCGGGTGTAGATGCCGCCCTGGGCGTACAGCGTCTCGTGGCTGCCCTGCTCTTTCACGCCCTCGTCGGTGAGCACGATGATCTCATCGGCGTTCTTGATGGTGGAGAGCCGATGGGCAATGACCAGCGTGGTGCGCCCGCGGGAGAGGGCAAACAGCGCCTGCTGCACCTTGCGCTCGGTCTCGTTGTCCAGCGCCGAGGTGGCTTCGTCCAAAATGAGGATGGGCGGGTTCTTCAGGAAGGCGCGGGCGATGCTCAGGCGCTGCTTCTGCCCGCCCGAAAGGCGCACGCCCTTTTCGCCTATGTAGGTGTCGTATCCCTCGGGGCAGGAGAGGATGAACTCGTGGATGTTGGCCTCCTTGGCCGCTTCGATCACCTGCTCGTCGGTGGCGTTTACGTTGCCGTAAAGGATGTTTTCCCGAATAGTGCCGGTAAACAGAAATACGTCCTGCTGCACCGAGCCGATGGCGTCGCGCAGCGAGCGCAGCGTCAGCTCCTTCACGTTGTGCCCGTCCACCAGCACCTCGCCCTCCAGCACGTCGTAAAAGCGGGGGATAAGCTGACAAAGCGTGGTTTTGCCGCCGCCCGAGGGACCCACCAGCGCCACCGTGCGCCCGGCGGGGATGGTGAGGGAAACGTGGTTGAGCACGTCCTCATCGTCGTTATAGCGGAAGGTGACGTCGCGCAGCTCAATGGAGCCGTGTACGTCCTTCAACTCGTGCGCGTCGGGTGCGTCCACGATCTGCGGCTCCATTTCCATCACTTCGGCAAACCGCTTAAAGCCGCTCATGCCCTGCTCAAACTGCTGGGTAAAGTTGGTGAGGCGTTGCACCGGCTGCAGGATGAGCGTGATGAACATATTGAAGGTGATCAGATCGGTCAGGGTCATCTCTCCCAGGTAGATGAAAAAGCCGCCGCCGATGATGACCACCGCGTTGGCCACGTTGGTCAAAAAGCCCATGCCGCTCATAAAGGTGGACATGGCGCGATAGGACTTGGACTTGGCCGCCTGAAACCGGCGGTTGCCGTCGTGAAAGCGCTCGCACTCGTAGTCTTCGTTGGTGAAGGACTGCACCACGCGGATGCCGCTGATGCTGTTTTCGATCTGCGCGTTGATGCTGGCTGTTTCACCGCGAACCTCGACGAAGGCCTGCCCCATCTTTTTGCGCCGGGTTGTGGCAAACCACACCAGGAGGGGCATGACCGCCAAAATGAGCAGCGTCAGCCGCCACTCAATGCGAAACAACACGAAGCATGACCCCACCAGCATGACCAAAGAAATAAATATGTCCTCCGGGCCGTGGTGCGCCAGCTCGGTCACGTCAAAAAGGTCGTTGAGCATACGCGACATGATCTTGCCGGTTCGGTTGTCGTCGTAATATTTAAAGGACAGCTTTTGCAGGTGGGTAAACAGATCCTCCCGGATATGGGCCTCCATGCGCACGCCCATCACATGGCCCTGATAGTTCATGAAATAGCTCAGCAGCGCCATGGCCAGATAAATGCCCAGCAGCGCCGCCGCCAGCATCCACAGCTCGCGAAGGTTGCCCTGGGGAATGGTGACGTTCAAAATGCGGCGGGTCACCAGCGGGAAGACCAGACCCAGCGCGGCCGAAGCAAAGGCGCAGAACATATCCAGCGCGAAAATGCCGCGAACCGGGCGATAATAGGAGACGAAGCGCTTCATCAGCGCGGGAGTCACTTTCTTCTGGGGATCGTTCATAATTACCTCGCTTTGTGAAAGTTATACGGTGACAATGTCACCGATGCCGTTGAGGATATACCGGGGCTGATAGGGGAAGGTGGGCAGCATTTCCCGGGTGGTCACGCCCGACAGCACCAAAATGGTGTCCGCGCCCGTTTCGATTCCCGCGATGATGTCCGTATCCATGCGATCGCCCACGATGGCGGCGTCGGCCGGATCTACCCCCAGCAGGCGGATGCCCGTGCGCATCATGAGCGGGTTGGGCTTGCCCAAAAAGTAAGGGGTCACGCCGGTGGACAGCGCGATGGGCGACACCAGCGCCCGGCAGGCGGGCAGGGTGGTGTTGTTCTCCCCGGGGCCGGTGATGTCCGGGTTGGTGCCGATGAGCTTGGCGCCGGCCAGCACGAACTTGATGGAGCGGCGAATGTTTTCGTAGTTGTAGTTGCGCGTTTCGCCAATGACCACATAATCGGGGTTGACATCGTTCATGGTGATGCCCGCCTCGTACAGCGCGTTCATCAGCCCGGGCTCACCCACCACATAGGCCGTGGCGCCCGGCGATTGGCTCTTCAAAAAATCTGCGGTGGCCAGCGCGCTGGTGTAAAAATGCTCTTCGCCCACGTCCAGCCCCAGGCGCTCCAGCTTCTGTTGCAGCTCGCGGGGCGCGCGCTCCGAGCTGTTGGTGAGAAACAAAAACCGCTTTCCCGTTTCGTTGAGCCAGCGCACAAACGCCGCCGCGCCGTCCAGCAGCTGATTGCCGTGGTAGATCACGCCGTCCATGTCGCACAGGAAGCCCTGCTTGGAATCAAAAGTCCCCATAAGTTATCCTCCAAAGATGCAAAAAATATTTTATCATCGTCGATAAGCTCCGGTTTGACCGAAATTGCTCAAAAAAAGTGTGCGCAGATCCCGAAGGAACCATGCTCAAACCGCGCGTGCGCAGTTTTTTGGCTGCCCTGCGCCTCGCGGAAGCATATTTTTTTATTATACAACTAATTTCTGCGGGGGAAAAGGGCTCAGCTGTGCGCCTGGCTGCAGGCGTAAGCCCGGGGGGAGAGGCCAAAGCGCCGCCGGAAGGCCGCGGAAAAATAGGCCGGGTCGGAAAACCCGCCGGAGAAGCACACCTGCGTGACGGTATACCCGCCTCGGGCGAGCATACGCTGGGCGGCGCTGAGGCGATGGGTCAGCAGCGCGTCCCGCACGGAGTGACCGTAGGCCGCCTTAAACACCCGAAAAAGCTGCGAGCGGCTTAAGCCCACATGCCACGCGATGTCCTCCACCGAAATATCATAACTGTAGTTTTCCTGCAAATACTGCATGGCCTGCCTTGCCGGGGCGTTGTCCGCCACGCGCTGGGTGGCGGCGCAGGCCGTGCCCTGCGCCAGGGAAAGAAAGGAGAACATATGCCCCAGCAGCTCGCGTTCCCGCCCGGGAGTGGGGCGATGGGCGCATTGCAGCAGGCGGTTGAGCCGCCGCGCGGCGGCAAGGGGATCGTCGCAGCGAAAGACCGGCGCTTGGGCGCTCAGGCCGCACAGGGGCAGCAGCGCTTCCGCCGCGCGCCCTGCAAAGCCGAACCAAAAATATTCCCAGGGCTCCTGGGCGTCGGCGCGATAGGTCGTGATCTCCCCTGGCACGATGAGAAACCCCTGCCCCGCATGAAGCAGATATTCCCGGCCGTCTTTGCAAAAAACGCCCTTGCCCGCCACGGCAAAGTGAATGAGAAAGTGATCGCGCACCGATGGGCCAAAGGTGTGCCCGGGTTCGCAGTGCTGATGTCCGCAGTGACGCAGCGCGACAAAATCCTCCGCCGGCGGCAGCGGCAGCAGAATATCCTCAAGAACGGTGGAACGGGCCATGGCCGGGTATCTCCTTTGCTTTTGCATGTTTATATGATACAACAAAAACACAAGTTTTTGCAACGTTGTGTGCTAGGCGCTGTCCCCGGGAAGGTGTACCATGTGAATAATGCCCGGCGACAGAACGCCGCCGGCCGGGAAAGGAGAATCTTCTCATGATTCGTATTGCATACATGGGCGCGGGCAGCAGCGTATTTGCCAAAAATGTGCTGGGTGACTGCATCTGCACCCCCGAGCTGAAGGATCTGGATATCTGGCTGCATGATATTGATCCTAAGCGTTTGGAAGAGTCCAACAAAATGCTGACCAACATCATCAACAACTCGGGGCGCACCGACGTGACCCTGCACGCCACGCTGAACCGCCGCGAAGCGCTCAAGGGCGCCAAATATGTGGTGAACAGCATTCAGGTCGGCTTGTATGATCCCTGCACCATCACCGATTTTGAGGTGCCCAAGCGCTTCGGCCTGCGCCAGACCATCGGAGACACGCTGGGCATCGGCGGCATTTTCCGTGCGCTGCGCACCATCCCCGTGCTGGAGGACTTTGCTCACGACATGGAAGAGCTTTGCCCCGACGCGCTTTTCATCAACTACACCAACCCCATGGCCATGCTCAGCGGCTATATGCAGCGCTATACCCCCATCAAGACCGTAGGCCTGTGCCACAGCGTGCAGAGCTGTGCCAAGGGGCTGCTGGAGTCCCTGAAGATGGACGAGTATGTGAATAATTGCCGCTGGGAGATCGCCGGCATCAACCACATGGCTTGGCTGCTGAAGATCGAGGACCTGCAGGGCAATGACCTGTATCCCGAGATCAAGCGCCGCTCCCTGAATCCCCAGAGCGATTATAAGATGGACTGGGATCTGGTGCGCCATGACCTGATGCATCGCTTTGGCTATTACATCACCGAATCCAGCGAGCACAACTCGGAATACAACCCCTGGTACATCAAGGAGAAGCATCCCGAGCTCATCGAGCGCTACAAGATCCCGTTGGATGAATACCCCCGCCGCTGCGTGGAGCAGATCGCAAAGTGGGATAAGATGGCCGAGGATCTCATCCACAACGAGAAGCTGGTGCATGAAAAGAGCAAGGAGTTCGCCGCCTACATCATCAAGGCCATGGAGCTGGACGAGCCCTATCGCGTGCATGGAAACGTACTCAACACGGGTCTGATCACCAACCTGCCCCGCAACGCCTGCGTTGAGGTGCCCTGCCTGGTGGACCGCAACGGCATTCAGCCCTGCTATGTGGGCGACCTGCCCGAGCAATGCGCCGCGCTGAACCGCACCAACATCAACGTTCAGCTGCTGACCATTCAGGCCGCCGTGTCCAAAAAGAAGGACGACATTTACATGGCCGCCATGATGGATCCCCATACCGCCGCCGAGCTGACCCAGGACGAGATCGTCGCCATGTGCGACGCCCTCATCGAGGAGCACGGAGATTGGCTGCCCAAGTATCGCTGAGCCGACCGGATATGATACAATAAAGCCGCAGAGCATCTGCGGCTTTTCTTTTTTAAGAAGGAGGACGGCAAATGGAAAAAACCATATTGGGCGCGTCGGGGCTGGCGGTATCGCGCGTGTGCCTGGGTACGGCGGGGTACGGCGCGGCCATCCCGCAGGCGGCGGCGCTGGCGCAGCTGGATACCTACCGCGAGCTGGGCGGCAATTTTTTGGATACGGCGCGGTGCTATAACGACTGGATCCCCGGCGAGCGGCACCGCAGCGAAAAAACGCTGGGGAAGTGGATGAAAGCGCGCAATTGTCGGGGAGAGATGGTGCTGTCCACCAAAGGCGGCCACCCACCCTTTGAAAATATGCACGCGCCGCGGCTGGCGCCCCAGGAGCTGGACGCCGACCTGGAGGGCAGCCTGCGCGATCTGCAAACGGATTATATCGACCTTTATTTTCTGCACCGGGACGATGAGCGCCGATCGGTGGGGGACATCCTGGAACATCTGGAGCGCAAGGTGCGGGAGGGGAAGATCCTGCATTACGGCTGCTCCAACTGGCGGCTGCCCCGCGTTCTGGAAGCGGCGGCGTATGCGGCGGCGCATGGCCTGCAGGGCTTTTGCTGCGATCAGATCATGTGGA
>JAQUVY010000072.1 GCA_028693155.1 Eubacteriales bacterium
AACCGCAAAGCACAAGCGCTCTATGGCCGCAATGGCGGGAATATCCTCGGGGGTCATGGGGCGCAACAGCAGATCGTCAGGCACGGGCGGCCTCCTCGCGGCGCAGCTTCTCCTGCCGGGTCTGCTCCGCCTGGCTGTCCCGCAAATAAAGCGGTTCGATGTCCCCTGCGGGCATCGCCGTGTCCAGGCGGCTCAGCGCCAAATACCCGGCCGCTGCCGCCCGCTGATGGCGCACATGGGGAGGCGCAAGGCGGCCGTTCTTCACCTGAGCCAAAATATCGGCATTTGCCGTGGCACCGTCGCCCAAAAAGGTGAGCTGCCCTGAAAGAGCGGGGTTTTGCAGGAATTCGCTCAGCGCCATGGCGCAGGGCGGAATGACCGTGGTCATCCCATCGCCGTCCCAGCGATAGGCGGCGGCGTACACCTGGCCGCGCCGCGCATCCAGCAGCGGCACAACCAGCCCTTGAGCAAAAGGTAGGGAAGCCGCCAACGTTTCCAGCGTGTTCACGCCCACTACGGGTTTGCCCAGCGCATCCGCCATGCCTTTGACGGCCGACACGCCGATGCGCACACCGGTAAACGAGCCCGGCCCGCGCACCACGGCGAAATAATCCACTTGCCCGGGCTGCCATCCGGCCAGCGCGAAACAATCCTCCACCAGCGGCATCAGCCGCTGCGAATGGGTCAGCCCGCACATCAGATCGCAGGCGCACACCAAATGATCCTCTTCAAACAGCGCGGCGGAAGCCACCTTGCTGCTGGTATCAATCGCCAATAATTTCATAATAAGCTTTTTATGCACTCCTCATATGCTTTTCCCCGGGGCAAAAAGGTGATTTCCCGCGTGGCTTCGTCCGGGCTTCGCAAAATCACGTCCAAGCGTTCCAAAGGCAATTCATCTTCCGCCTTTTCCGGCCATTCCAGCGCGCATACGCCGCCCCGGTCAAAATATTCATCCAACCCGGTTTCTGCAAGCCCATCTTCCAACCGGTAAAGGTCGAAATGGAACAGCGGCAGCGGGCCGTTGTGTTCATGCACCAATGCAAACGTGGGGCTGTGCACCCGACCGGAAACCCCCATGCCCTGCGCCAGGCCCCGCACAAATGCGGTTTTGCCCGCGCCCAGATCGCCGCGCAGCGCCAGCACGGCGCCGGGAAACAAAGCCTTTCCCAGCCGGGCGGCTAGCTCCTGCGTTTCCTCGGGAGAATGCGTGGTTATGGTCATAAAACACCTCGCAAAAAATCACTTTCTATCACAGCAAGGTTGAAGGGGAATTGCAAAACAAAAAGCGCCTTGCCAAAGGCAGGGCGCGGTGTTAGCTTGCTTCTCTAGGTCAGGGGTTGGCAGAGGAAGCGGCGTAGAAAGAGGGATGCAAAGAACCCCGCAAGGGACGAAGTCCCTTAACCCGTTCATCGGGGAGAAGCAGCGAAGACGAGCAGGGTATTGTTCCCGATGGCAGGCAGCTTGCGGCGGAGCCTATTTCCGACGGCAGCAGTTGCTTTTGGCTACCCTCGCGCCTTGCCGCCTCTCGGAACACCTGCGGTGTTCCTGTCGGCATCAGCGTTAGCAGTCATTCTTAGCTACCCTCGCGCCTTGCCGCCTCTCGGAACACCTGCGGTGTTCCTGTCGGCATCAGCGTTAGCAGTCATTCTTAGCTGCCCCTCGCGTTTCGCCGAAGGCGAAACGCTCTCTGCTGGCTCGCGGCGCTGTCATAGGGCTATCGCCCTATTGTCGCTTGCTCGCTCCTCTGGGTCAGCAGTCATTCTTAGCTGCCCTCGCGCCTTGCCAAAGGCAAGGCGCTTTCGGGGTCTGGGGTGTTCCAAAACGGGAGGGGGAATGGGGGTTGCTAGGGGGATTTGGGGGACGCGTCGTAACGTCCCCCAATTTCCCTAGCCCCCGCCGGAGGCGAGTCCTTCAAAGGATAGTTAATATCACAAGGAAAATCCCCGCAAGGGATTGCACCCCTTGCATCCCTTCTTCGGGGAGAAGCAGCGAGGACGAGCGAGGTATCGTTCCCGAGAGCAGGCAATGTGCGGCGAAACCGCTCTTCAGCGTCAGCAGTTGCTCTTGGCTGTTTTCGCGTTTCGCCGCCGCCTTTCGGAACACCGCACTTTCTGCAAAAGCAAGGCAAGTGCTGAAAAGCACGACTCATGACCTGTGCATCCTTACGGATACACTCGTCATTCGCGTGCACCCCGTGTTCCGGCGCTGCCGGAACACTCGCTTTCGGCATCATTGTCAGCAGGAACTCTTGACTGCCTTCGCGTTTCGCCGTAGGCGAAACGCTCCCGGGGTGTCCCCAGACGGGAGGGGAAATGGGGGTTGCTAGGGGGGGACGCATCGAACCAGTGCCGCTTTAGCGGCGCTGGCAGACGAAATGCCTAGAAGCCCAGCGCAGTGTTGTTGCCTTGGCAACAATCACGGGAGCGGTGATAAAACAACGTCCCCCAATCCTAGTGCTTCGGCTGTGCCGAAACACGGCTCGCGCGGAAGCGATAGGGCATTCCGCAGGAATGCCCAAATAGCGAACGCGCTTGCAGCACTTGGCTTGCTTCCGCACAAGGATTTAGCCCCCGCCGGAGGCGAGTTCTCCTTGGGGCAGTTGACGGAAGCTCCAAGGGATTGCGTCCCTAACCAGTGCCGCTAAAGCGGCACTGGCGGCTGAAACACGCTGAAACTAAGCGCAGTATTGCCGTGAAGCGGCAATATGAGAGCGGTGCAAAAAAGAGATAGCAAGAATCTCCACAAGGGATTGCATCCCTAACCAGTGCCGCCCCAGCGGCACTGGCGGCTGAAACACACTCAAACGGAGCGCAATATTACCGCGCAGCGGCAATATGAGAGCGGTGCAAAAAAGAGATAGCAAGAACCTCCACAAGGGATTGCATCCCTAACCAGTGCCGCCCCAGCGGCACTGGCAGCTGAAACACACTCAAACGGAGCGCAATATTACCGCGCAGCGGCAATATGAGAGCGGTGCAAAAAAGAGATAGCAAGAACCTCCACAAGGGATTGCATCCCTTGACCCTTTCATCGTGGAGAAGCAGCGAGGACGAGCAGGGTATTGTTTCCGAGAACAAGCAGCCCACGGCGACCTCGTCTATTTTCAGCGTCAGCAGCTACTCTTGGCTGCCCTCGCGTTTCGCCTGCGGCGAAACGCTTTAGGATGGCATCTCGCCGGGTGCGCCCTCCAAGCTTTCGGCAATGCACTCCTCCACCATGGGCAGCAGGTGCGGATCGCGGCTGTGGAGATATTCCCTGGTGACCACGGCAAGGCGCCGAGCGGCGCGCTCGTACCACTTTGCCTGCGCCCGTGCATCCTCCAGGCGGTCGTTGGCGGTTTGAACCGCGCTTTGCTGCAGCACAGCGGTCAGTCGCTGGGTCACTTCTCCGGCGACGCGGCGCGCCAAATCTCCCTCTTGGGCGGCGGGCGGCGCAGGCGCGGGCACGCCTTGCCCCTCCAGCTGGGTCAAAACCTGCCGCACCAGAGGCGGGCGGCTTTTCATCAGCGCCCGGTATTTGTTTTGATAACGCAGCATGAGCGTGCGGTCACCCCCGGCCAGCTCATAGGCACAGGCGCGCACGGACTTTCCCTGGCTGTGCCAGGTCAGCATCTGCGTCAGCATGTGGCGGGATTCCTGCGGCGTAAAGGGACGGAAGGGCGGCCGCGCGGGCTTATCCTGACCGCTGCGCAGGGCAGTGTAATAATAATTGCGCACGCTGTTGGGGCGCCGGTTGGTGCGGCAGGCCACGGCCTCGAACGCCTGCCGCAGCGGGGTGCCTTCTTGCAGAGCACGGGCGGTTTCCGCCCGCAGCAGTTCTTCCTCGGCGGCGCTCCACCCCGAGCGGGCGTGGATGTGCCGGTTGCTTTGGCAGGATACGCTGTTTTCCATAGAACTCCCCCATATCCTTGATACGCTTTTCTAGATTATCTGCTTTTGAGCTTTGGGATATACCCCTGCGAAAATGTGAGCGCGCGAGACGGGCTCGGCGAAGCTTGTGTTTTATATGTATGATCCACGAAAAGGCAGCAGAACGCGCGGTCATTGTATTTCAGGGGGCGCGGTGCTATAATGGCTCATATTCACCGCTGGGGCGCGCCGTACAGGCGCCGGAGGACATTATGCCTGCTTCCATACGAAATAAATTCAACCTGCGCCCGACACAGGTTTTGGTGCTGGGGTTTGCACTGCTCATTTGCGTGGGCACGGCGCTGCTGGCGCTGCCCAGCGCGACCTACGGAGCAGGCTCCATCAGCGTGCTGGACGCACTTTTTACCGCCACGTCGGCAGTGTGCGTGACGGGCTTGGCCGTGCACGATGTGCAGGACACCTTTACCCATTTTGGCCAGTTTACCATTTTGTTTTTGGTGCAGATGGGCGGGCTGGGGTTCATGACCATCACCACGCTGATCTTGATGGTGCTGCGCCGCAAGATCACACTCAAAGAGCGGCTCATCATACAGGAATCGGTGGGGGAATTTACACTGAAGGGGCTGGTCAAGCTCATCAAACATATCGCCGCCGTTACCTTTTTTGTGGAGCTGATCGGGGCGTCGCTGCTGGCCACCAGGCTGATCCCCACGCTGGGGTTTCGAACGGGGCTGTACCGCAGTATTTTCACCTCGGTATCGGCCTTTTGCAACGCGGGCTTTGACGTCAACGGCGGCTTTTCCTCCTTTACCGCTTATCAAAATGATTATGTGGTGAACTTTACCATTATGGCGCTGATCATCATTGGCGGGCTGGGCTTCAACGTGCTGCTGGATGTGTTCCGCAAGCACCGCTTCAACCGCCTGACCAGCCATGCCAAGCTGGTGCTTCTTTCCACCGGCATTTTGCTGGTGATCGGCACGGCGGCCTTCCTCGTGCTGGAGTGGGATAACCCCGCTACCCTGGGGCCGCTGTCCTGGCCCAAGCGCGTGCTGGCGGCCATGTTTCAATCGGTCACCTGCCGTACGGCGGGCTTTGCTACCATCGACCAGGGCGGCATGACTCTGGCGTCTAAGTTTGTATCCATCCTGCTGATGTTTATCGGCGCGGCACCGGCCGGCACCGGCGGCGGCGTTAAGGTCACCACCTTCGCCATTATTATCATGATGGTAGGCGCGCTGATGAGCGGGCGCGAGGATGTGCTGGTGGGCAAAAAGAAGGTGCCCAGAGAAACGGTGATGCGTGCGCTGGCCATTGTGGTTGCGGCGCTGGCCATCATCATTGTGGTTACCATGGTGCTCACCGTTACCGAGGGCGGAATGGAGAACAGCAACAAGTTTGAGGATCTGATGTTTGAGACCGTATCGGCCTTTGGCACGGTGGGCTTGAGCGCGGGCATCACCCCGCAGCTTACCGCACCTTCCAAGCTGGTGCTGATCTTTACCATGTTTGCCGGGCGCGTGGGGCCGCTTACCGTGTTGATCTCCATCGCCGCCCGTCAAAAGAAGTCCGTATTGAACATTAAATATCCGGAAGCCCGCATCATGGTGGGCTAAGGACAGGAGGTTATATCATTCATGAGACAGTTTGTCGTCATCGGCATGGGAAGGTTCGGCTCGGCGGTTGCAACGGCCCTGTATGACCTGGGCAATGATGTTCTGGCGCTGGACAATGTGGAAAGCCGTCTGGATAGGGTGAGTGAGCGGGTGACACATGCCGTGCAGGCCGACGCCACCGACGAAGCGGCGCTGCAGGCTTTGGGCTTGAGCAACTTTGATGTGGCCATCATTGCCACGGGCAATGTGGAGGCCACCACGCTGATTTCCCTGCTGTGCAAGGACATGGGCGTGCCCCTGGTTATTTCCAAGGCCACCAGCGAGCTGCACGCCAAGGCGCTACGCAAAATCGGCGTCGATAAGGTCATTTTCCCGGAAAAGGACATGGGCGTTCGCTTGGCGCACTCTCTGGTGTCCACGAATGTGTTGGATTATATTGAGATCTCCCCGGATTACTCTCTGGTGGAGATCACGGCTCCGGACAAGTGGGCCAACCGCTCTTTGCTGGAGCTGAACGTGCGCTCCGAGTATGGCATCAACATTTTGGCCATCAAATCCGGCGATGGCTCCATCAATGTGTCGCCCCGTTCCAGCAATGTCATCCGCGTGGGGGACACGCTGGTCGTGGTGGGCTCCAATGTAGACATTCATCGGCTGGAATCCAAATAGGAAAACGGAAAAAAATCGGGACACCCTCCGCAAGGAAGGCGCCCCGATTTTTTTATGGCAGGTACCGCGCATCGCAAAATGCCGGTTCCGCTTTGCAGCTCGCCGGTATGCTTGCTAACGGCTCACTGGGGGGGCGCGCCAAGCGCTCATAATCTGGGCGCACAAACGGGCAGGCAATGGCGCTTCGTCTGTGCGGCGGCCAAAAGCCTGCGTTCCTGTGCGCCGTAAAGGATGATCCCCCTTGGAATTCCGTCCTCACCCATAAAGCCAGCGAGGGCAGCCCTGTGAGGTGCGTAATATTGGTGGGCCCCGTCATGACGCACGCGTCATAGGCTTCCAGTTCACGCATCACCTGCCTGCGCCCCTGAGTACGCTGCGCCATGGCTTTTTTGTAGGTGGGCTCATCAACGCTTTTTTTAAGCGGCCTCCCGCAAGGTGGATTGCCGTATTTCATCGCCGTGTGCGGGTTGGCTTCGTAAAAGACGATAATATCCTCCGGCGTTTTCCGCTTCGCGGACGAGTGCGCCCAATAATCCTCCAAATCCCGTTTTCCGCCGCACAGGCAACGACGGAAAAAGTCCCTACGGCCAGGGCGCAAAACCCCGCGGAAACGGCGACCCCCGAACCCGTGCTTGAGCCGCCCGGGTCTTTGTTGGGGTCATAGGCATTTTTTTACAAAGCCTCCGCTGGAGCTGTAGCCGCCGGGCATGCCCTGCGTTGTAAAATTTGCAAATTCGGCCATGTTGGTTTTGCCCAAAACAATGCCGCCGCGTTGAACGATGTTTTCAACAAGTGCTGCGTTCGTCTTTGCGCGGTTATCGGATAGAGACAGACTCCCGGCTGTTGTGTGCAGCCCGGAAACATCAAGGTTGTCCTTTATCAGCACGGGAAGCCCAAACAATAGAGAGTCCCGTTGGGATTTTTGCGCGTCCAATGCGCGGGTGAGCTTTTCGATGCCGATTTTCCTTTTCTGAATGCCATCTCGCAGTTTAAACGCCGTCATTTTACACAGCTCATCCATGCCTCTTTCCTCAAACCCAAAATTCGTTCCGGGCGTCCCGCGTGTTTAGAGAGAGTCGGTGCTCGCGTCGCCGCAGTCCGAAAGCAGGGGGGACAGTGCGCCTTGATAAAAGCAGGCCAGCTCGTGCAGAGGCCGGGTCAGGCAGACGTAAAGCAGGCGGCAGTGCAGCTCGTCGGCGGGGTACTTCTCCGCCGAGGCATCGGCCACGATGACCGCGTCGAACTCCAGACCCTTGACCAGGTGGGCGGGGATGACCATGACGCCGCCCTGATATTCCTGATCGTTATCCTGATAGAGCAGCAGCTGGGGCAGCTGCTTTTTCAAGGTTTTATAGAGGGCTTTGCAGTCCTCGGGATATTTCTCCACGATGGCCACGGTTTTCATGCCCGCGTCCAGATGCGCCTGCACCCGGCGGGCAATGTCGGCGGGGCCGCCCTGCGCGATGACGGGAACGGGGCCGTGGCGCAGCACGGGCTTTGCCGGCTGCTGCCCGGCAAAGGGAAACTTGGCGGCGACTTTCCCGGCCAGCGTCATGATCTCCATGGTATTGCGGTAGCTGGTCACCAGCTCGCGGTAATCGGCGCGGGTTTCCCCGAACACCTCGCCCATCATGGTCGCCCAGTTGGTGACGCCGCGATACCCGTGGATGCCCTGCGTCAGGTCGCCCACGATGGTAAAGGAGTTGTTGTGCGTCAGCTCGCGCAGAATGTCGAACTGAAAGGCGGAAAAGTCCTGGGATTCATCCAGTACGGTGTGGTGAATATCCAGCCGCTGCGCAAACCCGTTCAGCTGCTGGCAAAGCAGCATGAGCGGTGCCACATCGGCGGTTTCAATGCGCTTGCGGTCCAGCAGCTCCAGACTCATGGCGCACATCCGGCTCCACAGATCCGCGGCCACGCCTTGGGGCAGCGGGAAGACCGGTTCGGGCGATAAAAACTCACGGTAGCAGCTCATCAGATCCAGCTTGGGAATGCGGGATAAATAGCGGTCGGCCAACCCGTCGGTGGCCTTTTCCAGCTGAACAAGCTTTTCGTCCCGCGCCTGATACAGCGCCTGCATGCGGGCACGGCGGGCAGGGCTGTCGGGCTGGGTGCGCAGCAGATTGGCTTTTTGCACCACCTCCGTCTCCAGGCGGGCGCGCAGCTGCTCCAGCTTGTCGGAAATGCGCAGCTTGAGCACCTTTTTCAGCTGCGGAAAGCGCTTGCGCAGGGGAAAGGGCTTCAGCTCTTCGCACAGGCAGCGGCGAAGCTCCTCCCGGCTCATCACAACCGCGCGGCCGATGCAGAGATCCTCATCGGGCAGAATGCTGCTCTCCAAGTGGGAGGCATAGGCCTGCACACAATCCCGGCACAGCAGCGAGCCCTTGAGGCGGGACAGGGTGACGAGCTGCGCGCGCTCTTCCGGGTCATCGCAGCGCAGCAGCGTCAGTAGCCTTCCTGAGTCATCCAGCTTGGGTAGGTGAACGCCGCACAGCAGCTCGGCCAGCCCGGCAAAGGTGGTCTGCAATACATTTTCCGCGCCCAACTCGGGCAATACGGCGGAAATATAGTTCAAAAACAGCGGCGTGGGCGCGATAACCATCAGGTTTTCGGCGGACATGGTCTGCTGATAGGTGTAGAGCAGCCAGGTGATGCGGTGCAGCGCTACGGTGGTCTTGCCTGCGCCGGCCACGCCCTGCACCACCAGCGGCCGGTGATAGTCATGGCGAATGATGTCGTTCTGCTCGGCCTGTATGGTGGTGACGATGTCGCGAAGGCGGGTGTCCGCGTGGTCGCTCAGCACATCGTTGAGGTATTCGTCCTCGGTCACGATGTCCGCTTCCACAATGCTTTTCAAAACGCCCTTGTCTATGGAAAAAATGCGCTTGCGGGTGATCTCACCCTCCACCCGCCCCCGGGGCGTGTCGTACCCGGCCGGGCCTACCTGACCGCCGTAGTATAGATTGGCCAGCGGAGCGCGCCAGTCCACAATGTAGGGCCGCTGCGTCTGGGCGTCGATGACGCCCCATTTGCCGATGTAATGTGCCTGGGTCTGAGGCGCTGCGTCGGGCTGAAAGTCGATGCGGGCAAAATAGGGTTTGTTTGCCGCGTGGTGCAGGTTGTGGAGCTTTTGGCAGGTCAGGTCATACATCTTTTCCATGATGAACCATTCGTTGCTGAAGCTGCCGCCCGAACGCCGGCGAAAATCCTCTACCGCCACCGCCTGCTGGGCTTCCAGTACAGCGGTGGTTTCCTCCTCTTTTGCGATGCGTACAAGGGCTTGGGCAACGTGCGCGCTTTCGGCGGGAAAGTCAGGGTGTTGTGCCATGATCGTTCACCTCCCATATGAAACGCCGATGGGAAAGGCCGCGCTGCCGCGCGGCCAAAAAGACAATGTATTATAGCGCATTTGCTTTAGAAATGCAAGAAGATATTTCTCACTACCCGTGCTGCTTCAGCGGCACCAGCGGCGGCAATATGAGAGCGGTGAAGGCAAAAGAACCCCTGCAAGGGACTTGCCTCTTGCATCCCTTCTTCGGGGAGAAGCCGCGAGGGCTAGCGGGGTATCGCTCCCGAGGGCAGACGGTACGCGGCGAACCTGTTGCCTTCTCACAAGCCCGGTGGACAAGGACACCCACTAGCCTCTTTATGTACCCATCATGGGTGCAGGGGAACCCCTGCAAGGGATGGTATCCCTTGACCCTTTCATCGGGGAGAAACTGCTTTGACGCCCAAAGTATCGTTCCCGAAAACAGGCGACCTGCGGCGGAACATTTTGTGTTTAGCGGCAGCAGTTGCTCTTGGTTACCCTCGCACTTCGGCCTTCGGCCGAAGTGCTTCCGGGGTCTGGGGTGTCCCCAGACGGGAGGGGGAATGGGGGTCGCCAGGGGGATTTGGGGGACGCATCGTAACGTCCCCCAATCTCCTTGGCCCCCGCCGGAGGCGAGTCCCTCCTTAGGGCAGCTGATGGAAAGAAGAAAACCTTGCAAGGGGCAGTCGCCCCTTGCATCCCTTCTTCGGGGAAGAGCCACTTTGACGCCCGGGGTATCGTTCCCGAGGGCAGGCAAGCTGCGGCGGAACATTTTGTGTTTAGCGGCACAGTTGCTCTTAGCTACCCTCGCACGTTCGCCCGCAGGGCGAACGTGCGAGGGGGGCTGGGGTGTCCCCAGACGGGAGGGGGAATGGGGGACGCGTCGTAACGTCCCCCAATCTCCTTGGCCCCCGCCGGAGGCGAGTTCTCCAAGGGGCAGCCGCCCCTTGACCCTTTCATCGGGGAAAAGCCATGAGGCCGCCCGGAGTACCGCTCCCGAGGGCAGGCATCGTGCGGCGAACCTGTCACTTTCTCACAAGCCCGGCAGCTAAGAATAGTCGCTAAACTTATTTTGTACCCAAGAAGGGTGCAGGGGGATCCCCTGCCGCCTGCCAAAAGGAGGCCATGTCCGGCGGCAAAGAGGTGTGCAGGCATAACGGCATCTGCGTGGAGGGCTGTAAAAAATCCAGCTGGGCGGCGTGCAAAGCCGTGCGCCCCAGGGCGTCGCATTCGGTGCCATAAAGAAAATCCCCCACCAGCGGGTGCCCGAGATAGGCCATGTGAACGCGAATTTGATGGGTTCGGCCGGTTTCCAGGCGCAGGCGCACCAAAGAAACGTCGCCGCGCTCTGCCAACACCGTGTAGTGGGTAACAGCCGGCGCCCCATCGGGATGGACGCGGCGCTGCAAAATGGACCCGGGCTCGCGGGCAATGGGTGCATCGACCGTACCCGCGGGCGCATTAAAATGCCCTTGGGCAAGGGCCAGATAGGTGCGGGATAACGTCCCTGCGCAGCTCTGGTCGTACAGGCGGTTCTGCGCGTGGATGGTTTTGGCAAGGATCATCAGCCCCGAGGTGCCCCGATCCAGCCGGTTTACCGCGCGAAACACGATGGTCTGCCCTTTTTGCTGGTAGTACCATTGAACAACGTTGGCCAGCGTGTCGTCAAGATGGCCTGAGGTGGGGTGTACGGTCTGCCCGGCCGGTTTGTTGACCACCAGCACATCGCTGTCTTCGTAGACGATGTGCAGCTCGCCGGGGATGGGCTCGATACCGGGAGAGGCCGCCTCATCTCCGATCAAAATGCGCAGCGTCTGCCCGGGATAGATCCAGGCAACGGAAAACACCGCAGCGCCCTCCAGCATCAGGCCGTTGGGGCGGTATTTCACTTGCTTGAGCTCCCGCGCGGAAAAGTGCAGCTCCCGGCGCAGAATATCCCGCACCTGGCAGGGCTGGGCGTCGTCGGGATGGCGATAATGCAGCGTTCTTTCCATCGCTTATTGAAACTCCAAAACCATGGTTTGGCGGCTGGTCGAGGCCGAGGAACGGCGCTGCACGTTCAAAATGAGCTGATGGTTATCCGGGCTGAAGGACATCAAGGTGCCGTCGCTGGATAATCCCTTGTACACCATCCGGGTGTTGATGAGGGAGCCGTTTAGATAGCGGGCGATGTACAGATCGCTGGTGGTGTAGGCATCTCCCTGAATATAAGCGATATATTTACGATCTTTGGAGAGCGCAAAAGCCGAAACGTTGGACGCCACCTTGACCGCAGTGGCGCCTTCGGTCAGGTCTGCCTGCATCAGCGTATTATCCACCAGCGCCAGGCCGGTCTGGCCGTCTAAATATTGCCACTGCGTATCCCCGTTCTGGGAATAATAATCGGGTATGGTTTGCGGGGAGCCGCTGCCGTCGCTCCAAAAATCAAAACGCACCAGATAGGTGCCCTCGGCTTTGCTTTCCACGCGCAGCACGACCTGCTGGCGGATGTCATCCACATATTCGATCTGGCTCAGGTAACTGTCCTTGAGCAGCCCATCCAGCTCACTGTGGGAAAAAACGCTGTCCATCTGGCCGGTTTCTACCTCCAGCAGCAGAATAAACGCATTGGGATCACTGCTGGCCAGACACACAAAGCGGTCGTTGTTGGACCAGTGCAGCCCGCCTTCGTAGGACACGGAAATCGAGCCGCTGTAAAGCAGCTCTCCCGTAACG
>JAQUVY010000073.1 GCA_028693155.1 Eubacteriales bacterium
ATTTTGAACGTTACCAACTAAAATACCGTCTGACTCCATTTCAAAAACGGAGCCAGACGGCTTAAGACTTAGATATTCTACGATTGGGCTTTCTTTTTTCTGTCTATTTTCTCTGGGGCGGTTCATTTGCGCTGTGCCTTTTTGTTATACCTGCACAATCCTCCGTCGAGTTTACTGTGCTTTTTCATTTGTCAAGCATATTTTTTTGCGTGCAGGCATCGTTTCCCCGCCTTCTCGCAAAACATTTTTAGCATAATTACACTTTTATTTACCGAATTGCCCCAGTTATGTGTATCTTTTTACCTTTTTATTTCACGCTTATTACAAAAGTGTCCACTGTGCCCATTTTTTAGAAAAAGTGTACAAAACGCATCCCCCTACCTTCTGCACTCCTGTCAATAGACCAAATTCAACCAAAATGCTATACTTAGGTCAACAAATGAGGAAGGGAGGTACACCAAATGTTTCGTAAGAATGATCGCAACACCACGGACAAGCGCAACGTCGATCGCACCAACTATATGGTAGCTTGCGTTTTGGCCAACCAGTTCGTCACCAAGAGCTTCTAAGAAAGCCTTAAGCTGACGAGCGAACAACACCAAAGCGGGCGGTAGGCCCGTAATGTTTGATTCCACCTGCGGCATACGCCGTTTTATATAGGATGGAACGATCGAGACTCTCGTCTCCCACGTTCTATATAGCGTCTCCGGTAAAAAAAGCCGGCGGCGAACCGGGGAGATCGACCCCGGAATCCATGCACGCCACCCCCTTGGCCGTGCAGGATCAGTGGAAAGCATGGCTTCGAGCCGTGCGCGGGGGGCTGAGTGCCTGACAGCCCCTCAAGATGGAACCGCGATGCGGTTCCATTTTTTTATCCACAAAATGCAGTTTTATTTTTCTAATCCTGCATATTTGCGTTGCAATGCCGCGGTTATTCCTTTATAATAAGGTTATTGTGGTTCTTAGAACCCGGCGCGCTTGCGCGTCAGCCCATTTTGAAAGGATGACATTTCATGAAGATCCTCTCTCCGGTAATGGACGAAGTAATCGCCCGCAACCCCAACGAACCCGAATTTCACCAGGCGGTGCGCGAGGTTTTGGAAACCCTGGAGCCCGTGGCCGAGAAAAACCCCCAGTGGGTGGAGCACGGCATTTTTGACCGCATTGTCGAGCCCGAGCGCCAGATCATGTTCCGCGTGTCCTGGGTGGATGACCAGGGCAAAGTTCGCGTAAATCGCGGCTTCCGCGTGCAGTTCAACAGCGCCATCGGCCCCTACAAGGGCGGCTTGCGCCTGCATCCTTCGGTCAACCTGGGCATCATTAAGTTTTTAGGCTTTGAGCAGACGTTCAAGAACTCTCTCACCGGCCTGCCCATGGGCGGCGGCAAGGGCGGCAGCGATTTCAACCCCAAGGGCAAGTCCGAGGGCGAGATCATGCGTTTTTGCCAGAGCTTTATGCTGGAGCTGCAGCGCCACATCGGTGAAAACACCGACGTGCCCGCCGGCGACATCGGCGTGGGCGCGCGCGAGATCGGCTATATGTACGGCATGTACCGCAAGGTGCGCAACGACTTTACCGGCGTTCTGACCGGCAAGGGCCTCACCTGGGGCGGCTCTCTGGCTCGCACGCAGGCCACCGGTTACGGCCTGTGCTACTTCATGGATGAAGCGATGACCCACATTGTGGGCAAGTCCTTCTCCGGCTCCACCGTGGTCATCTCCGGCTCGGGCAACGTGGCCATTTACGCCACCGAAAAGGCTCAGCAGCTGGGCGCCAAGGTGGTCGCGCTGAGCGATTCCAACGGCTATATTTATGACGCCGACGGCATCAAGCTGGACACCGTCAAGCGCATCAAGGAAGTGGAACGCGGGCGCATTAAGGAATATGTGAAGGATCACCCCAACGCCATTTACACCGAAGGCTGCGCGGGCATCTGGAACATCAAGTGCGACATCGCGCTGCCCTGCGCCACGCAGAACGAGCTGAACGGCGACGCCGCCAAGGCTCTGCTGGCCAACGGCTGCTGGGCCGTGGGCGAGGGCGCCAATATGCCCTCCACCCCCGAAGCCGTGGAAGCCTTCCTGCAGGCGGGCATCGTGTTCGCCCCGGCCAAGGCTGCCAACGCCGGCGGCGTGGCCACCTCCGGTCTGGAGATGTGCCAGAACAGCGAGCGTCGCTCCTGGACCTTTGAAGAGGTTGACGGCATGCTCAAGAACATCATGGTCAACATCTACAAGAACGCCAGCGCGGCCGCCGAAGAATACGGCGAAAAGAACAATCTGGTGGCCGGCGCCAACATCGCGGGCTTCCTGAAGGTCGCCACCGCCATGGACGCCCAGGGCATTGTCTGATCCCCTTCTATCTCAAGCAGCAAAGACGGCGCAATCCGATGGATTGCGCCGTCTTTTTTTACTCGCCGCATTCGTCCTGCGCCTCGTTTTGCGCCGCGTGCATTTTCTTCCAGCTGATAAACCCGTAAATATCGTTTGCCAGGAACATGACGAAGCAGATGACCACGGATAAATAAGCGCGATCCGTTTGGGCTGCCAGACTCCAAAGCGCGATGAGCACCACATCGTTGGCGGCATAAGCCAGCGCGTAACAGGCGCTGCGCCGAAAGGTCAGGTATACCGCCAAAAAGCTGGTGGTCACGGAAACGGTGCTCAAAATCAGGTTTGCGGTGTGAAACATCTTCAGCAGAACATAAAACACCGCGGTGACACCCGCCGTGAGGACGATCATCCAGCACGCCTCCTTGGCGCTGATCCGGTTCACCTTAACCTGCGCGCGCGTTGCGCCGTAAGGGTTTCTCAGCCACGCAATCAGCGCGACCACCGCCATGGGCGCGGTCATGCCCAGGTAAGTGATCATTTCGCCGTAATACGCATAGGACAGGGACACCACGCCGTACAAAACGCTGAAGACAACCATCAGCGCCTGACCAAAGGGGTTTCCCTTGGCGTTGAAAATCAGCGATGTGGCCCCGATCAGCGAAGCCGTCAGGATCAAACCATTTTCCCGGTCGAAAAACAAGAACGAGGTGACAATCAGCGCGACGGACGCCCCCCACAGCATCCACTCCCCTTTGGAAAAATAGCGCAGCAACCGTTTGATCTTGGTCGTCATAAAACCTCCAAAAAAATAGCATCCGCCTGGCACATCTTCTAAGACCTAACGATGTGCAAACGAATGCTTCCGCATGGCTACCCGGTGGCAGCTTCTCTATTTTTTTGCTTAGGGTACCATGTGTTCGCCGAAATGTCAATCGTCTGCGGCGCAAAAGCGCATTGCGCCCCCGCCGAAGAATCCGTATAATAACCATAGACTATCCCATCAAGAGGCTGCTATGACATATCGCTGGCGCGCCGAAACGGCGCAAACCCTGCTTAATTTTTGCAAAAAGAAGCTCCGCATCTCCGCCGCTGCGCTGGAAAAAATGCTGCGTAAGGGCTATGTGCGGGTCAACAAAAAAGATGCCGACGGCAAAACCCTGCTGGCCGCGGGGGATGCCGTGGAAATCAGCATTCCGGCCTGGGCGCTGCCCGAGCCCGTTGTTTTGTATGCCGACGATCATTTTGCCGCCGTGGAAAAGCCCCCCCGTATGGCGGTGTGCCAGGACGAAAGCCTTACGCTGACCGATCTGCTGCAGGCAAAGGGATTTCCCACAGCCCTGCCCTGCCATCGGCTGGACGCCGGCACAGGCGGCGTGGTGCTCTTCGCACTGGATGAAAACGCCCGGCAGGCGGCGCTGGATCTATTTTCCGGCCATCGGTTGGAAAAGATCTATCAATGTATCGTGGCCGGCCAGCCCCCTTTTGAGCAGGGAAACCTGCATCATTACCTGACCAAGGACAGCGAGCGCGGCGTGGTGCGCGCGTATGCGCAGCCCCGCCCCAACACGCTGGAAGCGCTGGCCGACTACACCCTGCTTGCCCGGCGGGACAGCCTCTCTTTGCTGCAAATCGCCTTACACACCGGCCGCACCCACCAGATCCGCGTGCAGACCGCCGCCAGCGGCTTTCCTGTTTTGGGCGACGACAAGTACGGGGACCGGGCGGCCAACCGCGCCTACGGCTGCCGCTTGCCCTGCCTGTGGGCCGCGGAGCTGGCCTTTCCCGACGCTTTGGGCGGTGTGCTGGCCGGTTTGGCGGGGAAGCGTCTGGTCAGCCCCCCGGTATGGCCGGCGCGTTGCGCTGCCCTGTTTGAGTAAAGCTTTTGAAAGGACGTACGCTATGTCTGACATCTCAAAAGAAGAATTGCTGCGAAGGGTAGCTCCTTGCTCGTTGCTGTGTTACACCTGCCCCGGCTGCAAGGACGGCGCCATTGCCTGCCTTTCCGCCCAGCTTTGCGCCTATTACGAGGGGTATTACGCGTTTAACGACGCCAACCTGCCCGCGAAATACCGCGGATGGCTGGAGGAATTCAGCAGGTTTTACGACATGCTGACCCAAAACGCGCAAGCCGCCTGCCCCACCTGCCGCCAACAGCCCGAAGACAGCCGAAGCTGCATCCCGGGCTGTGTGGTTCGCGCCTGCCACGCCAAAAAAGGCGTGGATTTCTGCGCCGACTGCGAAGAATTTCCTTGCGCGGCGGCAAAGGACTTTTTTGCCGGCGTTAATCCGGCGGCGGGCGAGGATTGGATCCCGGGGAGCAACCGCATTCGCCAAATCGGCGCCCAAGCCTATTACTGGGAGCGGGAATCGCTTTCTCACTATCAGTCTTACAAAAAAGATGACGCGCAGTAAAGAGAGGCACCCCTTTTCTGGCTTTCGCGCCCGCCTGAAGCGCAAAGCGGATGAGCTGAAGGCCTATGTGGCAACGGTGTTTTTGTGTCTGAAAAGTCGGGACACCCCATGGTTCGCCAAGGTATTGGCCGGCATCACGGTGGCCTATGCCCTTTCACCCATCGATCTCATACCGGATTTTATCCCGGTGCTGGGGTTTTTGGACGATGTCCTCCTGCTGCCGATGCTGATCGCGTTGACCATGCGGCTCATCCCCGGGGAGGTGTGGGCGCGCTGCCGCGAAGAGGCTCGCTCCATCTGGGCGGACGGATGGCCAAAAAAATGGCGCTATGCGCTGCCCACAGCCGCCGTGTGGCTGCTTGTGCTGGCGGTTATCGCCCGGATCATTTTCTTTCGGTAAAAAAAGCGGACGGTCTTATGACCGCCCGCTTGCTGTTTCAGCACTCATTTTTTGCTTTTTTTCTGGGGAAGAACCAGCGCACCAGCAGCGCGTTGGTGGCGATAGCCAGCGCCATGGCACCCATGGCCAGCAGCGTAAAGGCCCCCGTCTGCCCCGCCCCGGCATAATCGTTTTCCACCAGGCGCAGCATGGTGTAATACAGCCCGGTGCCCGGCACCAGTGGCACCACCGCCGTGGAAATGAAGATGACGGCGGGCATTTTGCGCCAGCGGGCGCACACCTCGCCCAGCAGCGCGATGAGCAGCGTGGCCGCGTAATAACTCCAAAGGTTGTTGCCCAGCACCAGATAAAGCGCATAGCCCAGCGCGGCGATGCCGCCGCACAGCAGCACGGACTTGCGCGGCGTGCGGAACAACACGGAGAAGGTCACCGTGGCCAAAAAGCAGCACACGATCTGAACGGCAATGCTCATAACCCGCCTCCCCACACCAGACGGTCGGCCACCAGCACCACGCCCACGCCCACCGCCAGCGCCACGGCCACCAGCAGCGCCTCAGCGGCGCGCGCCACGCCCGATACCAGATCTCCCCGCATAGTGTCCCGAATGGCGTTGGTCATGGCCAAGCCGGGCAGCAGGGGCATAATGGCACCGATGATGATGGTGCCCGGGGTTCCCTGCCCGGTCAGGCGGCAGCCGCCCTGGGCGATAACGGCGATGAGCGCGCTGCCCGCCAGGCTGGTGACAAAGGTGGAAAACGGTTCCTTGGCAAAGACCCGCGCCAGCACCTGCGTCACCCCCGCCGCCACCACGCCCAGCAAAAAGTCCATCCATCCGCCGCCGAACATGAGGGCAAAAAAGCCCCCGCTTAAGCCCACCAGCACAGGCACCTGCCAGCCGCCGGGCGCTGCGGCGCACTCCATGCGCTTGAGCTGGGCGGTGGCGTCGCTCAGCTCCATGCGCCCCTCCACCAGCGCCCTGGAAATGGTATTGGCTTGATCCACCTTCTCCAGGTCTATGGTACGCCGGGTAATGCGGCGCAGTGCGTTGCGCTGCTCCGTCCCTGCCCGCAGGGTCAAAAATACGCCGGTGGGGATGGCCAACACCTCTACCTCATCCAGGCCGTAATGCTCCCCCAGCTTGTTCACCGTTTCCTCGGCGCGATAGGTTTCCGCGCCGTTGGCCAGCATAATGCCGGCGCACAGCTTGCACAGCTCGCACACCTGCTCCAATGTCACTCCGCTCTCCAAACGCGCGCGCTCCTTTCTCATTTCAAAACACCGCAGTATTGTACCACAGCCTCATCAAAATGAGAAGTCCCTGCCCCGGGCAGAAAAAATATGCCGCAGCGCTTCAGCATTGCGGCATATTCAAACAGCTTCTCGGATCAGATGGTGTTCACGTCCACCCACGCCTTGCGCGCAATGGACAGATCCACCGCATCCAGCACCTGGGCCACGGCTACCCCGTCCTCAAAGCCGGGCTTGGCCTTGGTGTCGTTGGCGATGGCCTGGGTAAACTCATACAGCTCGTGCACAAAAGTGGCGTCATAGCCCAGCACGTGACCGGCGGGCCACCAGTGCGAGCAGTAGGGGTGAATCCCTTCACTGGCCTGAATGACGTTGAAGCCCTGCAAGCCCGGATCCTGCGTGGCGTCATAGAACTGAAGCTCGTTGAGGCGCTCCCAGTAGAAGCGGATGGAGCCCTTCTCGCCGTTGATCTCAAAGCTCATGGCGTTCTTGTTGCCCTGGGCAAAACGGGTGGCCTCAAAGGTGCCCAGCGCGCCGTTTTCAAACTCCGCCACAAAGCAGGTAGCATCGTCCACCGTAACATCGGCCAGAGGCGCGTCGTCAGCCGCCTTGGCGGACAAGCCCTCCATGCGCTCCACGATGGGAC
This sequence comes from Eubacteriales bacterium, assembly GCA_028693155.1. Lineage (GTDB taxonomy): Bacteria > Bacillota > Clostridia > Christensenellales > UMGS416 > STF2-111. The sequence goes on from JAQUVY010000073.1 coordinate 7,040, forward strand.
GCTTGGTCACAAAGGTGCGGTTCATGCCGGTGACGGTCTTCAAATCGCCCACCAGGAAACGCGCCATGTCGATGACATGCGCGCCCAGATCGCCCAGCGAGCCCGAGCCGCAGATGTCTTTGTTCAGCCGCCAGGACATGGGGTAACGCGGGTCGATGATGTAATCCTGCAAATACATACCGCGGAAATGGAAGATCTTGCCCAGGCGGCCTTCGTCGATCATCTGCTTGGCCAGCTGCACGGCCGGCGCAAAGCGGAAGTTAAAGCCGATCTGATGCTTGACGCCCGCCTTTTCGGCGGCGGCCAGCATTTCACGGGCATCGGGCAGCGTGATGGCCAGCGGCTTTTCGCAGAAAACATGCTTGCCGTTGGCGATGGCCTCCATGATGACCTTCTTGTGATAATCCGACGGCGCGGTGCAGTCCACGATGTCGATATCGTCGCGCTTGCACAGGTCGTGATAATCCAGCTCGTAATCCTCAAACCCGAACTGCTGTGCCGACTGCTTGACCCATTCCTCATCGCGGCCGCAAATGGCCTTCATCTTCACTTCCGTATCCGTTGGGAAAAACATGGGCAGCCGGGCATACGCGCTGCTGTGCGCCTTGCCCATGAACTTGTAGCCTACCAGGCCGACATTGAGTTGCTTTGCCATAACCGTTCCTCCTTGTGCGGGTATTTATTTTTTAGCATGGGGATCGGCACGCCGGCCGCCCCCAAATTGATTCCTGCATTCAGACCTACGAATGTATTATAGCATAACCGCCGTTGCCGGCGGCAGGTGTGATCTTCGCATCTCACTGCCATTATATTAGCATTTTTCTCCATGCTCCCGCAAGGCAAATGCCTTTTTTATGCCCGCGCGTCCCTGTTTGCGTCCGCCGTGCTTCGTCTGCCCTCTTGACGCAGGCGCGCCAACACCCACGCCAGCGCATACGCCCCGCCGGGGATGCCCGCGCACCACAGCAGCGATACCTACACCGGCTGCGCGTACACCCGCAAAAAAGGGTAAGGTCCCGTGATCAGACGCAGCACATTGAGCGCCACCAGCACCACCGCGTAAAGCCCGGTGGGGATCAGCGCCAGCGCCGCCGCCTTTGCCGGCGGCAGGGGCACCCGGTCGAAGAGCAAAAAGGAGCCCACCACCAGCACCGGGCACAGCAAATGGTGATACAGCCCGGTGCCGCGCAAAAACATCCTTTCATATCCCCGCACGCCGTCTATGGGCGCCAGCACCAGCAGCACCACCAGGAACGTCACCCCCAGGCAGCAGGCAGCCGTGTATTTCAGCAGCCGCACCCAGCGGGGAGGCTGCTTTCCCGTCAGCGCCTGCCGCGCCGCGCACAGCGCGCAGGCGGCCGAGGCTGCCAGCCCCAGCAGATTGCTGTCCAGCGTGTAATACCGCAGCATTTCCCAGCCCTCCCCGCCCACGCCCAGCGCGGCAAAAACAGCTGCGGCGGCGTTCAGGGCGAAGCACACCCACAGGAGGGTTTTCGTCCAAATCTTCCTGCTCATCTTTTCTCCCCATAAAAAAAATCCGGTCACCGCCGTGCCGGATCTTTTGTCAGTCATATACGCCCCGTGCCAACCGATCGGCAATAAACATATCCGCCGGGGCAAACGGATACTTCGCCAGCTCATCCGGCGCGCACCAGCAGACCCTCTGCGGCTCCAGCGCCGCAGGCTCTCCCTCGATGGTACACAGGTAAAAAAGAATGAAAATGCGGCCGCCGGAAACCATCATGGAATCCAGCAGCTCCACCGGGTGTGCCTCCACCCCCAGCTCCTCCCGCAGCTCCCGCACAACGCACATATCGGGTGTTTCGCCCTTATCCACGCCGCCGCCCGGGAACTCCCACAGGCCGCCCATGGTGTCGTCCTTGCGCCGCTGCGCGATCAGCACCTGCTCTCCCCGCCGGATGACCCCGGCCGTTACTACCATCATCGCGCGCTCTCCTGCCGTTTCCGTTTAGTTGACCGTGTGGTCGTCGCTGACGCGCAGACGCGCCATCGCTCTGGCCAGCGATGCCTGGGTGGCGCGGTATTCGCGGAGGCTCTGCTTCTGGCGCAGCCGTTCGCTGGCCTTATGCGCCGCCTCCTGCGCGCGGCGTATGTCGATCTCCTCGGGCCATTCCACCGTCTGCGCCATAATGACGGTTTTATCCGGCCGTATCTCCATAAACGCTTCGGAAGATGCGCAGGCTTTCCACTGTCCCTCGGTCAAAAAGCGTATTTCTCCAATGCTCAGGGCAATGACCATGGGCGTATGGTTTTTCAAAATGCCCCGTTTTCCCTCAGCCGTGTCTACGATCAGGGATTCCACTTCCCCTTGAAAAAAGATGCGCTCGGGCGTCATGATCTCCAGCATATAGGTGCTCATGGCTTTACTTCAGCTCCTCGGCCTTGCGCCGCGCGTCCTCCAGGGTTCCCACCATATAAAACGCGGCCTCGGGCAAATCGTCGGCCTCGCCCTCCACCACCGCCTTGAAGCTGCGGATGGTCTCCTTGAGGGGAACAAAGGTGCCGCGGATGCCGGTAAACACCTCGGCAACGTGCATGGGCTGGGACAGGAAGCGCTGGATCTTGCGGGCGCGCAGCACCGTGTTTTGATCCTCCTCGCTGAGTTCCTCCATGCCCATGATGGAAATGATGTCCTGCAGCTCTTTGTAGCGCTGCAAAATCTCCTGCACTCTGCGCGCCACCTCGTAATGCTCCTGCCCCACGATGGCCGGCTCCAAAATACGGGAGGACGACGCCAGCGGATCCACCGCCGGATAGATGCCCATCTCCACCTGCGCGCGGGACAGCACCGTGGTGGCGTCCAAATGGCTGAAGGTGGTGGCAGGTGCCGGGTCGGTAAAGTCGTCCGCCGGCACATAAATGGCCTGCACCGACGTGATGGAGCCCTGGCTGGTGCTGGCGATGCGCTCCTGCAGCTCGCCCACCTCAGTGGCCAGGGTGGGCTGATAGCCCACGGCCGACGGCGCGCGGCCCAGCAGCGCCGACACCTCCGAGCCCGCCTGAATATAACGGAAAATATTATCAATGAACAGCAGCACGTCCTGCCGCTCCACGTCGCGGAAATACTCCGCCAGCGCCAGACCGGACATGGCCACGCGCATACGCGAACCCGGGGGCTCGTTCATCTGGCCAAAGGCGAGCGCCGTTTTGTCCAGCACGCCCGAGGCCGCCATGTCGTGGATCATCTCGTTGCCCTCGCGGCTGCGCTCGCCCACGCCGGCAAACACAGACAGACCGCCGTACTCGGTGGCGATGTTGTGGATCAGCTCGGTGATCAGCACCGTCTTGCCCACGCCGGCGCCGCCCAGCAGACCGATCTTTCCGCCCTTGGCGTAGGGCTCCAGCAGGTCGATAACCTTGATGCCCGTCTCAAACACCTCGGTGGTCATGCGCTGCTCGGTAAAAGGCGGCGGCGCCTGATGGATGCTGCGGTAATGCGTGGCCTTGATCTCGCCCAAGCCGTCAATGGGACGACCCAGCACGTCGATCGCCCGCCCCAGCACCTCGCGGCCTACCGGCACCTGAATGGGTGCGCCGGTGTCGTATACCCGCAGCCCGCGGGAAAGCCCCTCCGTCGCCTCCATGGCGATGCAGCGCACCACCCGGTCGCCCAAATGCTGCGCCACCTCGGCCGCCACCTCGCGGGTGCTGTCCTCCACGATCAGTTTGTTATGAATGTCGGGCATGATGCCCTCGGGAAAGCTGACGTCCAGCACCGGGCCAATGATCTGCACCAAATGACCCATGTTCTGGAAGGTCGTCCCGGGAGAAGTGCCCATCTCATGACTCAAATCCATGTTACGCTCCTTATTTGCGTCCGTCAGTACGGCGCACAGCGTTGGTGCCGCCCATGATCTCGTTGATCTCATTGGTGATGGCGGCCTGCCGCGCGCGGCGGTACTCCATCTGCAAGCGCCCGATCATTTCGTCGGCGTTGTCAGTGGCCGAGCTCATGGCGCGCATCCGCGCGCACTGCTCGCTGGCAAAGGCCTGCACCAGCGTGGCGTACACCACGCCGATCACGTACTGAGGCACCAGTGTGTCAAAAACCACGGCCGGCGAGGGTTCATACTGCACCGTGCCGCTAAAATCGCTCTCCAGCTTGGCATCCTTGAGGGTTTCCAGCCCCAGCGGCAGCAGCGTCAGCGCCTGAGGCTCCTGCAGCAGGGTGGACTTCATGTGGGTAAACACGATCTCAATGCCGTCTATCATTCCCTGGCTGTAGAGATCGACCAGCACCTCGGAGATCTGCCGGGCGTTGTAAAGCGCCGGGTCCTGCGCCGTGTGCAAAAACTCAACGTCCACCATCCTGTGGCGGTGGTTGAAATACTCGGTGGCCATGTGTCCCACGGTAAAAACAAAGGATTGTTTGGCACCCTCGATGCGCTCCTGCGCCAGCTTGAGCACGTTGTGGTTATACGCACCGCACATACCCTTGTCGCCGGCGATCACCAGATAGGCGATGCGGCCGCCGTCGCGCTGCTCCAAAAAAGGATGCTCAATGTTGCCGCAGTGCAGCAGGATGTCCTTGATGGTGGTGCGGATGCGGTCGATATACAGCGCGTTGGCCTCGTAGCGATCCACGGCCTTACGCATCTTGACCGAAGAGATCAGATGCATGGCCTTTGTGATCTGCCGGGTCTGGCCGATGCTGTCGATGCGGCGCTTGATGTCGCTCATGTTCTGCATGGTCAGGCCTGCTCTTTCTCTGCCTCTTGCGCAGCATCCTCCGGCGGCATCATCTGGGTCAGGTGCTCTTTGGCCGCTTTTTCAATGGTTTGGGCATTGTCGTCGCTGAGCACGCCGCTGCGGCCGATCTCCCGCAGGGTGTCGGCGTACTGCGTGCGCATATGCTCTAAAAAGCCCGCCTTAAACTCGGTCATGCGGTTTACCGGCAGCTCCAGCAGCATGCGGTGAATGACCACATGCAGCAACGCCACCTGTTCTTCCACCGGCATGGGGGAATACTGAGGCTGTTTGAGCATTTCCGTCAGCCGCTCGCCTTGAGCCAGCAGCGTCTGGGTGGGCTTGTCCAGCTCCGAACTGAACTGGGCAAACACGGCCATCTCAC
>JAQUVY010000171.1 GCA_028693155.1 Eubacteriales bacterium
GCGCCGGGACACGGGGTGCACGCGAATGACGAGTGTATCCGTAAGGATGCACAGGTCATGAGTCGTGCTTTTCAGCACTTGCCTTGCTTTTGCAGAAAGTGCGGTGTTCCGAAAGGCGGCAAGGCGCAAAGGCAGCTAAGAGCTTCTGCTGACGCCGGAAATGGGCTCGCCGCAGGCTGCTCGCCCTCGGGAATAGCACCCTGACCGTCGCCGCGGCATTTCCACGATGAAAGGGTCAGGGGGCAAAGTCCCTTGTGGGCGTTCTCATCATTTTTCTTCCTACGCCGCTCCCGTAATTGCCGCTTCACGGCAATACTGCGCTCAGCTTCGGCGTGTTTCAGCTGCCAGTGCCGCTGGAGCGGCACTGGGTAGGATACCATCCCTTGCAGGGGTTCTCCTTGTGACATTAACTATCCTTTAGAGGACTCGCCTCCGGCGGGGGCTAGGGAGATTGGGGGACGTTACGACGCGTCCCCCCAAATCCCCCTAGCAACCCCCATTCCCCCTCCCGTCTGGGGACACCCCAGACCCCGGAAGCACTTCGGCCGAAAGCCGAAGTGCGAGGGTAGCTAAGAGCAACTGCTGACACTGAAGAGCGAGCAAGCGGCAATAGGGCGTCAGCCCTATGACAGCGCCGCGAGCCAGCAGAATGCCCCTCGCCTAAGGCGAGGGGCTAGGGCAGCCAAGAGTTCTTGCTGGCGCTGAAAAAAGTTCGCCGCATGTCGCCTGTCCTCGGGAACGATACTCCGATTGTCAAATCGACCCCTCCTCGACGAAAGGGTCAAGGGATGAAATTCCTTGTGGAAGTTTATACCCTCTTTTTTTCCACACCGCTCTCATATTGCCGCTTAAGTTTCCGCGCTTCACCCGCCCGGATCGACGGCACGAGTTATTCGCTGCGCAGCAGCGTGGAAAACACCTGCCCGATGGGCTGGGTGATCAGCAGGTCTGCCTGATGATCCATGGGCGTGGGCGTGCGGTTGATGACCACAATGTGATCGCCGCGGAAATAGCGCAGCAGCCCCGCAGCCGGGTACACCGCCAAAGAAGTGCCGCCGATCACCAGCAGATCCGCCAGAGAAATATCCCGCACCGCACCCTCCATTACCTTTGGATCGAGCGCTTCCTCATACAGAACCACCTCGGGCTTCATGAGACCGCCGCAGGCGCAGCGGGGTAGCGGCGCCGCATCCAGCTTTTCCAGCACCTCTGCCAGAGAAAAAGAGCGGCCGCATTCCATGCAGCGGTTGCGGTGAATGGATCCGTGCAGCTCCCACACCTTTTTGCTGCCCGCGGCCTGATGCAGCCCGTCGATGTTCTGCGTGACCACGCTTAAAAGCTTGCCCTGCGCCTCCAGCGCGGCAAGCGCCCGGTGCGCCGCGTTGGGCTGCGCGTCGGGGTGAACCATTTTATCCCGGTAAAACCGGTAAAAAATATCGGGATGCTGCAAAAAAAAGCTGTGGCTGAGAATGGTCTCGGGCGGCTCGTCATAGCTTTGGTGATACAACCCGTCTACGCTGCGGAAATCTGGAATGCCGCTCTCGGTGGAAACGCCTGCCCCGCCGAAAAAGACCATGGAGCGGCTTTCCCGCACCAAATTTTCCAATTGCTCCAACTGTTCCATCTTATCACCCTCCACTGCGGCAATTACCGCTTTCTTTTGCCAGCCTTTTGTTCTATTATTATAGCATAACAACCATGGAGCGGGCGTTCTGCCCGCCGGGATAAAGAAGGATTATTCGCATGAATTTGTATGACAAGATTGTTGCGCGCCGGGAAAAAATCTCTCTGGTGGGACTGGGGTATGTAGGAATGCCCTTGGCCGTGGCCTTTGCCCGCAAGGCCGATGTGGTGGGCTTTGATCTCAACGCGGAAAAAATCGCCAAATATCAGCGGGGCATCGACCCCACTCACGAGGTGGGCGATGCGGCCGTGGCCGCGTCCACTGTGGACTTCACCAGCGAAGAAACGCGCCTGCGCGAGGCTCGGTTCCATATTGTGGCCGTACCCACCCCCATCAACACCGACAAGACGCCTGACCTTTCCCCGGTGGAGAGCGCCAGCCGCATTTTGGGCCGCAATCTCACCGCCGGTTCGGTGGTGGTGTATGAATCCACCGTATACCCCGGCGTGACCGAAGACATCTGCGTGCCCATTCTGGAAGAGGAATCGGGGCTGCGCTGCGGCGTGGATTTTAAGATCGGCTATTCTCCCGAGCGCATCAACCCCGGAGATCAGGTGCACCGCCTGGAAAGCATCCGCAAGATCGTTTCGGGCATGGACGATGACACGCTGGATACCATCGCCAAGGTGTACGAGCTGGTCATCGAAGCCGGCGTTTACCGCGCGGGCAGCATCAAGGTGGCCGAGGCCGCCAAGGTGGTGGAAAATTCCCAGCGCGACATCAACATCGCCTTTATGAATGAACTTGCCATGGTGTTTGACCGCATGGGCATCGACACCCACGAGGTGGTGGAGGCCATGAACACCAAGTGGAACGCCCTGGGGTTCTATCCCGGGCTGGTGGGCGGCCACTGCATCGGCGTGGATCCCTATTACTTTGTCTATGAGGCGGAAAAGCTGGGCTATCACTCCCAGATCATCCTGTCCGGCCGCAAGATCAACGACGGCATGGGCACCTTTGTGGCGGACGCCGCCATCAA
>JAQUVY010000002.1 GCA_028693155.1 Eubacteriales bacterium
AATGCACCCGCGTCAGCGTGGGCTTTTGCAGGGTGGAGATCCGCGGGGTTGAGCTGTTTGTGAACGGGCGCAGCGTCAAGCTGCGCGGCGTGAACCGCCACGACACCAACCCGGACACCGGTCATACCGTTTCCTATGACGATATGCTGACCGATATCCTACTCATGAAGCAGCACAACGTCAACTGCGTGCGCACCTCGCACTATCCCAACGATCCCCGCTGGCTGGATCTGTGCGACCGCTATGGGCTGTACGTCATAGACGAGACCGATCTGGAGTGCCACGGCTGCGAGACCGCCGGCCAGCTCCATGTGCTGTCGGAAAGCGAGGAATGGACGGCGGTTTATCTGGATCGCGTTTCCCGCATGGTGTGCCGCGACCGCAACCATCCCAGCATCATCATGTGGTCGCTGGGCAATGAATCGGGCTATGGGCGCAACCATGACGCCATGGCGGCGTGGATCCGCGAGCACGAGCCCACCCGCCCCATCCATTACGAGGGCCTGAGCCGTGAGATCGCGACCAACGGCCGGGGCGATCCCCATGTCGTGGATGTGGTGAGCCGCATGTACCCCACGGTGCAGAACATCATTGACGAGGGCGAGGATCAGGCGGCCGACCAGCCCTATTTCATGTGCGAATATGCCCATGCCATGGGGCAGGGGCCGGGCAACCTGAAGGAATACTGGCAGGCCATTGAAAAGTATCCCCGACTCATCGGCGGGTGTGTGTGGGAATGGGCGGATCACGGCATTCGCGTGTCCGACGAAAACGACGAGGAGTTCTTCGCCTACGGCGGTGACTTCGGCGACATGCCCAACGACGGCTGCTTCTGCGTGGACGGGCTGTGCACGCCCGAGCGAGAGCCGCACAGCGGGCTGCTGGAGCTGAAGTATACCTATCAGCCGGTGAAGGCCGAGTATCTGGGTCAGGGGAAGATCCGCTTGACCAACCGCCGCGCGTTTGCCGACCTGAGCGACCTGCACGGCGTGTGGATGCTGGCAAAGGACGGCGAGCGGGTGCAGGGCGGCGTGCTGGGCGCGCTGAACATCGCTCCGGGCGAAAGCCGGGAGATCGAGCTGCCGCTGGAGGATATGCCGGATAACGGCGATTATCGCCTGAACCTGAGCTTCCTGCTGGCGGAGGAAGCGGCGTGGGCCGAGGCGGGCTACGAGGTGGCGCGCGAGCAGTTTGCCGTCAAAGCCCCGCGGCGGGAGAGCGAGGACAGCTTCGCGATGCCCGCGCTGGAGGTGGACGAGAGCGGCGACGAGGTGTCGGTCACCGGCGAGGAGTTCTTCGTGCTGCTGTCCAAGCGCACGGGTATGCTGGAGAGCTACTGCCTGGGCGATGAAGAACTGGTGGAGCAGGGGCCGCGGGCCAATTTGTGGCGCGCGCCCACCGATAACGATGTGCATCAGGCCGAGCAATGGAAAAAGGTGGGTCTGGATCGTTTGCAGCACCGCTGCGTAAGCAGCAGCGTTTCCCAGCCGCACAGCGCCTGCGTGGAGTTCCGCGCGCGCATTGTCAGCGGCCCGTACAGCCTGCCGCCGGTGCTGACCACCGACGTGACCTACCGCATGTTCGGCGACGGCGCGGTGGAGTGCTCCTTCGCCTTCGATCCCCGGGCGGATCTGCCGTATTTGCCCCGGCTGGGCGTGATGATGCAGCTTTCCCAGCAGCTGGATCGCGTAAAGTGGTACGGCCGCGGGCCTCACGAGAACTACCCCGACAAGCAGGATTCGGCGCCGGTCGCCCTTTACGAGAGCGACGTCTACAGCCTGCATGAGGAATATGTGCGTCCGCAGGAAAACGGCGCCCATGGCGACTGCGAACTGGTATTTGCGCACGATGCCCGGGGGCGCGGCTTGCTCTTCGCGGGGGATGTTCCCTTCAGCTTTACCGCTCACGATTATTCTCAGGAAATGCTGACCCAGGCACAGCATGGGAACGAACTGGAGAGCGAGGAGGCCACCTATCTGGCCATCGACGCCGCCCAGGGCGGGCTGGGTTCCAACTCCTGCGGGCCCGAGCCGCTGGAGGAATACCGCCTCAAGCCCGCGGCGCGCACGCTTCGCTTTGTCGTGCGCCCCTGCCTGTGGGGACGGGACGACGCATTTGCGCTGGCGCGAATCTGGCCGGAATAAACAACACAACACGGCGGGCGGTCTTTTGACCGCCCGTTTTGCATGCAAGGGCTTGCGCGGCGCGCAAAAAAGGAGAAAACCGTGAAAATCGAAACGCAGCGACTGATTTTAAGGGAGATGACGGCGGGCGACTACGACGCGCTGTACGCCGTGCTGGCGGATTCGGATATCATGCAGCATTACCCGTATACCTTTGACGAGCAGCGCGTGCGCGGCTGGATCGAAAAAAACCTGGAGCGCTACCGCGTTTTCGGCTTCGGCCTGTGGGCGGTCACGCGAAAGGATACGGGGGAGATGATCGGGGACTGCGGGCTGACGATGAGCTGATCCATGGGCAGATCCGGCCGGAGATCGGCTATCACATCCGGCGGGATCAGCAAAGAAAGGGGTTTGCCGGCGAAGCCGCCCGAGCCGTGCGGGATTGGGCCTTTCAAAACACGCCCTTCAACCTGCTGTGCTCATACATGAAGGACAGCAATGTGGGCTCCTATTCCACGGCGGTGGCCAACGGGATGGAGCAGATCGATGCGTTTGAGGAGGAGGATCACGCCCTGACCCGGGTGTATGCCATCACCCGGGCGCAGTGGGAACAAAGCCGCTGAAGCCGCACGGCGCTTTTTGGCGGGGAAAAAATAAAACGGGCGGAGAAAATATTTTTCTCCGCCCGTTAACGTTAGGGTAGCATAAGGAAAAGAAAAAGTCTAGTATGCACGGCGGGAAGGTGGTACGCTTTGACTGTCGACAGACAGCGGAGCGTTTCGCAAAAAGCGAAAAAGGAGTTTGCCATGCTTACCATACAGCGAGCGGAGATGGCCGATGCCCCGGCCATCACCAAAATCAAGACCGAGGCGTTTCATAAGGAGATCAACACCTATCTGGGCAGGAACGGAGGCCCTCCCGGCTATGACGATGTGGCTTCGGAGGAAGCCCTCATCCGAGACCGCATCGCCTATAAAATACTGCTGGACGGGGAGATCATCGGCGCGTTTTTCCTCCTTGCGTTCGAACCTGGGAAAATGCGCTTTGAAGATTTTGTGATCACCCCGGAAAAGCAGGAAAAGGGCTACGGGTATCAGACCCTGCAATTGGTGCAGGATAGCTACCCCAACGTCCGCGCGTGGTATTTATCCACGCCGGTGTTCAGCCTGGGTAATCAGCATCTTTATGAAAAGTTCAGCTACCGGGAGATCGGCCGGCACGGCGATGAAATTGAATATTGCAAGGTGAATTAGCACAGCAGCCCCGAGCGATCGGGGCTGCTGTGTTTCGCGGCGGAATCACGCGGGTAGACGCTGCGGCCTAGACGAAGCGCAGGAAACGCTTCTTTCCCAGGCGCAGCACATCGCCGGGCGCAAGCAGGGTGTCAATGCCGTCGGGCGGCAGCTTTTCACCGTTCTTTTGCACGCCGCCCTGGGCGATCAGCCGCAGCAGCTCGCTGCGGCTTTTGACGCAGCCCAGCGCGATGAGCGCGGGCACCGCGTCGTTGAGCACGCGCACCTCGCCCAGCGCCTGCGTGGGAATGTCGTCGGGCACGGCTTTTTTGCCAAATGCGGTGTCGTAATAAGCGCGCGCCTTCTCCGTTTCGGCCTGGCCGTGGTAGAGGGTGGTGATGATGCCGGCCAGGCGGTATTTCACATCCCGCGGGTTGGCGCCGCCCTCCAGCTCCCGGCGCACGGCGTCCACCGTGTCGGGGTGCTCGTCGGTGCACAGCTCAAAATATTTTACGATCAACGCATCGGGGATCTCCATCACCTTTTTAAACATGACTTCGGCCGGTTCGCTCACCCCGATGTAGTTGCCCAGGCTTTTGCTCATTTTCTCCACGCCGTCCAGCCCCTCCAGCAGGGGCATGAACAGGGCGACCTGCTGCTCCTGCCCCAGGCTTTTTTGCAGCGTGCGTCCCATGAGGATGTTAAAGGTCTGGTCGGTGCCGCCCAGCTCAATGTCCGCCTTCAGCTCCACCGAGTCATAGGCCTGCATGAGCGGGTAAAAGAACTCGTGAATGCCGATGGGTATCTGATTGCGGTAGCGGTTTTGAAAGTCGTCGCGCTCCAGCATACGGGCGACGGTGGTGACGGAGGCCAGGCGGATCACTTCTTCAAAGGTCAGCTTGGCCAGCCACTGGCTGTTGAAGCGCACCTCGGTTTTGTCCTTGTCCACGATCTTAAAGATCCGCTCGCAGTAGGTCAGCGCGTTGGCCTTCACCTGCTCCTCGCTGAGCGCGGCGCGTCCCTTTGCCTTGCCCGTCGGGTCGCCGATGCGCCCGGTGAAGTCGCCGATGACGATGACCGCGCGATGCCCCAGATCCTGCATCTGCCGGATCTTGCGCAGCACCACCGCGTGACCCAGGTGAATATCCGGTGCAGAGGGGTCCAGCCCCAGCTTGATGGTGAGGCCCTGCCCGCTTTGGCAGGCGCGGGTGAGCTTGGCCAGCAGTTCTTCTTCGTTTACCACGTCCTGCGCGCCTTTGCCGATGATGCGTAGTTGCTCTTTGGGTTCCAACATGCAAATAGTCTCCAATCCTAATCGTTTTGCTTTCCTGAACACGGCGGTGAGATGGTCGGCAAAAGCCGCGAAATCAAAAAAACGCCCTTTGCTTAAAAAGCAAAGGGCGAGAAGTCTCGCGGTACCACCTTTGGTTCGTGAGGGGCTCGCGCCGCTCACCTCAGCAGGTACGTCTTAAAAAGAGATACCCCGGCGCCGTAACGGGCGCACCCGCCGCAGCCTAGAGCACGGAGCTCTTCGGTGCGGAGCATAAAAGATGTATTCACAACGATCCGCCTGCGCCTCTCATCTGCCGGCCGCTTTCTGTAGGCTTTCCTCGCTGCTACTGGTTCCTTATCACAGCTTTTGCGTTTCCATTTGATCCGTCCGTGTGGTCGGAATATGATGTATCCTAGCCGATTGCGCGGCAAATGTCAAGGCGGCGCGAACGCTTTTTTGCGCCCACTGCCAAATATCTTCTCCGCCGCGGGGCAGCCAAAGCACGCGCGGGGCCACTGCCGGGGAGATCAGCGCAGAAAACTGGCTTTGCCAGGCGGCGGGCAGCACGGCGCATAAAAGGTTGGGCGCCAGCGCCAGCTCATCCCGTATTTTAAGCGGATGGTACCCGTCAAAGACGGCGGCGGGGTGGCGCGCCAGCGTGTCATAGCGAAAGTAAAACCGCGCGCCGGGGGCAAAGCAGCGCAGCAGCTCCTCCTCATCGGGACTGTGCCCCAGCGCCCGCTCCACGATCAGGCGATCGCCCGCCTGACAGTTGCCCCAGGCGAGCATGAGGTGCTCAAAATAGTCGGGCGGGTCACCGGCGGCGTTGCGCGCTTCGCTGGCCAGGGCTTCGGGGGAAAGGCCGCGCACGCGGGCGGCGCTCTTGATGCACCCATCGGTAAAAATACTGCGTGCCGCGTCCTGCGCGGCGGTGTGGCAGACAAGCTCCGTCAGGCAACCGCCGTCCAGGCAGGCGGTGCATTCGGTGATGCGGGCGGGGGGCGCTGCCCCCAAATAGCGGTCGGGCGCGTCCAGCGCGGCTTGCGCGGCGGCGCGCAGCGTTTCTTCCTCGCACCGAAGGACGGGCTCCCGGCCGTGCGCGCGCTCATACAGCGCGAACTGTGCCAGCTTTTGCAGCTCCCAGCGGGACAGATGGGGATAATCGGACAGCGCAAACTGATAAACCCCATCCCAGATGATGGTGAAATCGTGCCGGGCAATGTGAATCAGCATAAAAGCTCCTTCGGGAAAAGATCGACACAAGTATAGCACAAAACATAAAAAAAATACCGCGGCAAAAATGCCGCGGTACAAAGCCTTGCTGAATTTACATGGTGATGAAACGCAGAGCGAACAACACCGTGCAGATCCACATCACGGGATGGATGTCCTTGATTTTGCCGGTGCAGACCTTCAGGATGACCCAGGAGAGCATACCGAAGATGATGCCGTTGGCGATGGAAGCGGTGAAGGGCATCATGATGATGGCCACAAAGCCGCCCACCACGTCGGCGATATCGCCGTCGAAGTGCATCTTCTTGATGGAAGCCATCATCAGCAGACCCACGAACACCAGCGCAGGAGCGGTGGCGAAGCCGGGGATGGCGGTGAAGATGGGGTGCAGGAAGACGGACAGCAGGAACAGCACAGCGGTGGTGACGGCGGTCAGACCGGTGCGGCCGCCCGCGGATACGCCGGCGGAGGACTCAATGTAGCTGGTGACGGTGGAGGTGCCCAGGCAGGCGCCGGCCACGGTGCCCAGAGCATCGGCCATCAGCGCGCCGCCCACGCGGGGCAGCTTGCCGTCCTTGTCCAGCAGGTTGCCCTGGTCGGCCACGCCGATCAAAGTGCCCACCGTGTCAAAAATATCGACGAACAGGAAGGAGAACACAATAATGACAAAGTTCAGGATGTTTTCGGCGACCCATTTGAAATCGAACTGCAGCACAGCCGATTCCTTGACCACGGGCAGCAGGGTCCAGTTGGTGAAGTTGGGGATCAGCGAATACGCGCCCGCGGCGGGATCCACCTGATACCAGCCGATCAGCTGGGCAATGATGCCCAAGCCCCAGGTCAGCAAAATGCCAAAGACGATGGCACCTTTTACCTTATAGTGGTGCATGACGGCGATGGCCAGCAAGCCGATCATGGCCAGCGCAAACTGAGGAGTCAGAACGGCGCCCAGCGTGACCAGCGTGGAAGCGTCGCCCACGATGATGCCCGCGCCCTTCAAGCCCAGCAGGGCGATGAACAGGCCGATGCCCACGGTAATGCCGTACTTCAGGTTGGCAGGCACGGTGTTGACCAGCGTCTCACGGAACTTAAACAGGGACAGAACAATGAAAATGACGCCTTCCACAAACACGGCGGTCAGCGCAACGCGCCAATCCACGCCCATGCCCAGGCACACGCTGTAGGTAAAGAACGCGTTCAGGCCCATGCCCGGCGCCAGTGCCACAGGGTAATTGGCCAGGAAAGCCATGCACAGGGTGGCGAAGGCGGAGGCCAGAGCGGTGGCCAGGAACACGGCGCCCCAGTCCATCAGCGGCACGCCGGCATCGGCGCCCGAGAGCATGTTGGGGTTGACCACCAGAATGTAGGCCATGGCCAGGAAGGTGGTAACACCGGCGACGATCTCGGTACGCACCGTGGTGTTGTGCTCTTTGAGCTTAAAGAGCTTCTCCATAGGGATACCTCCAAACAAATTGCGGCAAGAGCCGCTTATTATGACTTTTCCCCGCGGGAAAACCCCCGTTTTGCCCGCGGGGAAAAGTTCATTCCTTTACGGTGCCGTCGGCGTTGAACAACGGCAGCTTTTCCAGATAAATGATGTCACCGCGGGTTTGGGCGTCGCCCTCGGCCAGCACGGCCATGCGCCCCACCACGTTGCCCCCGGATTTTTCCACCAGAGTTTCCAGAGCCTGCAGGGATTCCCCGGTGCTGATGACGTCGTCTACGATGATGACGCGCTTTCCCTTCATGAAGGCCGCGTCGTCGCCGTCGATGTGCAGGGTCTGCTTGTTGGCGGTGGTGATGGACTGCACCTCGGTGGAAACCACGTTTTTCATGTACAGCTTAATGCCTTTTCGCGCGATGAGGTAGCGGTTTTCCCCGGCCTGAGAGGCCATTTCATAAATCAGCGGAATGCCCTTGGCCTCGGCGGTAATGAGCACATCGTGCGCCGGCGCTACCTTGAGCAGCTCGCGTGCGCAGGCCTGAGTCAGTTCCACATCACCGAACATAATAAACGCGCCGATGTACAGTTCGTCATTGATGGGGCACAGGGGCAGGTCGCGTTCCAGCCCCGCGATGGTCATACGGTAGGCATTGTTCATAAAGCATGGATCCTTTCTGCAGCGTCGCCCCAAGGGCGGCAAAAAATCAAAGCCATACCTTGACCCGGATGCCGTCAGGGCGAACAGGAAGGATATGGCGCGGTTACATCTCTGAAACATAAAAATACTAGCATACTGACAAAATGAAGTCAATAATTCCGAATGATATTGCCGAAAAATAAAAGAAAGATCAGAATTATGAAAAATATGGAAGCGTCAATATGGGAGCGGCGCAGGAAGATGAATGCTAGAAACCCACAAGGGACTTCGTCCCTTGACCCTTTCATCGGGGAAGCGCCGCTTTGACGGTCAAAGGATCGTTCCCGAGGGCAAAGAGATTGCGGCAACCCTATCGCTTTCTCACAAGCCCGGCAGCCCCAAAAACCACTAACTCTTTATGTACCCTTGAAGGGGTTCAAGGGGCGGTCGCCTCTTGGGTGCGAGGCAAACCAGCGCCGCCCCAACGGCAATCACGAGAGCGGGGTTGAAAAGAGGATGGGAGAACCCCTGCAAGGGACTTCGCCCCTTGCATCCCTTCTTCGTGGAGAAGCAGCGCGCGGCGAACCTTCGGCAGCAGGCGTTCTTGGCTACCCACGCACTTCGGCCTTTGGCCGAAGTGCTTCCGGGGTCTGGGGTGACCCCAGGCGCCAGGGGGTAATAGGGGGATGCAACAACGCCCCCTGGTCCAAATGTTTCGGCTATGACGAAACATGGCTCGCGCGGAAGCACTTGGCTTGCTTCCGCACAAGGGTTTTGCCCCCGCCGGAGGCGAGTCCTCCTTATGCCAGTCGGCAGGAACCCACAAGGGACTTCGTCCCTTGACCCTTTCATCGGGGAAGAGCCGCTTTGACGGTCAAGGGATCATTCCCGAGGGCAAAGAGATTGCGGCAACCCCATCGCTTTCTCACAAGCCCAGAGGCTAAGAAGGCTCACGCAAAAACCTTATGTACCCAACATGGGTGCAGGGCGTCGCCCTGCAAGGGATCATTCCCGAGGGCAAACAGATTGCTGCAACCCCGTTGCTTTCTCACAAGCCCGGCAGCTAAGAAGGCTCACGCAAAAACCTTATGTACCCAACATGGGTGCAGGGCGTCGCCCTGCAAGGGATCGTTCCCGAGGGCAAACAGATTGCGGAACCCCCGTTGCTTTCTCACAAGCCCAGCGGCTAAGAAGGCTCACGCAAAAACCTTCAGTTGCTCTTGGCTGCCCTCGCGTTTCGCCTGCGGCGAAACGCTTTTCGGATTTGCCCGTTTGTGATATAATATACTATCAGCAGAAAAGCGGTCTTTACCGCACGAAGGAAATGAATGATATGTTTGTAGATGTAGCAAAAATTACGATCAAATCGGGAAACGGCGGCGATGGCGCCGGCTCTTTCCGCAGAGAAAAATATGTGCCCCGCGGCGGCCCGGACGGCGGCGACGGCGGTCGGGGCGGAGACATTGTTTTTCAGACCGATCCGGGAATGCACACGCTGCTGGATTTCCGTTATCACCGCAAATACGAGGCGCAGAACGGCGAGCCCGGTTCGGGACGGCTGCGTCAGGGCAAGGCAGGCTCGTCGCTTACCGTAAAAGTGCCGGTGGGCACCGTCCTGCGCGATGCGGACACGGGTGCGATGATCGCCGACCTGAATGTGCCCGGGGAGAACCGGGTCATCCTGCGGGGCGGCCGGGGCGGCTGGGGAAACGTGCACTACGCCACGCCTACCCGCCAGGCACCCAGCTTTTCGCAGCCCGGGCAAAAAACCAAGTCCTATGATGTATATCTGGAGCTGAAATCCATCGCCGATGTAGGGCTGGTGGGCTTCCCCAACGTGGGAAAATCCACCATATTGTCCATGGTGACCGCCGCGCGGCCAAAAATCGCCAACTACCACTTTACCACGCTGACTCCCAATCTGGGCGTGGCGCAGATGGACGGCATGGCCTTTCACATCGCCGACATTCCCGGGCTGATCGAGAATGCCCATGAGGGGGCCGGTCTGGGTCACGACTTCCTGCGCCATGTGGAGCGTACCCGTATGCTGGTGCATGTGGTGGACGTATCGGGCAGCGAGGGACGGGATCCGGTGGAGGATTTCGATCTGATCATGCAGGAGCTGAGCCAGTACTCGGAAAAGCTGGCCGAGCGTCCCCAGATTGTGGCAGCCAACAAAACGGACATTCCCGGCTGCGAGGAAAATCTGGAAAAGCTGACCGCTCACTGCAAGGAGCAGGGCATCGACGTGGTGCCCATCTCGGCGGCGGCCAACCAGGGACTGCAAACGCTGATGCGCCAGGTGGTGCAGCTGCTGCGGCAGCTGCCGCAGGATGACGCGCCGCTGGAGGAGGAACGCCCCTTGGAATCTCTGGAAAAGGGCGACGAGTACCAGGTGGAGGTGCGCGACGGAACGTTTGTCGTCACCGGAACCTTCCCCGATCAGCTGCTGCGGGCGGTCAATCTGGAAGATCCCGCATCTATGCAGTATTTTGAAAAGCGCCTGTACGAATCCGGGCTGGTAGACGAGCTGCGCCGTTTGGGCGCACAACATGAAGACACCGTCGATTTCGGCGGGATGGAATTTGAGTTCTGGGATTGATTCCCGCCTATTTACAGCCAAAGACAGGAGAATAATATGATTACCACCAAGCAACGCGCTTATCTGCGCAGCCTGACCAACAATCTGGACGCCATCTTTCAAATCGGCAAAGGCGGCCTCAACGACAACATGATCCGCCAGATCGACGAAGCGCTGGAGGCGCGGGAAGTGGTAAAGGTCACCGTTTTGCGCAGCGCGCCGATGGAGGCCTATGAGGCTTGCGACGCCATGGCGGACGCGACCCACGCGGACATTGTCAGCACCGTGGGCGGAAAGTTCGTGCTTTACCGCGAGTCCAAAACCAAGAAGCAGATCTATTTGCAGGACTGATCCCGGCGGAACTGCCGGGCGGCGCTGAGCACGCCCAGCGTCAGGCACACGCCGCTGGCCGCGAGATACCACCCGGGAAAGGGCGTAAACGCGGCGGGGAGACCCAGCAGCAGCGCGGCAAAGCCGAAGCGCAGCGGCCGGCGCAGGCGGGAGAAAAAGCCGGAAAAGGGGCGGGCGCGCAGCCGCAGGGCGTGCGCGGCCTGCCAGTATTTTTCCAGCTGCTCTTCCTCGCCGCTCCAGCCCGATTCCCAGGCCTGATCGGCCAGCTCGTCCATGTCCAGAAGGTGGATCTCCACGTCCCGAACCGAGCCCAGCGCGGTTTGCGCGCTGTCGTCGGGGTGGGCAGTGGCGGCCAAAAACACCGTGCTGATGCTCTGGGCGCGCGCCTGATCGGCGCAGGCGAGAATATCATCGGCCGTGACCGGCCGGGAAATGTGCCGCCGAAGCGTACACAGCAGCACCGGCTGCCCCTCCAAAAACAGCGTGGGGCCGTCGTAGCGGCAGCCGTACTGGCTTTGCAGAATATCCGAGGCAAAACGCCTCAGCTGATGATCGGGAGAGAATGCCATTTCGTCGGCGAACCACAGCCGGTGCGCCCAGCGCACCTCAGTGGCGCGGGCGCGGGCGCGCGCCGCGGCGCACAGCCGGGTGGCCGCGATGCCGCCCAGTACGGTGAGGCATCCGGCGATGGACAGTGCCAGGGCAAGGCGGCCCGTGCGGCGGTAAACCCACAGCACAGCCAGGCAGCCCGGCACCAAAAGCAGCACGGCGAAGTCCACCCATCTGGCAGGCGTCATCCAGCGGCCTGCGCGGCGGGAAAGGGGCGGCTGATTCATGAGAACACCTCGTTTGGAGTTTCCCCAAAAACTGGGGTTTGCTATTAGAATGACCCAAAACCGGGTATCTATTCCATGGGAGGAAGGATGATGCACAAGAGAACGTGGGGCATTTACGGCGGCAGCTTTGACCCGCCCCACCTGGCTCACCGCATGGTCGCCCGCCAGGCGCAGCGCACGCTGGCGCTGGAGCGCGTCATTTGGATCCCCTCGGGCACACCGCCCCACAAAAAAGGCCTCATGAGCGAGGCGGTTCATCGCCTGGCCATGACCCGGCTGCTGGTGCGGGAGGATGCGGACTTTTCCGTATCCGAAATGGAAGTGACACATGAGGGCGTGGATTACACGGCGGTCACGCTGCAACGGCTGACCGACGCATACCCCGAGGCGGAGTTGACCTTTATTTTGGGCGGCGATTCGCTGCTTTATCTGGACGAATGGTACGAATGGAAGAAGATTTGCGCGTTGGCGCGCATTGCGGCGGTGTACCGGCCGGGTGCCAGTATGGAGCAGTATGAACGCAAGGCCGACGCCCTGCGCCGCGCCGCCCAAGCGGAGATCGTTTTCATTCCCTGCCCGGGCATGGATATTTCCTCCACCGACGTGCGGCGGCGCGCTGCTGCGGGGCAATCGCTGGCCGGGCTGGTGCCTGCGGAGGTAGAAGCGTATATTTACACACACCATCTGTATGAAAAACAGGAGCGATATGGAAAATAGAGAGGCATATATCAAATACCTGACCCAATATCTGGACGAAAAACGCTTTCGCCACAGCCTGGGTGTGGAGCAGACCGCGCGGGAACTGGCCGAGCGCTTTGGCGAGGACGCAGGACAGGCCGCATTGGCCGGCTTGCTGCATGACTGCGCCAAGAGCCGCAAATACACGCCCGAGCAAATGCGGGCGTTTGCCGCCCGGTCGCGCTTTCAGCTTTCGCAGGAGGACATCCGCCTCAGTCCCCATCTGCTGCACGCGCCCGCCGGCGAAACGGTGGCCCGGGAGACCCTGGGCATTGCCGATGACGCCGTGCTGGGTGCCATCTGCTGGCATACGGTGCCCAGCGACCATATGAGCAAGCTGGAAAAAATCGTGTCGCTGGCGGATATGATCGAGCCCAACCGGGAGTTCCCCGGGGTAAAGGCCATACGCCAGGCGGCGCAGCGCGATCTGGACGAGGCGTTTTTGCTGTCCATGAAGCGCACCATCCTCCACCTGCTGGAGCACAACATGGTGGTGCATCCCTATACGCTGACGGCCTATAATCAGGGCGCTGTGAACGCGCCGCGGGTTCCCCAGCCGGCGGCAAAAAGAAGAAAAATCGCCGGAAACCCCCGGCATAAAGCCCATCAGAAAAAGGAGAGATGATATGGATAACAACGCGCGTGTTTTGGCAGACCGGATGGCAGAGGCGCTGGACGAGAAAAAGGGACGGGACATCGAGGTAATGGACATTGCCTCGCTGACCACCATCGCGGACGCCTTTGTGCTGTGCAGCGGGCGTACCCCCGTGCAGGTGCGGGCGCTGAGCGACGCAGTGGAGGAGAAGCTGGCCGAGCAGGGCGTTCGCCCCATCAACAAAGAGGGCTATACGGCGGGGCGCTGGATTGTGCTGGATTACGGCGCGGTGGTGGCGCACATCTTCCATCAGGAGGATCGGGAGTTCTACAATCTGGAGCGCTTGTGGCAGACCAGCCCCAAGGCCAACCCCTCCCCCCGGGCGGGCGAAAAGTAACATGGCCGGCGCTGGACTGCGCATCCTGACGCTGTATGATATTTTGCGCCGGGAGAGCGATGGGGAGCACCCGGTCACGTTAAGTGCGCTGCGAAAGCTTTTGGAGCAGCAGGGCATAGAAGCCGAGGAACGCGCCGTGCGCCGGGACATGGAAACGCTGACGGATTATGGTGTGGCGCTGGTGCATTCGGAAAAAAAGAACGAAGGCTATTTTTTGGTCAGCCGCACCTTTGGCGAGGTGGATGTGCAGATCCTCATCGACGCGGTGCAGGCGGCGCGCTTTTTGCCGGCGGTGCGTTCCCGCGAGCTGGTGGGAAAGCTGATGGGTCTGGCCAGCCGCCATGCGCAGACTCGCCTGCGTCAGGAGATCTTTTTTGACCGGCGCGCCAAAAACGAAAACCCCCAGATTTACGATAGCATCGCCGTGCTGGGCGCCGCCATTCGGCGCAACCAGCGCGTGGCGTTTCATTATTTTGGTTATGACCTGCATAAAGCGCCGGTTTTGCGCCGCCAGGGCAAGGAATACGAAGTCAGTCCCTTTGGCATGGAGTGGAACGCGGATGCCTATTATCTGGTGGCGCGGATGGACGCGCATGAGGGCTTTACCCATTTTCGCGTAGACCGGATGCAGGATGTGCGCCCGCTGGAGCAGGCGAGAATGCCCCTGCCGGAGTGCTACGACGGCCGCCGCCTGGACATGGCGGACTACGCCAAACGCACCTTTTCCATGTTTGAAGGCGAAGAGGAATGGGTGGAGATCCAGTTTGACAATGCGCTGATGACCGCGGTGGTGGACAAACTGGGGCGCGACGTGATGACCATGCCGCAAAGCGACGGAACCTTTGTGCTGACCACCAAACTGGTGGTGGGGCCGGGTTTGTTTGCCTGGCTTGCCCATTTTGGTGCGCAGGCGCAGATCAAAGCCCCGCCGGAAGCGCGCGCCCGCATGAAGGAACACCTCAGCGCCATGCTGCGGCAGTACTGACCGTGGCAAAAGGAGCCGCTCTATGAGAGACATTTCCCTGCACCCCGGCGAAAACGTCGATGATCTGATGTTTAAGGGTCTGCGGATCATTCAGAACCGCACGGGCTTTCGCTTTGGCATGGATGCGGTGCTGCTGGCGGGCTTTGCCCATGGCCGCGGTGCCCGCGTGCTGGATCTGGGCACGGGTACCGGCGTGATTCCGCTGCTGATGGCCGGCGCGCAGCCCGCTTCCCGCTTTACCGCGCTGGAGATCCAGCCGGATATGGCCGATATGGCCCAGCGCTCGGTGGCGCTCAACGGCCTGGAGGAGCGCATCCGCGTGGTGTGCGGCGATCTGCTGCAGTATCGCCAGCTGTTGGAAAGAGAGCAGTACGACACGGTGACCTGCAACCCGCCCTATACCCGCGCGGATGAAGGGAGCGCTTCCCAGCAGGAAAGCCAGGCGGTGGCGCGTCACGAGCAAAGCTGCACGCTGGAGGATGTGGCGCGCGCGGGCTACTATGCCCTGCGCTACGGCGGTCATATGGCGCTGATCATCCGCGCGCAGCGCACGGTGGATATTTTGGATACGCTGCGCCGGGAAAAATTGGAACCCAAGCGTGCCAGGTTGGTATGCCCCCGGCAGGGGGCGGTGCCCAACCTGCTGCTGGTGGAGGCGATCAAGCACGCCCGGCCGGGGCTGGCTTGGGAGGCGCCTCTCACCGTGAACGGACCCGACGGCACCTACACGCCGGAGATGCGCGCCATCTATCACATGGAGGACGAAAATGGCTGAAGGGGCAACGCTTTATCTGGTGGGCACACCCATCGGAAATCTGGAGGATCTTACGCTGCGGGCCATCCGCATCCTGGGCGAGGTGGATGTCATCGCCGCCGAGGATACCCGGCGTACCCGGCAGCTGACCAATCATCTGGGGCTGGATAAGCCTCTTGTGAGTTATCACGAGCACAACAAAATGACCGCCGGCCCCAAGCTGGTGGAGCAGATGCTGGGTGGAGCGAGCGTGGCGCTTTGCAGCGACGCGGGTATGCCCGTGGTGTCCGACCCGGGCGCTGAGCTGGTGGCGCTGGCGGTGCAGGCCGGGGTAAGCGTTCAGGTGATCCCCGGCCCCTGCGCGGTTTCTTCGGCGCTGGCGCTGTCGGGCATGACCGGCGACGCCTACCTGTTTGCGGGCTTTTTGCCCCGGGAAAACACGCCCCGCAGGCAGCTGCTGGAGAACCTGAAGGATGAGGTGCGCACGCTGGTTTTTTACGAAGCGCCCCATCGCCTGGCGCAGACGCTGCGCGACCTGGCCGACGCGCTGGGCGAGGAGCGGGCGGCGGCCGTGTGCAACGACCTGACCAAGTTTTATGAAAAGGTGACGCGGGAAACGCTGGGTCAGGCGGCAAACCGAGCCGCGCAGGAAGAGCCCAAGGGAGAGTTTGTCATCGTGGTGCAGGGCGGGCAGCCGGTTCGCGCCGCTTTCGAGGGGCTGAGCGTACGGGAGCATCTGCTGCTGTACCTGCGCTCGGGCAGCAGCAAAAAGGAAGCGGTCAAACGGGTGGCGGCCGACCGCGGCGTGCCCAAAAATGAGATCTATCGCCAAAGCATCGAACTGGACGAGGAGGAATCATGAGAAAACGCGCAAAAGGCGCGGCGGCGCTGTGCCTGGTGATGGCGGCGCTGCTGCTGATGAGCGCCTGCAAGGGCGCTGCGCCCGCCAAGGAGGAGGAGTCGGCGCTGGCAAAAACGGTGTCGCAGAACAGCTTCGATACGGATAACCTGGACGCCTTTTCCTGGGCGCTGCTGCGCAGCTTGCCCGCAAGCGAGGGGAACGTGGCCATCAGCCCGGTGGAAACGGCCACCATGCTGGCCATGATGCAGGTTGGCGCGGCCGATGGCATTGATGCGCAGATCTCCGCCCTTTTAGGGGCGCAGGAGGTCAGCCCCAAGCGGGTGAACGAGTATACGCTGCAGCGGCGTAAGCTCATCACCTCCTGGTCGGCCAGCCCTGCCGCCGTCAAGCTGGAAATGATGGTGGGGGAAAACCAGCCGGTGCCGGAGGCCTACCTGAGCACCCTGCGCAGCGATCTGGAGCTGGAAGCCCGGTTTCAGGCCGTGAGCAGCACCCAGGCCAACAGCACATTTTCCGCCTGGGCGGACGACGCCAGCATGGGTCTGGTGACGGGCGTGTCCTGGGAGCTGCCCGCCGCTGCCATGCCGTACATCCTCAGCCTGCAATATATCCAAAACTACTGGCAAACCGCGCAGGACCCGGCGCGCACCGTGCCGGTGGCTTTTACTTATGCCAGCGGGGACACGTCAGCGGTGCCCATGGTGGCCATTGCCCAGAACTGCGGCATTTATCACGACACCGACGGAGCGATGGGCATTTTGCCGCTCACCGATGACAATTACCGCCTGGTGCTGATGATGCCCGGGGAGGATATGACACTGGATCAGCTGCTGGAAAATGTGGTGGAATGCCACACCCGCTGGAGGAAGGACGCGGATTGGGGCGAACAGCGCGTGGCGCTGCCTAAGTTTTCCGCGCGTTACGACGCCAGCCTGAAGGAGAGCCTGAATATCCTGGGCGTGCGCGACGCCTTCCGCATGGAAAGCGGCCTGCCCCAGCTGGGCAGCGGCGCTTACCTGGCCGATGCCCTGGTGAGCAGCACCTTTGTGGTGGATGAAAGCGGCACGGCCGAGGCCAAGGAAACCAAGCCCTTCCGCCCCGGCATGGACGACGGCGTGGAAACGCTGATCCTCAACAAGCCGTTCCTTTTTGCGCTGGAGGATACCAAGACCGGCACCATCGTTATGTGCGGCATTGTGCGCGACCCCATGGCCACGCTGAAATAAAACCATACGCTTTTTGCGACAAACGGAGAGGACACGCGATATGGAATATACGGATTATATGGTAAGTAAAGTATGCCAACTGTGCGCCATTCCCAGCCCCACGGGCTTTACCCGCCGGGCGGAGGAGGCGCTGATGGACGAGCTGCGCGCGCTGGGCTATGAGCCCCGGCAAAGCCACAAGGGCAACGTGCTGTGCTGCCTGGGCGGCGAGGGCGAGGGGCTGCTGCTCAGCGCCCACACCGATACGCTGGGGCTGATGGTGCGTTCGGTCAAGGAAAACGGGCGCATTCGCTACGAACCGCTCAACGGCTACACCAACACCGCTGCCATCACCGAGAACGTCACCGTGCACACCCGCGCCGGCAAGACCGTGGGCGGCGTGATTCAGTGCACCAAGCCTTCGGTGCACGTTTGGGGCAGCGCGGATAAGATGGATCTGGAGGGCAACATGGAGATCCTGCTGGATGAACCGGTGCACAGCCGGGAGGATGTGCGTGCGCTGGGCATCGAGGTGGGCGACTATATCTCCTACGATCCGCGCACCGTCGTCACTCCGGGCGGGTACATCAAAAGCCGCCATCTGGACGACAAGGCGGGCTGCGCCATTTTGCTGGCGCTGGCCAAGTGGGTGCAGGAAACAGGCGCCGCGCTGAAAAGCAAGACCTATCTGATGTTTACCGTGCACGAAGAGGTGGGGCACGGCGGCTCCGCCGGCATTCCCGAGGGCGTGGTCGAGGCCGTGGCGGTGGATATGGGCGCGGTGGGCGATGACCTGGGCTGCGATGAGCAGAAGGTCTCCATTTGCGCAAAGGATTCCCATGGGCCTTATCATTACGGCGTGACCGGCAGGCTGATTGAAGCCGCCAAGGAAGCACGGGCACCCTACGCCGTGGATATTTATCCCAAGTACGGCTCGGATGTGGAGGCCAGTTTGTCGGCGGGCTACGACATTCGCCACGGCCTCATCGGCCCGGGCGTGTACGCGTCGCACGGCTATGAACGCACGCATATGGACGCGCTCAACGCCGCGCTGGGGCTTTTGCAGAAGTTTGTTGTGTGAAAAAAACGCGGGAGAAAAACTTTTCGTGGAAATAATGGTTGACGAATGCACAACACTTGTTTATAATAACACTTGCGCTTTTGCGCGCTGAGTGTGTCAAAAATGAGCGCCCCATATGGGGAAGCGCCAAAACAGCATTTGCGCTGACGCGCATGGGAAAAGGCAGGTGAAATGTCATGAAAAAGGATATTCATCCGGGGTATAAGAAGTGCATCGCGACTTGCGCTTGCGGCGAGACCTTCGAAACGCTGTCGATGAACGACACCATCCGTGTTGAAATCTGCTCCAAGTGCCACCCGTTCTTCACGGGCAAGCAGAAGCTGGTGGATACCGGCGGCCGTGTGGATCGCTTCAAGAAGCGTTATGGCCTGTAAAAACAGGATATCGGCATAAAATGCAGAACGGGGTATATCTCTGTTCTGCTTTTTATTATCGGAAAGGAAATACCATGAGGAAAAACAGCAAAGTAGGCGGCCAGGCGGTGCTGGAGGGCGTTATGATGCGCTCCCCCAATGCCATGGCCATCGCCGTGCGTCAGGAGGACGGCACCATTGCCCTGCAAAGCGAAAAGCTGGCTACGGGCGAAAAGCCCTGGTATGAGCGGGTGCCGCTGGTGCGGGGCGTGACCAACTTCCTGCACATGATGGTGTGGGGTGTGAAGTGCCTGAACCAATCGGCCCAGATGGCGGGGATGGAAGAGGAGGAGCCGGGCAAATTTGAGCAGTGGCTCACCAAGGTGACCGGCAAAAATGCCGCAGATGTAGCCATCGGCGTGGGCATGGTGCTGGGGCTGGCGCTGGCGGTGGGGCTGTTTTTCGTGCTGCCGCAGGTGCTGGGCAGCCTGCTCATCCGCTGGATCCCCAACAAGGTGTGGCTGAGCTTGGTGGAGGGCGTCATTCGCCTGGTCATTTTCTTTGCCTACCTGCTGCTGGTGGGCAGCATGAAGGAGATCCGCCGTTTCTTCGCCTATCACGGCGCCGAGCACAAAACCATCAACGCGTATGAGGACGGGCAGGTGCTCACGCCCGAAACGGTGATGCGCTATTCCACGCGCCACCCCCGCTGCGGCACCTCCTTTTTGCTCATCGTCATGACCATCAGCATTCTCGTGTTTGCGGTGGCGGGCTTCGGCAGTACCTGGTATATGCGGGTGCTGTCCCGCCTGGTGCTGCTGCCGGTGGTGGCGGGCATTTCCTACGAGGTGCTCATGCTGCTGGCCCGCTGGGAAAACGGCTTTACCGCGGCCCTGCGCAAGCCCGGCATGGCGCTGCAGGCGCTGACCACCCGCGAACCCGACGCCCAGATGTGCGAGGTGGCCATCACCGCCTTCCTCGCCTGCCTGGATGAGGAAGAGCGGGCGGTCTGCGCGCCACCCAAGAAGGAAGAGGAGAATACGGATGACCATCAGGCAGGCACTGAACGAGGCCCGCAGGAAGCTGAGGGAGAGCCGGCAGCCCTGTGACCCAAGGGCTGCGGCCATGCTGCTGTGCGATGCTTTGGGCATGGGGCAGGCGCGCCTGCTGGCCCAAGCTAGTGCGCAGCTGCCGCTGGAGGCGTACCTGAGCTATCAGCGCCGCATAGACCGGCTGGCGGCGGGAGAACCGCTGCAATATGTAATGGGGCACTGGGAGTTTTTCGGCAGGGAGTTTGTCTGTGATGCGCGGGCGCTCATCCCCCGGGAGGATACGGAAACGCTGGTGCGCGCGGCGCTTTGCGCCGTGCCCGAGGCGGCGCAGCGCGTGCTGGACGTGGGGTGCGGCTCGGGCTGCATCGCCATTACCTGGAGCCTGGAGCGCCCGCAGGACGAAACGGAGATGTGCGACATCAGCGACGAGGCGCTGGGGCTGGCCGGGCAGAACGCCCGGCTGCTGGGCGCTTCGGTGCGCGCTTTCGCGCAGGATATGTGCACGCCCTTGGCGCGGCGCGATTATACGGTGCTGCTGTCCAACCCGCCGTACATTGCCCCGGGTGAAACGGATGTGGAGGAAAGCGTGCTGGCGTATGAACCCCACCTGGCGCTTTTCGCCGGGGAGGACGGGCTGGAGTTTTACCGGGCGCTGGCCGACCGCGCGGCGCAGAGCCTGCTGCCCGGCGGGGTGCTGGCCGTTGAATGCGGGCACACCCAGGCGCGCGGGGTAAAAGAGCTGTTTTTGCCGCTGTGCAGCGGTGTGGAGATTCTCCGCGACGGCGCGGGGATTGAACGAGTGGTTTTGGGAAGGAAGAAAACATGACGCTGGAACAACGTTTGCAGGAAAAAATGACGCATCTGGAGGAGCTGACGCTCTGGCTGGCTCAGCCTGACGCGATGAGCGATCCGCAGAAGTGGCGCGAGGCGCTCAAGGAACATGCGGATTTGGAGGAATTTGCCCAATCCGCCCGTCCCTACCTGGAGGATTGCCGGGCGCTCAGGGACGCGCAGGAGCTGGCACAGGCCGAAGAGGGAGAAATGCGCGACCTGGCGGTGGCCGAAGCCGAGGAAGTTAAGACGCGCCTGGCGCAGCAGGAGGAGGCCATTCGTCTGCTGCTGGCACCCAGAGATCCCAACGACGATAAAAACGTGATTCTGGAGATCCGCGCGGGCACCGGCGGCGAAGAAGCGGCGCTGTTTGCCACCGATCTGCTGAAAATGTATGCTGCCTATGCCGACCGCAGGGGCTGGAAACTGGAAATCACCGATTCGGAGGAAACCGAGTTGGGGGGATGCCGGGAAGTCACCATGATGATCAGCGGAAAAGGCGCTTTTTCCCGCTTGAAATTCGAGAGCGGTGCTCACCGCGTGCAGCGCGTGCCCGATACCGAGTCGGGCGGACGCATCCACACCTCGGCGGCCACGGTGGCCGTGCTGCCCGAGGCGGAGGAGGTGGAGCTGGAGATCAACCCCGGCGATCTGCGCATCGACACCTACCGCGCATCGGGCGCGGGCGGTCAGCATATCAACCGTACCGACTCGGCCATTCGCATTACCCACCTGCCCACAGGCTTGGTGGTGGAGTGCCAGGACGAGCGTTCCCAGGGCAAGAACAAGGAAAAGGCCATGCGCGTGCTGCGTGCCCGTCTGTATGACCGTATGCAGGCGCAGCAGGAGGCGGAGTATTCGGCCAACCGCCGTGTACAGATCGGCACCGGGGATCGCTCCGAGCGCATCCGCACCTACAATTATCCCCAGTCCCGCGTGACCGACCACCGCATCGGCATGACCCTGTACTCGCTGGATAAATTCATGCAGGGAGAGATGGATGAGATGCTGGACGCGCTGGTGCTGGCCGACCGCACCGAGCGCATGAAACAAAGCGAGCGGGAGTAGGGGGAGAAGATGAAGCTTTATATCATTCGCCATGGAGATCCCAACTATGAAAAGGATTGCCTGACCCCGCTGGGCAAGCGGCAAGCCGAGGCGCTGGCGCGGCGCTTTGCCGTCAACCCGCTGGATCGCATTTACGCCTCCCCTCTGGGCAGAGCACAGGAGACCGCCCGCCCCACCTGCGAGGTGTTGAAAAAGGAAATGACCATTCTGGACTGGACCAGCGAGGCGCTGGCGTATGACCAGCTGGGTATCCGCAGGGACGGCCGCAGCCGCTGGCGCTTTGCCCAGCAGGAAACGAATTATAAGAATAATAACAGCATCCGCCTTTATGACGACTGGACGCAGGCGCACGAGGACTTTGCCGGCGACAGCGTAAAGGAGGGAATTGCGCGGATCGCCGATGCGTCGGACGCCTTCCTCAAGGAGCTGGGGTATGAGCGGGAGGGCTGTGTTTATCGCATTTTAAACCCGTCGCAGGAAGCAGTGGGTGTGTTTTGCCATCAGGGCTTTGGCCTGACTTGGCTGGCGCATCTGATGCAGATTCCCCCGCATATCGTTTGGGCGACCTTTGATTTGTCTCATTCCAGCGTGACGCTGTTTGAGTTCAAAAACTATGACAACGGGCTGACCACCCCCAAATGCCTGCAGCTGTCCGATCTGTCTCACATTTTTGCCGATGGGCTGCCTATGACCTATAACAATAAATTGCGGATTTGATGACCTTGTCTTTCTTCGCCCCTCGCCTTTGGCGAGGGTTTTTTTGCTGGCTCGCGGCGCTTCGTAGGGCTGACGTGTGGGCCCGGGGGGGACAGTTGATGTAGAGAAGAGACCCCGGCAAGGGATTACATCCCTTGACCCTTTCATCGGGGAAGAGCTGTTTTGACGCTCAAAGTATCGTTCCCGAGGGTAAGCAGTGTGCGGCGAACCATTTTGTGGTTAGCGTCAGCAATTGCGCGTAGCTGCCCTCGCGCCTCGCCGTTGGCAAGGCGCTTTTTGCTGGCTCGCGGCGCTGTCATAGGGCTGACGCCCTATTGTCGCTTG
This sequence comes from Eubacteriales bacterium, assembly GCA_028693155.1. Lineage (GTDB taxonomy): Bacteria > Bacillota > Clostridia > Christensenellales > UMGS416 > STF2-111. The sequence goes on from JAQUVY010000002.1 coordinate 22,673, forward strand.
CTCGCTCTTCAGTGTCAGCAGGAAGTCTTGGCTGCCCTCGCACTTCGGCCGAAGGTCGAAGTGCTTCCGGGGTGTCCCCAGCCGTTTTAAGGGGGTTATGGGGGATGCAAGGGGGCCCTAAGGGGGGAAATCGGAAGCCCCCCTGGGCCCCCTGCCCCCGCCGGAGGCGAGTTCTCTAAAGAGCAGTTGATGAAACGCCACAAGGGATTGCATCCCTTGACCCTTTCATCGGGGAAAAGCTGCTTTGACGCTCGGGGTATTGTTCCCGAGGGTAAGCAGTGTGCGGCAAACCATTTTGCGGTTAGCGTCAGCAAGAATTCTTGGCTGCCTTCGCGCCTTGCCTTTGGCAAGGCGCTTTTTGCTGGCTCGCGGCGCTGTCATAGGGCTGACGCCCTATTGTCGCTTGCTCGCTCTTCAGTGTCAGCAGGAAGTCTTGGCTGCCCTCGCACTTCGGCCGAAGGCCGAAGTGCTTCCGGGGTGTTCCCAGACGGGAAGGGGAATGGGGGTCGCCAAGGGAGCAAGGGGGGGAAAATCGGAATCCCCCCGCTCCCCCTATCCCCCGCCGGAGGCGAGTTCTCTAAAGAACAGCCGACGGAAGCCCCAAGGGATGGTATCCCCTGACCCTTTCATCGGGGAAGAGCTGTTTTGACGCTCAAAGTATCGTTCCCGAGGGTAAGCAGTGTGCGGCAAACCATTTTGCGGTTAGCGTCAGCAAGAATTCTTGGCCGCCTTCGCGCCTTGCCGAAGGCAAGGCGCTTTTGGCAAAAAAATCTCTTCTGCGTGATTGACAAACGAGAAATCGGGTACTATATTATTAGTTGTTAGCACTCGAAAGAGAAGAGTGCTAATGGTGCCGCAGGCGGCGCAAGGAGAGGTCATGGAACTCAGTGAAAGAAAGCTGCGCATCCTTCAGGCCATCGTGGACGATTATATCGCCACGGCTTTGCCGGTGGGTTCGCGCACGCTTACAAAAAAATACATCTCTGAACTGTCCGCTGCCACCATTCGCAACGAAATGTCCGACCTGGAGGAGCTGGGTTACCTGGATTCGCCCCACACCTCCGCCGGCCGCGTGCCTTCCTACAAGGCCTACCGGCTGTATGTCGACCGCATGATGCGCGTGGGAGAGATCAGCGAAGAAGAGAGCAGCTTTGTCAACGCTTATTTCGATCAGCGCGTGGGGGAGATGGAGCAGGTGATCAAAGGCGCGGCCAAGGCCGTGTCCGATGCCACAGGCTATGCCTCCATGGTGTTGGCACCGCAGCAGGACAACGCCGTGCTGCGCCGCATCCAGCTGGTGCCGCTGAGCAGCGGCGTGGCGTTGGTGGTGCTGGTCACCGATTCGGCGGTGTTTAAGGACACCATCATTCATGTGCCGGCCGGCATGGCCAGCGAGGAGTTTCATCGGGTCTCCGAGATGCTGACCCAGCGCTTTGCCGGGAAGAAGCTCAGCGAGCTGGCGCGTTACGCGCTTTCCGAAATGCCCGGCGAGCTGGCCGAGGAAAAGAGCTTTTTTCAGGCGCTTACCCGCCAGCTGCAGGTCTCCTTACATAAACAGAACGAGTTGGTGGTGGAGGGTGCACTGAACATCTTTCACCTTCCCGAGTTCCAGAACGACATGGAACGGGCGCAGTCTTTTTTGATGGCGCTGGATTCCCGGGAGACGCTTTATCAGATGCTCAGCCACGCGGCAAAAATGGAGTTCAACATTACCATTGGGCCGGAAAACCCTTATGATGAGCTCAAGGATATGAGCGTGGTGACCGCATCTTATAAAATCGGCGATCAGCCGGTGGGTACGGTGGGTGTCATCGGCCCGGTTCGCATGGATTACCGCCGGGTGATCCGCATCTTAAATTACATGGGCCGCAGCATGGGAGAGATGCTTTCCCATATGCTGGATGAGGGCTCTGATCACAAGAAAGGTTAGGTTATGAGCAAGAAGAACGAAAAAAAGACGTCCCAGCCCCAGGTTGAGACGCAGCAGGAAACGCCCGCGGCGCAGGAGACCGCCCCCGCCCCTGAAACGGAAAAAACCGACAGCGCCGAGACGCTGCTGGACTTGCTGAACAAAGCCGAAGCCAAAAGGGATGAATATTTGAGCACGGCGCAGCGCTTGCAGGCCGAGTTTGATAATTTCCGCCGGCGCAACCAGGGCATCTATAAGGACGCCTTTAACGACGGCGTGGCCGACACGGTGCTGAAAATGCTGCCCGTGCTGGACAATATGGAACGCGCCCTCAATGCACAGAGCGGCGAAGCCGAGCTGCGCAAGGGCGTGGAGATGATCTGCCGGCAGATGAGCCAGGCACTGCAGGCCGCCGGGGTGGAAGAGATCCCCGCGCATGGTGAAGCGTTCGATCCCACGCGGCATGATGCCGTGATGCAGGAAGAGAGCCAGGAAGAGAGCGGCACCGTCACCGGTGTGTTGCAAAAGGGATACAAGATGGGCGAAAAGGTGCTGCGCCCCAGCATGGTAAAAGTGGCGCAATAAGCGCTGATTATTTTAGTAAATTACGAATTTTATTTTGATCAGGAGGAATTGAATCATGGGAAAAATCATTGGCATTGACTTAGGCACGACCAACTCGTGTGTTGCAGTTCTGGAAGGCGGCGAGCCCGTCGTCATCCCCAACGCGGAAGGCGCCCGTACCACGCCGTCTGTCGTGGCCTTCTCCAAGACCGGCGAGCGCATGGTGGGTCAGGTGGCAAAGCGCCAGGCCATCACCAACCCCGACCGCACCATCAGCTCCATCAAGCGTGAGATGGGCACTTCTCATAAGGTGACCATCGACGGCAAAGGCTACACCCCGCAGGAGATCTCTGCATTTATCTTGATGAAGCTGAAGGCCGACGCCGAAGCCTATCTGGGCGAGACCGTCAGCCAGGCCATCATCACCGTGCCTGCGTACTTCTCGGACAGCCAGCGCCAGGCCACCAAGGATGCCGGCAAGATCGCCGGTCTGGAGGTGCTGCGCATCATCAACGAGCCCACCGCCGCATCGCTGGCGTATGGCTTGGATAAAGACGAGAGCCATAAGATTCTGGTCTACGACCTGGGCGGCGGCACGTTTGACGTGTCCATTCTGGAAATCGGCGACGGCGTGTTTGAAGTGCTGGCCACCGCCGGCGATACGCACCTGGGCGGCGACGACTTTGACCAGAAGCTCATCGACTACATGGCCGCTGAGTTCCAAAAGGAGAACGGCATCGACCTGCGCAACGATAAAATGGCGCTGCAGCGTTTGAAGGAAGCCGCCGAGAAGGCCAAGATCGAGCTGTCCGGCGTGATGCAGAGCAACGTCAACCTGCCCTTCATCACCGCCGACGCCACCGGTCCTAAGCATTTGGACATGACCATCACCCGCGCCAAGTTCGACGAGCTGACTGCGGATCTGGTGCAGCGCACCGTGGATCCCACCCGCAAGGCCATGAAGGACGCCGGCGTTTCCGGCTCCGACATCGACCGCGTGGTGCTGGTGGGCGGCTCCTCCCGTATCCCCGCCGTGCAGGAAGCCGTCAAGAAGATGACCGGCAAGGATCCCTATAAGCAGATCAACCCCGACGAGTGCGTGGCCATCGGCGCAGCCATTCAGGGCGGCGTGCTGGGCGGCGAGGTCAAGGACGTGCTGCTGCTGGACGTGACGCCGCTGTCTCTGGGGCTGGAAACGCTGGGCGGCGTGTTCACCAAGCTCATTGAGCGCAACACCACCATCCCCACCAAGAAGAGCCAGATCTTCTCCACTGCCGCGGATAACCAGACGCAGGTCGAGATCCATGTGCTGCAGGGCGAGCGTGAAATGGCCGCCGGCAACAAGACGCTGGGTCGCTTCAGCCTGGACGGCATCGCACCCGCTCCCCGCGGTATGCCGCAGATTGAGGTCACCTTCGACATCGACGCCAACGGCATCGTGCATGTGTCGGCTAAGGACCTGGGCACCGGCAAGGAGCAGCACGTCACCATCACCGCCTCCACCAACCTGTCCGATTCGGACATCGACGCCGCGGTCAAGGAAGCCGAGCGTTACGCCGAGGAAGACAAAAAGCGCAAGGAGCTGGTGGAGCAGCGCAACCACGCCGACCAGCTGGTGTTTGCCACGGAAAAGGCGCTCACCGACATGGGCGATAAGGTGACCGCTGAGGAGAAGACCTCCATTCAGGCCGAGATCGAGAACGTGAAGAAGATCAAGGACTCCAGTGAGGACGCAGAGGAGCTCCGCCAGGCGGTGGATAAGCTTTCTCAGGCTTCCTCCGGCGTGTTCGGCCGCATTTATCAGGAGCAGGCCGCTGCGGCGCAGGCTGCCCAGCAGGGCGAGGGCGGCGCGCAGCAGACCCCGCCGGACAACGACCAGAACAACGGCGACGGCCCCACCGTCAACGCGGATTACGAAGTGAAGTAAACCACTGGCGGCATCGCCGCCGGATGTGCTACAATAAGGCGTCCTGAAGGAACTGCTGTTGGTGCGGGCGCGGCGCGCAAACGCCGCGCCTTTTGCCATGGAAGAAAGTATGCTGACGCATTGCCGGTCTTTTTTTAAGATCGGCACCGGTGAGCAACCTTTTTAACCAACTTATCATGCCCCGCGTTTTGCCCGGGGCGAAGGAGAGGACAATGGCGGAAAAGAGAGATTATTACGAGGTACTGGGGGTAGAACGGGGCGCCGATGAGGCCGCGCTGAAAAGCGCGTACCGTAAGCTGGCGAAAAAGTACCACCCCGATCTGAACCCCGGCGATAAAACGGCGGAGGCCAATTTTAAGGAAGTCAACGAGGCCTATGAAGTGCTGTCCGATCCGCAAAAGCGCGCGCAGTACGATCAGTTTGGCCACGCCGGCCCCCAGGGCGGCTTTGGCGGCGGCGCGTATGAAGGCGGCTTCGGCGGGGGCGGCTTCAGCGGCTTTGGCGGGTTTGAGGACATTTTCGATATGTTTTCCGGGGGCTTTGGCGGCCGCAGCGGCCGTCGGCAGGGGCCGACCCAGGGCAACTCCCTGCGCTATGACCTGAGCATCTCCTTTGAGGAGGCGGCTTTCGGCGTGCAAAAGGAGATCAGCATCACCCGCGAGGAAAAATGCCCCAAGTGCAACGGCACCGGCGCGCGCAACGGCGAGGCGCGAAAAACCTGCCCCTCCTGCGGCGGACGCGGCCAGGTGCAAAGCACGGTGCGCACGCCTTTGGGCAATATGAGCACCACCCGCCCCTGCCCGGACTGCAACGGCGAGGGCACCGTGGTGGAGCATCCCTGCGAAGAGTGCCAGGGACGCGGGCGGGTGCGCCGCAAGCGTTCCATCAACGTGAAGGTGCCCGCGGGCATTGACAACGGCCAGACCATGACCCTGCGCGGCGAGGGCGAGCCGGGTATGCGCGGCGGCCCCAACGGCGACCTGTACATCGCCATCAGCGTGCGCGCCCATTCGCTGTTTCAGCGCGAGGGCTTCAACATTTTTTATGAGATGCCCATTTCTTTCGTGCAGGCAACTTTGGGCGACACGGTGGAGGTACCCGGGCTGGAGGGGAAGATCTCCTTCCGCATCCCCGAGGGCACCCAGCCCGGCACCAATTTCCGCATCGAGGGGCGCGGCATTCAGCGCCTGGGCGGCAGGGGCAAGGGCGATATGCTGGTGAAGGTCAAGCTGGAGGTGCCTCAAAAGCTCAATGCCAAGCAAAAAGAATTGCTGCAGCAGTTTGACGGCAGCATGACCCCCAAGCAATACAAAGAAAAGAAGAGCTTCGCCGACAAGGTGAAGAACCTCTTCGGATAAGGCGGAACAACCATGGATTGGAAAGAAGTGACCGTGCGCACGACGACCTGGGGTGGCGATGTCGTGTCGGATTTTATGCTGCAGGCAGGGGCTCAGGGTACGGCCATCGAGGACCGTGCCGAGGTGGAAGAGCAGGCCAGCATGCCGCGGGATTGGGATCTGATCGACGAAAATATTCTGGCGAGTATGGACGAGGACGTGCTGGTGCGCGCCTGGTTCCCGGCGGATGAGCGCTTTCCGGATACGCTGGCTTTCCTGCGCGCTTCGCTGGATGCGTCGCGCACGCCGGAGGGAATCGACATGGGCAAGCTGACCATGGAGGTGGAGGGCGTAAAGGACGAGGACTGGGAGAACACCTGGCGGCAGTATTATAAGCCCTTTGAAGTGGGCGAGCGCCTGCTGGTTTGCCCCGAGTGGGAGCAGGCCGACCCCAAGGGACGCCTGCTGCTGCGCATGGAACCGGGCATGGCCTTTGGCACCGGCACGCACGAAACGACCTTCATGTGCCTGGAGCTGGCGCAGGAATATGTAAAGGCTGGCGACCGGGTTTACGACATCGGCTGCGGCACGGGCATTTTGGGCGCTGCGGCGCTGATGCTGGGCGCGGGCAGCGTGACGGCGGTGGATCGCGACCCCATTGCGGTGGATGCCGCCCGGGTCAACGCGGCGCTCAACGGTCTGCAGGGGCGCATCGACGCCCGCCAGGGCAATCTGCTGGATGACCTGGAGGAGCCTGCCGATTTGATCTTCGCCAATATCATCGCGGAGGTGGTGGCCTTCATGGCGCCCGACGCGGCGGCAAAGTTAAAATGCGGCGGCGTTCTTATCTGCTCGGGCATCATCCGCGCCAAGCACGCCGAGGTGGCGCAGGCGCTGGAAGCGGCGGGCTTTGCCATTGAGCAGACCAAAAACAAGGGGGAATGGGTAGCCATGGCTGCCCGGCGGCGGTAATGGCCCGCGTGCACCTCAGCACGCTGGGCTGCAAGGTCAACCTCAGCGATTCCTCCGGCATGGCGCAGCTGCTGACCCAGGCCGGTCATACGCTGGTGGACAGCGGAGAATCGCCCGATGTGGTGGTGATCAACACCTGCGCGGTGACGGCCGAGGCGGCGCGCAAATCCCGCCAGAACGTGCGCCATCTGCTTAGGGAGAACCCCACAGCGGTGGCGGTGGTGACGGGCTGCGCCGGGCAGGAGGCGCCCGAGGCCTTTGCCGATATGGAGGGCGTGGCGGCGGTGGCGGGCACAGCCGGGCGGGCGCAGATCGTTTCTCTGGTGGAGGAGGCGCTGCGGGGCAGCGCGGCGCAGTGCTGCGTTGCGCCGCTGAACGGGCAGGATTATGAAGAGCTGACGGCGGTTTCGCAGCAGGAGCATACCCGCGCGTTCATGAAGATCCAGGAGGGGTGCGACGCCTTTTGTGCGTATTGCATCATCCCATCGCTGCGCGGCTTGCCCCGCAGCCGCACGCCCGAGCACATTGCGCAGCAGGCCGCCGTGCTGGTGCAGGCGGGCTATGCCGAAATTGTGCTGGTGGGCATCAATCTGTCGCGCTACGGCATAGACCTGCCGGGAAAACCCGGGTTGGAGGAGGCCGCAAAGGCGGCGCTGGTGCCGGGGGTCGCGCGTCTGCGCTTCGGTTCGCTGGAGCCTGACGTGCTGGAGGAGCCTTTTTTGGCGGGCATTGCCGGGGATGCCCGCGTGTGTCCTCATTTCCATGTGTCGCTGCAAAGCGGCAGCGCAGGCGTGCTCAAAGCCATGGGGCGGCGCTATACGCCCGACGAGTTTCTGGAAAAGATGGCGCGCATCCGCCGATATTTCCCCGAGGCGGCCGTAACGACCGATGTGATCGTGGGTTTTCCGGGCGAAACGCGGGAGCAGTTTGACGAAAGCCTGCGCTTTGTTGAGAAGGCCGGCTTTGCCAAGGTGCACGTATTTCCCTATTCGAAGAGACCGGGCACCCGCGCCGCGCAAATGCCCGGGCAGCTGGGAAAAGCCGAGCTGGCCAGCCGCGCCGCCCAAATGGGCGAGGTGGCTCGGCGGGGCGAAGCGGCGTTTTACGCCGCGCTGATGGGAACCCGGCAGAAGATCATGCTGGAGACACCCAGCCGGGAGCATCCCGGTTGCTGGGAGGGTTACTGTGCCAACTATGCCCGCGCGGCGGTGGAAACCCAGGGCCGGCGGGGACAGATTGTGGAAGCGGTGCTGACGCAGGCGCTGGAAGACCATACGCTGGCCCGCGAAAGCGAAAAAACGGACGGAGGTAGGGAGAATGGATTGCCTGTTTTGTAAAATCGTAGCCGGGGAGATCCCCTCTACAAAGGTTTATGAGGACGACTATACCTATGCGTTCCGGGATATTAATCTCCAGGCACCGGTGCATGTGCTGGTTGTGCCCAGGCAGCACGTGGCAAACGTTCTGGAAGGCGCGCAGGTAGATGGGCTGATGCAGCACATGGCCGACACGGTGGCGCAGGTGGTGCGCCTGGAGGGTCTGGAGAAAAACGGCTTTCGCGTCATCATGAACACCGGCGAGGATGCCATGCAAACGGTAAAGCACCTGCACATGCACGTGCTGGGCGGCCGCAAGCTGGGAATTGAGATGGGATAACATATGATTTGTACCGGGAAGAGCGGATTTTGCGAGAAAATCCATTGCAACTTTTCCCGGTATGTGTTATTGTTAACAAGTAGCGCCGCAAAGGTGGTTTTTTTAAGAAAACCATGCCAATTTAGATTTGGCTGTTGACAATCTCTAAGGGGTTGTTATAAAATACTATGCGGCTACCCTCGATGTGCGGGTGTAGCTCAATGGTAGAGCTCCAGCTTCCCAAGCTGGCTACGTGGGTTCGATTCCCATCACCCGCTCCATTGAAAATAATTTGGTAAACGCCCGGCAGCGTGTATTTGCCGGTAGTTGACAAAGGAGGAAATACCACAAATGGGAAAAGCAAAATTTGAACGTACTAAGCCGCACGTCAACATCGGCACCATTGGTCACGTTGACCACGGCAAGACCACTCTGACCGCCGCTATCACGGTGACCCTGTCCAAGATGGGTCAGGCTGAGGCCATGGAGTATGCTGATATCGATAAGGCTCCTGAAGAAAAGGCCCGCGGCATCACCATCAACACCGCCCACGTTGAGTATCAGACGGAAACCCGCCACTACGCTCACGTGGACTGCCCCGGACACGCCGACTATGTTAAGAACATGATCACCGGCGCTGCCCAGATGGACGGCGCGATCCTGGTTGTGTCCGCTGCGGACGGCGTTATGCCCCAGACCCGCGAGCACATCCTGCTGGCCCGTCAGGTCGGTGTGCCCTATATCGTCGTGTTCATGAACAAGTGCGATATGGTGGACGATCCCGAGCTGCTCGAGCTGGTCGAGATGGAAATTCGCGAGCTGCTGGACAAGTACGAGTTCCCCGGCGACGAAATTCCGATCATCCGTGGCTCCGCTGTGGAAGCTTTGGCTGCCGCCGAGAAGAGCGACAATGTGAAGGACGAGCCCGCCTGCAAGTGCATTTTCGAGCTGATGGATGCGGTTGATTCCTACATCCCCACCCCCGAGCGCGCTGCCGACAAGCCCTTCCTGATGCCTGTTGAAGACGTGTTCTCCATCACCGGCCGCGGCACTGTGGCCACCGGCCGTGTCGAGCGCGGCACCGTCAAGGTGCAGGACAACGTGGAGCTGATCGGCCTGAGCACCGAGCGTCGTACCGTCGTCGTTACCGGCGTCGAGATGTTCCGCAAGCTGCTGGACGAAGCAATGGCCGGCGACAACGTGGGCCTGCTGTTGCGCGGTGTGCAGCGTAATGAGATCGAGCGTGGACAGGTTCTGGCCAAGCCCGGCACCATTCACCCCCACACCCATTTCAAGGGTCGTGTTTACGTGCTGAACAAGGATGAAGGCGGCCGTCATACTCCGTTCTTCAACGGCTACCGTCCTCAGTTCTACTTCCGCACCACCGACGTGACCGGCAACATCGCTCTGGAAGAGGGTGTTGAAATGGTTATGCCTGGCGACAACGTGACCATGGAAATCACCCTGATCACCCCCATCGCCATTGAGGAAGGCCTGCGTTTCGCTATTCGCGAGGGCGGCCGTACCGTCGGCGCTGGCGCCGTGACTTCGATCATCGAATAATAAAACTTAATCACAACGGGAGGAGATGCCTTCTCCCGTTGTGGTGTGTTTAAAATCGGTTATGAGGTTCGCAAAGCGGGAGTCGGCAGCGGCTTCCGCTTTGTTTATTGTCAGGTAATTTCTATTTTCCCGTGTGATCTGTTGACATAGCGGGAAAAACATGATAAATTAAACAATGTGCCTTTGGCATGGTCTGCACTTCTTTATCCATAAGAGGTTCAGCGGTTTGTTTTCACGCAAGTCAGAGGTTTGATTCCTTATGGGAGGTGTTACGTAAATGCGGGTACGAATCACGTTGGCGTGCACGGAGTGCAAGCAGCGCAATTATGATACGATGAAAAATCGTAAAAACGATCCGGATCGTTTGGAACTGAGCAAGTACTGCCGGTTCTGCAAAAAGCATACCACGCACCGCGAGACCCGGTAATCACAAAGCGAGGTTTGAGCAATGGGCAACGATAAGAAGGTCGCGGCTACGGCCGCCGCCAAGCCTGAGAAGCAGAAGAAAAAGAAGAAGGGACCCAATAAGTTCATCGGCTTTTTCAAGAAGATCGGGCAATATTTCCGCGAAGTGGTCGGCGAGCTGAAAAAGGTAACCTGGCCCAGCCGTAAGGATTTCCTTACTTATTCCCTGGCTGTGTTCGTGTTTGTCGTCATTATGATGGTAATCGTATTCGCGATGGACACGGGCCTGACGACGCTGCTCAACAAGCTGCTGGGCGCTTAAGGGCTGTAAGGAGTTATCAAAACATGGCTGAAAACGAAACCGCTAAGTGGTATGTGGTGCATACCTACTCGGGCTACGAGAACAAAGTCAAGGCCAATATGGAAAAAACCATCGAGAACCGCGGTATGGAAGCCCTGATCCCCGAGATCAAGGTGCCCATGCAGGAGATTGTGAAGGTTGACAGCCGCACCAACAAGCCTGTCACCAAGCAGGAAAAGCTGTATCCCGGTTATGTGATGGTCAAAATGGTCATGACGGACGAGACCTGGTACATCGTGCGCAATACGCGCGGCGTCACCGGCTTTGTCGGCCCGGGCTCCAAGCCCGAACCGCTTTCCGATGAGGAAGTGGTGATGATGGGCGTGGAGCGCATCGCGCTAAAAGTAGATCTGGAGCCGGGAGACAATGTCAAAATTCTCTCCGGTGCGCTGGAGAACTTTGTCGGCACGGTGGAAGAGGTGTATCCCGACCGGCAAAAGGTCAAGCTGAATGTTTCCATGTTTGGCCGCGAGACGCCGGTAGAACTGGATTTCATCGAGGTCAGAAAGACCTGATCCCGGTTGAAACAAAATATTTTCTATTTTTATTAAGCATCAAGGAGGTGCAGCACAATGGCCAAGAAAATTACGGCTTTGGTAAAGCTGCAGGTTCCCGCTGGCAAAGCTACCCCCGCGCCGCCTATCGGTCCGGCTCTGGGTCAGCACGGCGTGAATATAATGGGTTTCTGCAAGGAATTTAATGCCCGGACGGCCGATCAGGCCGGTCTGATCATCCCCGTTGTATTGAGCGTCTATCAGGATCGTTCCTTTACCTTTATCACCAAGACCCCTCCGGCCGCTGTCCTGATCAAAAAGGAAATCGGTTTGGAAAAGGGCTCGGGGCGTCCCAACACCGAAAAGGTCGCCAAGATTAAGACGGAACAGGTTCGTAAGATCGCGGAGCTCAAAATGCCCGATCTGAATGCCGCCAGCGTAGAAGCTGCCATGTCCATGATCGCCGGAACCGCGCGCAGCATGGGCGTCACCGTGGAAGACTAAGCGTTTTTCGCAAGGACTATGTGGGAGGGCTCGCTGCCCGCTATACCACAAGGAGGAATCATGTTTCGAGGCAAGAAGTACAAAACTGCCGTCGCGCTGATCGATTCCACCCGCACCTATGCCCCTGAAGAGGCCATGGAGCTGGTGACAAAGACCGCCACGGCGAAGTTTGATGAGACCATCGAGCTGTCCATCCGCTTGGGCGTTGACCCCCGTCACGCCGATCAGCAGGTGCGCGGCACGGTTGTTCTCCCTCATGGTACCGGCAAGACGGTGCGCGTGTTGGTCATCACCAAGGGTGACGAGAACCGCGCGGCTGCCGCGGCTGTCGGCGCCGATTATGTGGGCGAAGAGGATCTGCTGCAGAAGATCGAAAAGGAAAACTGGTTCGACTTCGACGTCATGATCACCACGCCCGATATGATGCGTTTTATCGGCCGTCTGGGTCGTGTTTTGGGCCCCAAGGGCCTGATGCCTAACCCGAAGTCCGGCACCGTGACCACCGATGTGGGCAAGGCTGTGCAGGATGTTAAGGCCGGCAAGGTCGAGTACCGTATCGACAAGACCAGCATTGCGCACGTACCCATCGGCAAGGCGTCCTTTGGCACCGAAAAGCTGACGGAGAACCTGAATGTGCTGATGGCCGCTGTTGTGCGCGCCAAGCCCGCTTCTGCAAAGGGTACCTACCTGCGCAGTGTGGTGGCTTCTTCCACCATGGGCCCCGGCATCAAGCTGAACCCCAACGCATTCTAAGTGTTGACAACTCTGTCGCTTATCGCTTATAATCGGTAAGCAATCATATAGCCTGAGCCGCAGACAGCAGGGACCCATCGGGTTCAAACATCCTGCCGAGGTAAATGGTTTTGCCGTTTGGTAAACCGACCCCGTGTGCCTGTGCGCGCGGGGTTGTTTGTATAAGGAGGTGAAACAATGTCAAAAGTTACGCAAACCAAGGCGGAAGTCATTGAGGAGATCAAGGAAAAGCTGGCTGCTTCTCAGGGCACGGTGCTGATCAATTATACGGGCATCAACGTGCAGGAAGTGACCGATATGCGCGCGAAGTTCCGCGCCGCCGGCGTGGAGTACAAGGTGTACAAGAATACGCTGATTCACCGCGCTGCCAACGAACTGGGTATCGAAGGCCTGGCAGATTATTTGCATGGCAGCACTGCCGTCGCATTCTGCAAGGATGATCCGATCACCGCTCCTAAGGCTGTGCTTTCTTACATCGAGAAGGCAAAGAAGATGGAGGTCAAGTGCGGTCTGCTGGGCACCGAAGTGCTGGACGCCAAGGCTGTGGAGGATCTCTCCAAGCTGCCGGCCAAGGAAGTGGTCGTGGCGCAGTTGCTGGGCGTCATGAACGGGCCCATCCGCAATTTCGTCAGCGTACTCAATGGTCCTGCTCGTTCTTTGGTCTATGCTTTGCAGGCCATCGCAGACCAGAAGGGTGCATAAGTTTTCCATTTAATCTTTTGAACTTTTATTCTGAAAATTTACGGAGGTATTATTCATGAACCGCGAACAAATCATCGAAGCCATCAAGGCGATGAACGTACTGGAGCTGTCTGAACTGGTGAAGGATCTGGAAGAGATCTTTGGCGTGAGCGCTGCTGCCCCCATGGCCGTGGCCGCTGCCGCCGCCCCCGCTGCCGCTGCTGAAGCTGTGGAAGAGCAGACCGAGTTTGACGCCGTGCTGGCCGAAGTCGGTGCCGAGAAGATCAAGGTCATCAAGGTCGTGCGTGAGCTGACCGGTCTGGGTCTGAAGGAAGCCAAGGATCTGGTGGACGGCGCGCCCTCCAAGATCAAGGAAGCTGTCTCCAAGGAAGCTGCTCAGGAAATCAAGACCAAGCTGGAAGAAGTCGGCGCCAAGGTCGAAATCAAGTAATTTACGCATTTGCGCAAGGAAGAAGCCCGGAAATATCCGGGCTTCTTTTTTTCTTGCAGCAGAAATTTCCTAAAAAAGCAATATTTTACAAACACCGCAAGAAAGTGCAAATCCCTGCAAGATTGCATATTTCCTGTGCGCAATAACATCTTATAATAAGAGAGAACAAGCGTGTTCCACACGCTAAAATAGCAACGGAGGAATAAAACATGTGGAAGAATGATTATGCACTCTTTCGCCGTGCGCTGCGCGGGGAGCGGGTCTCCCGGCCGGTTCTCTTTGACTTTCTGATGTGCGATCAGATGCAGGAAGAATTTGCGGGCAAGCCGGCGGATGATTCCATTGTGGCCAGGATCAACCGCGGCACCCGGGCTTATCAACTGGCGGGCTATGATTATTGCATGGTTTCCGGGCTGGAGTTCGGCTTTAAGACCAACAACGCCCACCACGACGGCGCCCAGAGCAGCGCCATGAACGAGACGCAGATCGTGACCGACTGGGACGACCTCAAGGCGTACGAATGGCCCAAGGTGCATCCCGATACGCTGAAGTGGCTGGAGGAGGCCGGCAAGGAGCTGCCTGAAGGCATGAAGTTTATCGTAGTCGGCCCCAACGGCGTGCTGGAAAACACGACGGGCATTTTGGGCTTTGACAACTTCTGCATGAAGCTGTACGAGGATCCCGAACTGGTTAAGACCGTGGTGGATCATGTGGGGCAATGCCTGTGCGATTATTACTCGGTCGTTTTGCAAAGCCCTTATGTGGGCGGCATCACCTCAAACGACGACTGGGGACATAAAACGCAGACCTTTATTTCGCCCAAGCAGATGCGGCAGTACATTTTCCCCTGGCACCGCAAGATTGTGGAGCTGGCTCATTCCCACGATAAGGATGTCATTCTGCACTCCTGCGGCTATATGCAGGAGGTGGCGGACGACATTGCGGAGATCGGTTTTGACGGCAAGCATTCCTATGAGGACGTAATCATCCCCGTGGAAGAGGCGTGGAAGCGCTGGCATGAAAAATTCTGCATCGTGGGCGGCCTGGACATGGACTTTGTCTGCCGCAAAACGCCGCAGCAGGTGTATGACCGCGCCCGTGCCATCCTGGAGATGACCCGCGAAGAAGGGCACTATATGCTGGGAACGGGCAACAGCCTGCCGGACTATGTACCCCGGCCGCAGTATAACGCCATGCGTCAGGCGGCCTTTGACCTAGCGGAAGAGTGGAAAGCCGAATAGTCTGATTTTTTAAGGCAAAAATGAACCCCGCGAAAGAGCGCTGTGCTCCGTTCGCGGGGTTTCTTTTTCTCTGGATCGGGTCAACCGTAGATCGCGCCGTCGGGAGAGGGGCGGGTGGCCACCCAATCGTTCAGACCCTGTATGCCTAAGGCGGCACACTGCGCCAAATATTCGCTTTCCTGCGCATAGGGGCCGTAAAGCTGCCCCTCCTGCGTGTCCAACAGATAATAGCGCGGCGCGCTGGTGTCCAGCGCATCGGATGTCTCGGGCGGGGTCACCTGCTGCGCGCCCACATATCGCTCGTCTGCGCAAAACGCGCAGACATAGGCGCCGATTCGCTCCTCCAGCCCGCTGTCGTCTTGGGAATAACCGATGACGATACTGCAGCCGTTGACGCGCCACATTTCGTAGCCATTGGGCAGCACATAGCGCCAATCGCTTGCTCCGGGGCCGATGGCGCAGGCGCTCAGCAGCGCCAGGCAAAGCAGCAGAGGCAATATTTTACGCATGAAGACGCTCCTTTCAATATTCCCACTGGGGATCGACCAAATTGGGCAGCGGCTGCCCGGCCAGGTAAGCGCGCAGGTTGTGCGCGAACAGATTCAGCTTGCGCTGCTCGCTCAGCGCGGAGGAATTGGAGCAGTGCGGGGTGATCAGCACATTGGGCAGCTGCCACAGCGGGTGATCGCGGGGCAGCGGCTCCGGGTCGGTGACATCCAGCCCCGCGCCGCCCACCTGCCCGCAGCGCAGCGCGCGCAGCAGCGCTTCGGTGTCGATGATGTGGCCGCGGCCGATGTTGGTAAGGATGACGCCCGGTTTCATCAGGGAGATGCGCCGCGCGTCCAAAAGCCCTCTGGTGTGCGCCGTGCCGGGCAGACAGACGCAAAGGTAGTCGCACTGGGGCAAAAGGGCGGCCAGCCCGTCGTCGCCGCTGTAGAGCCGCGCAAAGGGCGCAAACGCCTCGCAGGGGCGGCGCTTGTATCCCAGCGCTGTGGCGCCCAGCGCCGCTACCATCTGCGCCAGGTGAGTGCCGATATCGCCGGTTCCTAAAATGCCCACGGTGGAGCCGCGCAGCTCGCGGGCCAGCCCCGGATGCTGCCATTGCCCGTGCTCCATTTGCCGGGCGCAAATATCCAGATGCCGCGAAAGCGCCATCAGCAGCGCCAAAGAGTGCTCGGCAATGGGAATGCCGTATACGCCGGCGCTGTTGGTCAGAGGGATCCCCTCGGGGTGGGACACCGCCAATGCGTCAAAAAGGCCGTCCACCCCTGCGGAAAAGGTGTGGACCCATTTGGCGCTGTGCGCGGCGCGGATCATCTCGGCGTTGCCCTGGCAGGCCAACACCTCGCAGCCCCTCACAAGCGAAGCGTCAAACGCCCCGCGCTGCGCCTGAAGAACAAAGCGCCAGCCGGGGAACTCCCGGCGCAGACCCTGTAGATCGGCATCGGTCACGGGCAGAGAAATGACGGCAGTGCGTGGTTCCATACGACCTCCTAAAGCTTGTGAAACTGCGGTTTGCATTGGGAAAAAGTGGTGATGTAGGCAAAGCCCGCCGCCCGCGCGCGCTCCAGCGCACCGGCGATCTCATAGCCCACGAAAGACGCTTGGTGCGCGTCCGAGCCCACCGTGAGCAGCTCGCCTCCCAGCTGGCGATACCGACGCAGCACATCGGTTTCGGGCAGCGTGCCGGCGTGGTTTTTCAATCCGGAAGTATTGATCTCCAGTGCCAGTCCCTTTTGCACGGCGGTTTTCAGGATGTCATCCAGCAAATCGCTGTAATCGGCATAACGCAGGAGCGGGTGCTCATAGGGCGCAAACTTGGAAATATAGGTGATGTGCCCCAGCGTGCAGGGAATGTCCACGGCTTTGGCCATGTCATCCACAGCCTGCAAATACTCCAGGTAAGTGCCGTGCTGCTCGCGCCCCTCATAAAATTTCGGGTAATAAGGGTCCTTTCCCTGCAAATAATGAACGGACACCAGCGCGAAATCCAACCCGAGCTTTTCGGGCAGCAGCCGGGTGCTTGCCCAGCATTCGGGGTGATAATCCAGCTCCAGCCCCCGGGCAATGGTAAGCGACGGATAGGCGGCGCGGCACAGGTCGATCTGCTCCAGATAGCCGGCGGTGTCGCGCAGATGAAAGGCCTCCAGCAGCTCATCCATATGGTCGGTCATGGCGATGTATTTCAGGCCGGCAGCTTCGGCTGCGGCGCAAACCTGCGGCATGGGTTCGTGCGAGTCGCAGGACCAGCTGCTGTGCAAATGATAATCGAACATAAAAAAACCTCCCTGGCAGGAATACCGCTCCTGTCAGGGAGATTATAGCGTGTTCTCAAAATGATTACAACGTTTCGCCGCTGTTGCCGCTCTCGGGTTTGGGCGTGGGGATCAACGGCTGGCCGGGCGCCTCCGCCTGGGGCAAAATGCTGCTTCCGGCAGGCACGTCGGCGTGCGGTGCAGCGGCGGGCGGCTGCGCGCGGCTGCGGGCCCGATCCGCCATGGCTTGGTGGCATTTCAGCGCCGAGCGCAGCACGCCGGAGGGTGCGGGCGGCGGAGGAGCCGGCCGAGGCGCGGGCGGCGGGGGTTCGGGCGGAGGCACAATGGGCGTGGCCGGGGCCTGCGGCTCGGGAATGGGGCGAGAGGGCTGAGCGGGCGCCCGGGGGATGCGGATGCTTTGCTGCGGCGGGGGCGCAGCCGGGGGCGGCGCGAATGCGGTCTGCGGGGCGGGGGCCGCCGGTGGTTTGGGCGGGGCGGGGCGGTTTTGCCCGGCATCCCGCGATAGGGAAAGCATGCCTTTTTTCATGAAACAGGATCCTCCTTTTTTCCAATGCGTCCTGTTGCTAAGATATGCAAAGGCGGGGAGGGTTATTGCAAAAGCGAATGTTTTTTTGCGGGGATACCATGTCGAAGCGCGGCGAACCAGCAGGAAAGTTTGCGATAAAACCATGCAATCCGCATCATATGTGAGAAAACCAAAGAATAAATAAGATATTGCTGGATCACGCCCCAAGGAGAGAATTTGCAAATGAATTTACAGATCATATAATTAATATTGTTGGACATTGGACAGTATCGACAGAAAACGACATGTATCGCCATAGAAATACGCCCGCGAGCAATGATGGAGGAGCTGTATGAGAGAAGCAACGCGAGTTCTGGTTGTAGAGGACAACGCGCAGATGCGCAGCCTCATCAAGGATTGCCTGGAATTGTCCGGGGACATCCAAGTTGTGGGAATGGCTTCCAACGGCAGAGAGGCGCTGGATATGGTGCGCCGCTTGACGCCGGATATCATGATCCTGGATCTCATTATGCCCGATCTGGACGGAATGGGCGTTTTGGAGCGGCTGGACGGCTTGGGCGTAAAGCGTCCGCAGGTCATGGTGCTTTCCGCGATGGGGCATGAAAACGTTGTGCAGGATGCCATTCGGCTGGGGGCGCAGTATTACATGGTGAAACCCTTTGAGGCAGACGCGCTGTGCCGGCGGGTCAAGGAAATGTGCGCCGAACGCGTCAAGCCCGTAACGACCCCGTTGCCGGTTGCCGCAGCTCCCGTACCGGCGGTACAGTCTCTGGATGAAGAGATCACCAGCATTTTCCTGACCATTGGCATTCCCGCGCACATCAAAGGATACCATTTCCTGCGCGAGACCGTAAAAATGGTCATCGAGGATAGCGAGCTCATCAACAGTATTACCAAAGAGCTCTACCCCGGCGTGGCAAAGCGCTTTAACACCACGGCAAGCAAGGTGGAGCGAGCCATCCGGCACGCCATCGAGGTGGCGTGGAACCGCGGGCGCATCGACCATATCAACGATATTTTCGGGTAACATGTGTTTACCAAGCAGGACAAACCCACAAACGGAGAATTTATCGCGCTGGTGGCGGATAAACTGTCGCTGGAGCGCAGCGCATAGCGCGCAGAATGATATGCACAAGCTGACGCTTGCCCCAACGGGCAAGCGTCAGCTTGTCAAAGAAGGTGACAGTATTCGTCATTATGACGAAACGCTTAAAAGTTTTACTCAATTTTTTTCAAAAAATTGCGGTTCTTAGGCGGAGCCTAAACCGTTTTCCGCAGAAAACGGAATACTTTTGCCTTGGAAGAGCTTTTTTGAAGGCGAATTTTGGCATTTATGCAAAAAGAGGAAACTTTTTGCGAAAGAAAAAGTTTCTTTAAATCTGACCCTTTGTGCATATTTCTTTAAGAATAGGGTTCTTTGACAGTCTGGCGCTTGCCCCAACGGGCAAGCGCTTTTTTATGCCGTGCGCGGCAAAGCGTCAGGCCTCAGTGCCGGGCGTGCTGCCCGCGCCCCGCGCCGTCAGCGCCACGTCCATTCGGTAACGGTCGCCGCGGTAGGAGGCAAGAGAAAATTCAAAGGGGCGGTTTTCTCCTGTGCAGGCCAGTGTGGAGATGTACAAAATGGGTGCGCCGGCGGGGAGGCAAAGCAGCCCGGAAACGTAGTCGTCGGGGGCGGTGGCCTGAATCTGCCGGGACAGGTGCGTAATTTGGATGCCGCAGCGCTGCGCCAGGCAGTGATAAAGCGAATGAGTCTCCAGGTCCTCCTCCAGCACGGCGTGGCACAGCGAATAGGGGAGGAAGGTGCGCACATAAACCATGGGTTCTTCGTCGGCATAGCGCAGCCGCTCCAGCGCGATCACCCGATCGCCCGGGGGAAGCGCCAGGCTTTCCCGCACCTCGTCATAGGATTCCTCCACCTCCACGGAGAGTACCCTTGTTCGGGGCGTCAGACCCATTCCCCGCGTTTCCTCATCGTAGGTCTGGATGGTTTGCATAAAGCTGCTGGACACCTTCGGGTGAGTGATGAAGGTACCCTTGGAGCGCGTGCGGTTCAGGTAGCCCTCCCGCGCCAGCTCGGAAAGCGCCTGACGAACCGTGGGGCGGGACACGCCGAACCCGACGCATAGCTCCTCCTCGGGAGGCAAGCAGGCACCGTCACGCAGCGTACCATCCAAGATATTTGCTTTAATAAACGTTTTGATTTGGTAATATAGCGGTATGGGAATGCTTCGATCCAAAGCAAGCAGTGTATAGGGGGTGCCCAGCATATCCATTCTCCTGTGATCCGGTGCGAAAAACATGGGGGGAGCGAGCCCCGCCATATTGACAGCAACAACGGCGTATGTTATTTTGTAATTACATTATAACATAAAAACGCCGGGAGGAAAATATGGAAGCCAAACAATTTGCCAAACTGTTCGATCACACCTGCCTGAAGGCGGACGCAACGCAAAAGGATATGGAGAAACTGTGCGCCGAGGCCAGGGAATACGGCTTTGCCATGGTGGCCATCAACCCCGCGCAGGTGCGGCGCTGCCGGGCGCTGCTGCAGGGGAGCGACGTTCATGTGGGCGCGGCCATCGGCTTTCCGCTGGGACAGACCACCCTTGCCTGCAAGGTTTTTGAAACGCGGGACGCCATTGAAAACGGGGCGGATGAAATCGACTATGTCGTCAACCTTACCGAGCTCAAGGAGGGGAACCTTGCCTATGTGGAGGACGAAATGCGGCAGATCGTAACCATTTGCCGAGAGCACGGCGTCATCAGCAAGGTGATCTTTGAAAACTGCTGCCTGACCGACGCGGAGAAGGAGACGCTTTGCCGCATCGCGGTTATGATCCGCCCGGACTTCGTCAAGACCTCCACCGGCTTTGGGGCCTACGGTGCCCGCGTGGAGGACGTTGCGCTCATGAAGCGCATGGTGGGCGACGCTGTGGCCGTCAAGGCGGCTGGCGGCGTGCGGGATCTGGACACCTGCCTGAAAATGTATGAAGCAGGTGCCACGCGTATCGGCACGTCTGCGGCTGTGCGCATCTGCGAAGAATTCGCCAAGCGGTAGAACGGAGGGGCGCCATGGAATACCTGCTAGCGCACGATTTGGGAACCTCCGGCGATAAGGCGACGCTATTTTCTGCGGATGGCCGCATGATCGCCAGCCAGACGGAGCATTATCCCACGGCCTATTCAAACGGCTCCTGGGCGGAGCAGAATCCCGAGGATTGGTGGCGCGCGGTCATCGCTACCACCCGAAAAATGCTGGAACATGTGGATCCGGCGCAGATTGCCGCCGTTTCCTTCAGCGGGCAGATGATGGGTTGTGTTTGCGTGGATGCCCAAGGCGAGGCGGTGCGGCCGGCCGTGATCTGGGCGGATATGAGAGCGGTTGCCCAGCAGGAAACCATCGCTCGGCGCATTTCCGCGCGGGATTTTTACCATCTCACCGGGCATCGTCTCTCGCCCTCTTACGGCGGGCAAAAGCTGATGTGGATTCGGGAGAACGAGCCGGAGGCCTACCGAAAAACCGCGAAAATGCTCAACGCCAAGGATTATGTGATCCATAAGCTGACCGGCGCTTTTGCTACCGAATATACCGACGCTTCCTCCACCTGCCTGTTGGAGCTGGATCGTTTGCAGTGGTCGGATACGCTGCTGGAGGTCATGGGCATCGAGCGACAAAAGCTGCCCGAGCTGCGCGGCTCTGCCGAGACGGCGGGCGGTGTGACGCCGCAGGCCGCGGCGCTGACCGGCTTGCTGGCGGGTACCCCGGTGGTGTGCGGCGGCGGCGACGGCGTGTGTGCGGCCATCGGCACGGGCTGCGTGGAGGAGGGCGTGGCGCACAGCAGCATGGGAACCTCGTCGTGGATCTCCATCACCAGCCGCAAGGCCATTTATGACGACGAGCAGCGCACCTTCAACTGGGCGCATATCGTGCCGGGCTATGTGCTTCCCACGGGCACCATGCAGTGCGGCGGAGGGGCATACGGGTGGTATGTGGAGAACTTTTGCCGCCATGAGGCGCAGCAGGCGCAGGCGCGCGGCCTATCCGTTTATGATGTTTTGGAGGAGCTGCTGGCGAAAAGCCCGGTTGGTAGCCGCGGGCTGCTGTTTTTGCCCTACCTTCTGGGCGAAAGGAGCCCCCGCTGGAATGCGGACGCCCGGGGAGCGTTTGTGGGGATCACCATGGAGCACGGCACGGGAGATTTCCTGCGCGCCGTGCAGGAGGGCGTGGCGATGAATCTGAAGGTCGTGCTTGATATTTTCAGAAACAGTGGCCAGCAGATTCAAGAGATGACGGTGGTGGGCGGCGGCGTCAACAGCGCCTCCTGGCAGCGTATTTTGGCCGATGTATACGATGTGAAGATCCTGCTGCCCACATGGGTGGATGAGGCCGCCTCCATGGGCGCGGCGGTCACCGCCGGGGTGGGCGTCGGCCTGTTTGACGACTTTTCCGCCTGCCGGCGTTTTTTGGAGGTGCGGCGCACCGTGGAGCCCCGACCCGAGACGGTGGAGAAATACGCCCGCCTCAGCGCGGTGTTTGAGGAGACCTACCGCGCGCTGACACCGGTGTTTTCCCAGCTGAAGGACTTTCAAAACGGAAAATAAACGTTTATATTAATTAAAAGCCCTCCGAAAAAACGGAGGGCTTTGCTGTGTGCCTGAAAGCATTTTGCACCGGCAAGCGGGAACTTGCTTGGGGGAGAGCAGGCTCCTCTTGCGAAGCGGCAATCCGTCCCCGTTTCAATGGATTTTCGTCCATGTATTGCCAAATTTTTTATCTGTTCGGTTGTGCTTGCGTTTTTGGCGGAAATTGATTTTGTCACGCAAATAACATCCCCGATCGTAGGGCAAGGGCTCTGCTCTTGCCGCGCCAATCAAAGGATCCAATGAATATGATTTGGCGTTATCACGGATTTGGTAATTTTTACGTCAGGATAACGGTTTGCGATATTATTTATTTCATCTTGAACAATTCTGCCGATATGGCATAAGCGGCAAGAGCAGAGCCCTTGCCCTACGTCAATATCACCTCATGTTTGTTCCCGATTGTAGGTACATCTGGCCACAAAATGCCCACCGCAGCCTTTTCGTTTCGCCGATGGCATGTTTTGGCAGATCATTTGCCTCACGCTTGGGCGAGCGGGGGATTTGCACGGCGACTTCCAAAAATAAGAGCGGTGAAATTTGATAAAATTTCACCGCTCCTGTTTTTTTCGAAAGAATACCGCCCATCAGGAAAATTATCTCAGGAAGGCTTCTATGCAGCGGGCATTTGCCCGGGGGGACAGGTCGCAGCCCGTGGAGAGCACAAAGTTTGCCGCACCGGCGGCCTTTGCCCGGGCTTGGCACGCCTGAGCGGCTATCGCCTCCACGTCTTCCCCTAAGAACAGCTGCGGCTCCACGTTTCCCATGACCAGCCGGTCGGTGGGGATGGCCGAAAGGGCAGCCGACAGATCCACCGCGCTGCCGAAGTGGAAGCCCGCCGCGGGCAGTTGGGAGATGACCGATAAATGCCGGTTTACATCGCCGCAGTTGTGGTAAATCACACGGAACGTGTCATCCTGCACGGCGGAAATGATGCGCTCCAGATAGACGTTGGAATAATCCTCGGTCATGGCGGGGGAGATCATGGAAACCGACGGCTCGGCGATCATCACAGCGTCGGCGCCGGCTTTTTTGTATTCCAGAATGTACGAAATGAGGAAATCGGTAAGTGCGGTCAAAAAGCCTTCGGCAAGCTCGGGCTCCATCATGCAGTTCACCATGAAATCCTCCGACCCGCCCAGCACGGAGCCCAGCGTATAGGGGCCGGTAACGCCCACGATCAACGGAAGTTCCAGCCGGGAAGCGGCCAGACGAACTGCCTCGATCAGCGGAGCAGTAACGGGGTTGACCGCACCGGGCGCACAAACGCGCGCCATGCTGTCGGCCTGCGCATACAGCGGCGCGCCCAGCTTGGGAAAGTCATCTTCGGGAAAGGTGCAGTCCATCCCAAAGGCCGCGGCCTCACACCACAGCTCGGTCATGCGCACCACCGCGCTTACGGGGTATTCCCGGGCGATGGAGACCAGCAGCTCGGCCTGCGCCGAGGCATCGGTCAACAGGGTCTGCATGGGCAGACCCTTGGCGCGGGCGGCGGGATAAAACAGGCAGGGCGCGGGCAGTCCGCTTTCCCTCACCAGCGTTTGCAAACGGTTCATGGCTACCTCCTATTCGTCTTGCAGAAACTGCGCGTATTCGGTTTGCGGCGGGAAGGTAATGGCCTGCACGGGGCATTTTGGCATACAGTTGGAGCACAAAATGACGCACTGGGCAGGGTTGACGACCACCGATTTTCCGTCCTGCATTTGGTAAACGCCGGGGGCACAAAAGTCATGGCACACGGCGCAGCCCACGCAGCCGTCGGCGTCTACCGTGGGGTGCCAGTTGATCTGCTCCCGGGGCAGCGCCAGCACCAGACGCTTGGAAAGGCTTTGGAAAGCGCTCTTCATGTCATAAGCGGTGGCAGTTTCCTTTGCCAGCAGCGCCTCCGCGTCCTCCCGCAGCTCGGCGGGCATGGAGCGGCGCAGCAAACGCCGCAAACCATTGGCATACAACTCTTTATCGATCATGGTGACCCCCTTAACAGTGACAATAGCTGCATTGTACCCCTCGCCGCTTTTACGGGCAAGCGGCGATGTTGCCGGGCGAGAGGAGTTTCTTGTGCTTTTTGACAGAAAAAGATACAATGGCCGGGGAGGAAAGCAGCATGGCAAAACTATACGAACGCAGTGAGATTTACGACCTGAGCTTTACGCCCGAGGCTAACGCGGTTTATCGGGAGCACTATCAAAAAATGCTGGGGGATAAACCCATCCGCACGGTGCTGGATTGCAGCGTGGGCACGGGAAACCTGACGCTTTGCCTGGCCGAACTGGGATATGAGGTTTCCGGCTCGGACTTAAGCGCGGATATGCTGAAGCGCTGCGCGCACAAGGCGCGGGCACGGGGCATGGAGATGCCGTTGAAGCAGTGCGACTTTCGTCAGCTGGATGAGGCGTGGCAGGGGAGCTTTGACTGCGTGATGAGCACGGGGAATTCCCTGGCGTATGTACCCGAGGCGGAGGTGCGGCGCACGCTGCGCCAAATGGACGCGCGGATACGCCCGGGCGGCTGGCTGTATGTGGATACCCGCAACTGGCAGCGGATCGTGGACACGCACCAGCGCTTTTATTTTTACAACCCCACCTTTTATGGCGACACCCGGGTGGATCTGTTTCAGGTGTGGGACTATAACCCGGACGGAACGATCACGTTTCACCTGGTTTTTTCCTTTGAGCGCGAGGGCAAGGTGTTCCAGCGGGAGATCTTTGATGAGCAGTACCATCCGCTTATGCTGGAGACCTTGCTGGAGGAGCTGCGGGCCATGGGCTATGAGCAGCCGCAGATTAAGCCCTTTCCTTACCGACGGGAGAGGGACTTCCAGGACATGGAATGGTATTGCCTGATGGCGCGAAAGCCATAAAACAAAACGTTGTTTAAATGAAAAAGCAGCCCACACATTGCGTTGTGCGGGCTGCTTTTGAATATCACTTAGTTTTTGGGCTCCAGCACTTCCTTGCCGCCCATCCATTTGCGCAGCACTTCGGGGATCACCACGCTGCCATCGGCGCGCTGGTTTTGCTCCAGAATGGCGGGGAACACGCGCGAGGTTGCCAGCCCCGATCCGTTCAGCGTGTGAATGAACTCGATCTTCTTGGTGTCGGCCCGGCGGAAGCGCATCCGGCCCCGGCGCGCCTGATAGTCCATGGCGTTGGAGACCGAGCTGACTTCCTTGTACTCGTTCATCGAGGGCAGCCACACCTCAATGTCGTAGGTGGTCGCCATGGAGGCGGAGCAGTCACCCGCGGCCAGCTTGGAGAGGTGATAGTGCAGGCCGAGTCCCTGCACCAGGCCTTCGGCCTTGGCGATCAGCTCCTGCAGCGCGGCAGTCGAATCCTCCGGGCGGGTAAACTGGAACATTTCCACCTTGTTGAACTGATGTCCGCGGATCATGCCGCGCTCGTTGGCGCGGTAGCTGCCCGCTTCGCGGCGGTAGCAGGGGGTGTAGGCGAAAAGCTTTTTGGGCAGATCGGCTTCCTCGAGGATCTCATCGCGATAGAGGTTGACCAGCGCCGTTTCGGCGGTGGGCAGCATAAAGGTGAAGTTGTCCTCGGCCACGCGGAACACATCGTCCTTAAACTTGGGGAACTGCCCGGCGGACAGACCGCAGGCATAGTTGAGCATGTGCGGCGGCAGGATGAATTCATAGCCGTCGCTGAGGTGCGTTTCAATAAAGTAGTTGAGCAGCGCCCATTCCATCTGCGCGCCCAGCCCGGTATACAGCCAAAAGCCGTTGCCCGCCATTTTGACGCCGCGCTCGTAGTCGATCAGTCCAAGAGCGTTGGCCAGATCCACATGGTTTTTCGGTTCAAAATCAAAAGCGGGCTTCTCGCCGAAGGTGCGGATGGCCACGTTGGCCTCCTTGCCGCCGGCAACCACGTCCTCAGCGGGCAGGTTGGGCAGGGCCAGAATGAATTCCTCCATGGAGGCGTCCAGTTCGGCGAGGCGGGCGTCCTGTTCCTTGATCTTGTCAGCCAGCTCTTTCATGGAGGCGAGCAGCGCGGTCACGTCCTGACCGGCCTTTTTCAGCTGCGGCACCTCTTTGGAGACGCGGTTGCGCTCGGCCTTGAGGGTTTCGGTGTCGCCGATGAGCTTGCGGCGCTCCTCGTCCATTTGCAAAAATGCGGTGAAGTCCACGTCGTACTCGCGCTTTTTCAACGCTGCCTTGACGAAGTCGGGATCCTTGCGGATCAATGCGATATCCAGCATAAAAACGGTTCCTCCTTAAGCCTTGCGGCCATATCTTTTGAAGAAATAAAAAAGACGTCCCCTGGTTACAAGGGACGTCTCAAAGACGCGGTGCCACCCAAGTTCCTTCCTGCGGAAGGCGCTTGCCGGGTATTTATCGGTTCCCGAACCGCCGCGCTCCTCGCGCGGACGCTCCCCGAACGGAAAAGACGGATCGCCCGCTGCCTTGCACCGCCCGGCAGCTCTCTAAAGGGGTCGAATTCCATCGGCTTTTCGGATCTTTGCGCTTTAATCTTAACCGTTATCATAGCACCGGGCAGGCGGGGCGTCAAGCTTTTTTGCGCAGGGCAATGAGCTTCATGCCCTCCTGCAGGCCACTCTCGGCCACGCCGGGGTTGCAGGCCAGAATCTCATCGCAGCAGATGCGGCAGCGCTTGGACAGCGACCAGAGCGTATCGCCCTTTTGCACCACGCACACCACCAGAGGCGTGCCGGGATCGGTCAGCGGTGCGCCCACCTTGACCTCGCTGAGGGCGTCCATGCGGGTTTGCGGCAGGCTTTGCAGGCACACATCCGCCGCGGCCTGCACCTGCCATTTGCCGGCCGCGCGCCAAACCTCGGCACGGCAGGTGCCCAGGGTAACGGTGAGCTGGCCGCCGGGCTCCAGTGCGTCCCAGTCCGCCGCGGCGTCAAAGGGTACCTCCACCCAGGTGCTCACCGGGGTGCCCTGCTCGGCGGCAAACAGCTGCAGCTTCAGCCGCCCGTTAAACTCCGCCCGCCCGTCGCTGACGCCCCAGCCGTCTATGGCACCGCTGGCCAGCGCGACGATTCCCTCGGCGCTGTCCGAAAGGGCGACATCCTCGATCTCCTGAGAAACCGTCACTTTGGTGATCAGCTCCATGGGCGCTTCCTGCAGCAGCACCTCGGCTGTGGAAAGCTCCAGCTGGCAGCTGCTGTGCCAGCCGTCCTCCAGCACCGGGCTCTGGCGGCAGGCGTAGGCGTCCAGGGTGATCTTCAGCGGCGCTTCCACCGTGATGACGCGCAGACAGCCGTCCACATCCTCATGCAGCTCCAGCCCCAGCTGGCACACCGAAACGCTGCAGCAGACCTCCATATCTTCCCGCAGCGCGGCCAGTTCTATGCTTTGCCGGAAGGGAAGCTGCAGCTCGCAGCGCACAAAGGGACGCTCCTGCGAGCAATAGAGCACCTCCAGTGTCATTTCGCCGGTGAGGCATATTTCCCCGCTGAGCACCTGCGTCTGCAAAACCCGCGCCTGTGCCTGCGCCTGCAAAATTTTTACCGCGTCCGGGCAGGCGTCGGGCAGGCAGAGCTCATCCCGCAAAACGGTTCCTGCCGTGTGGGACAGCACGCATTCATACCAGTATTGGGTGACCCCGGTAAAATAGGCGTCGCGATCCGCCGCCTGGCAAACCACGGGGCAGTCCTGAGAGGCGATGCCCTGCACGGTCAGCTCGGCGTTGGCGTCCACCGCGATGCGATCGGGGGAGGTAATGCGCGCGTTGGGCGAGGAGATGCCTGCCCGGGCCTTTGTGCGCATCTGCGGGCGCATTCCCTGGGCGCGAATGCGGTGGGTAAAGCCGCTGGCGCCGGTTACGCTGTCCAGCGCCCCGTCGGGCGTGAGGAACAGTACCGAAAACTCCACCGTGCCATCCACTGTGGCAGCGTCCTCGGCGGGCGAGGCGGACAGCTCGGCCACCCGCGCGCTGCAGCCCACCACCTGCGCCGCTTCCAGCCCTTCCGGCAGTTTAATGATGCCCTCCACCAACGCGCCGGCAGCGGCGCTGCCCGTGCGAATCGGCATCTGTATATTCGCCTTTTGGATCTCTAACATGCTTATCCCTCCTGCTCAATATAGCCGCTTCTGATTTTGTATATGCGCGGATGCGCCGCGCTATGTCAGCAAAGCAGTGCGCAGGAAGATAAAACATGGTATGATAACAGAGAATATTGGAGGAGCAAAAACGATGGTGATCGACGCACATATGCATGTATTTCCCGACGCGCTGGCGGGCAAGGCGCTGCCCCGCATGGCGGAGGTGGCCAAGGTGCCTTACCATACCGACGGCACGCTGCGGGACACCCAGGAGAAGATGACACAGTGGGGCATTGACAAAGGTCTGTTTCTGCATATCGCCACCAGACCCGGACAGCATAAGGTGAACGACTTCGCCGCGTCCATTCAAAACCGGCATATCCTGTGCTTTGGATCCGTTCACCCGAAGGATCCCGATGCGCTGGCCGAGATGGAGCGCATTCAGGCGCTGGGGCTGCACGGGGTCAAGTTCCATTTTGATTATCAGGACGTGAGGATGGACGATGCGGCGGTAAAGCCGTTGATGGATCTGGCGGCTCAGCTGGGGCTGCCGGTGACCGTGCACGCGGGCTGGGATCCCTATTCGCCCGATCATGTACACGCGCCGGTGAAGGCCATCGCCGCGACGGCCAAAGAGTTTCCCCGGCTGAAGCTCATCGCCGCGCACATGGGCGGCATGATGCGCTGGGACGAGGCGCTGGAGGTGCTGGCCGGGCGGGAAAACGTCTGGCTGGATACGGCCATGGCAGCGGTGTACTGCCCGCCGGAAAAGTTTCGCGCGTTGCTTCAAAAACACGGCTGCGAGCGGGTGCTTTTCGGTTCGGATTGTCCGTGGGACACCGCGACGCATGAGCTGGAATATCTGCGCGCCGCCGGGCTGACCGTCCGGCAGCTGGAGGGGATCACGGCGGGGAATATCAGCGCGTTGCTGGGGCTGCCGGGGCAGTGAGGGCAGAAAGGGGCATCTGTGAATAAGCATTGGGGAAAGATCGCCGTTTTGGCGGGGGCAGCCGCGCTGGTTATCGCGGGCGTGTTTGCGCTGAAGCTGCTGCGCGCGCCCGCGTACCCGGAAGGGGCGGCGCGGATCAGCGAAATCAGCACCGATCGGGCGATGTACACGCCGGGGCAGACGGTGACGCTGAACGTGACCTTAAGCAACGGCGGTGCGCAGGCGCTTTCGGGGCTGACGCTGTGCGCGCAGGCCACGCATCTGGGGACCGACGCGGGCGAAGCGCAGGAGGTGCGCATTGCCGCGCTGCCTGTGGGGGAGAGCAGCTATGCGCTGAGCTGGATGCCGCCCGAGGCCGATTTTCAAGGGTATTTGCTGGATGTGACGCTGCGCGACGGCAGGGGCGGTACGCTGGACCATGCCACTTCGGCTGTGGATGTATCCTCCAGCTGGCTCAAGTTTCCGCGCTATGGCTATGTGTGCGATTTTTCCGCGGACGCCGATGCCGCCGCAAAGATCGAGGCGATGAACGCCTGGCACATCAACGCCATTGAGTACTACGACTGGCAATACCGCCACCATCAGCCCCTTGCGCCGGGCAGCACGCGGGAAAACCCGGGAACGTGGCAGGACTGGGCGGGACGCCGCATTTCGGGGCAGACCGTTCAAAGCAGCCTTGCCGCCGCAAAGGAGCGCGGCATGGTGAGCATGGCGTACAACATGATTTACGCCGCCACCGACAGCTTCTTCCGTGAAAACCCGCAGGCCGAGGCGTGGAAGCTGCATTTCGCGCCGGGCAGCAGCCGGGGCAGCGGAGAGTTCAAGTTCAATATGGGAGCTTCTCCTTCGGGCGACGGCACGCTGTATTTTATCAACCCGCTCAATGTGTTGTGGCAGGAGCACATTTTTGCCGAGGAAAATAAAATCTTCACCGTGTTCGATTTTGACGGCTGGCACGCGGACACGGTGGGCGACTGGGGCGATATGGTGACGGCCGACGGCGAGCCTTTGGGACAGGACAGCCGCGGAGAGGCCGTGACCAGCGTGCTGGATACCTACACGCCCTTTCTCAACGCGGCAAAAGCGGCGTTGGGCGGCAAATATCTGACCTTTAACCCGGTGGGCGCGCAGGGCATTGAAAACGCCAACAAAAGCAATGTGGATGCGCTGTATGCCGAGTTTTGGCCGTGGGACAGCGACCGAAACGGCCGTAGCTACGACACCTACGCCGCCCTGGCGGCAGAGGTGGAGCAGAGCCGACTGGACAGCCTGGAGACCTCAGCCGATGGAAAAGGGAAGTCGCTGACGGTCAAGGCCTATATCAACTACGACCTGAAAAACGGGAAAATGAACGATCCGGCGGTGCTGCTGTGCGAGGCGGCGGTGTTCGCCGCCGGTGGTGCGCGCCTGGAGATCGGCAACGGCGATCACATGCTGCACACCGAGTATTACCCGGATGACGGCGTGCTCATGAGCGACGCGCTTAAGGCGCGGACGCGGGCCATGTATGATTTCATGGTGGCCTACGAAAATCTGCTGCGCGACGGGCAGAGCACCGTGACGCGGCAGGTGGAGATCAAGGGCGTGCAGACCAGCGTTAAGGGCGCCTCCGATGCGGTGTGGACGTACAACCGGGCGGATGAGAACTATGAAATTTTGCACCTTATCAATCTGGTGGGGACGGACAGCCGCTGGCGCGATGAGGACGGCAAAAAGGCCGCCCCCGAACCCCAAAGCGAGCTGCGCGTGCGCTGCCAGATCCAAGGAGAAGCGCAGGCGGTCACGCTGGCTTCGCCGGACGAAGGCGGCCGCAGCACGCAACTTGCCTTTGCCAACGGCCGGGATGGCGGGCAAGCTTATGTGGAGTTTACGGTGCCCAGCCTGGAATATTGGGATATGATCTATATTAAGATAAAATAAACGTTTTGTATGTGGAGGTATTTATGAATCACCGAGAAAATGCGCTGGCGGTGCTGCGATATCAGGCCTACGATGCGCTGCCCGTGGTCAACTTCGGCTACTGGAATGAGACGCTGGAAAAATGG
>JAQUVY010000172.1 GCA_028693155.1 Eubacteriales bacterium
GTGGGCGTAATTGACAATTTGACTGGTGATTGGGCAGGATACGGAACCTTTTATGCAATAGATTCACGGGGAGCCTTAAATATCGTCAAGCAAAAGCATCAAACGCGGAGCATCGACGCCGAGGTACCCAAGGTCATCTCGCTGGAGAGTGCACTGCGCATTGCCGAAAAGCAGATCAATCTGAAGGGTATCACCAACCGGGACGCCTACGTCCTGCCCTATCAAAACATTTTTTTCGGCTACGCCTCTTTTATGGAATCCGAATTACCGCACGTTTCTAAGCTGATCCCTGTGTGGTTTTTTCGGCAGGTGGCGGACGTTGGCGGCGGGCTGGACATCATCATTCAGGCCACCGACGGCACGGTGCTGCAATGAAAAGGAGAACGTCATGGCAAAGCACCGAGCGGTAACGCTTGCCTGTGGGCTGTGTCTGCTTTTGAGCGGCTGCGCGGCGGCACCCACACAGCAGCCCTGGGAATTTACTCCGTCCCCCTCGGAGACGTCCGAAGGAACAGGAACCACGCTGGAGTATGTGACGCTGGAGGAGCTGCGCGCACAAACCCCGCAGCGGGTGGAGCGTCAGTTTGAGGGAGATTTCGGAACCGTGACCTTTTCCGCCAGCCCTCAGGTTTTGGTGCGGGAGGGTGCCGTGTGCACGGTACGCACCATGGAGGAAGCGGCTCTTGACGTACCCTCGCTGGAGCGCGACTGGTTCGGCGATGACGCGGCGAAATATTACCAGGGCGAACGAACGGATGCTATCGAAAGCGGTTGGCTGCGTTCATTGCATACATATGAAAAAGGCGGGATTCTCTACCACCTCGTCGGCGAAACCAAAGATGCCGATCCTAAAACATTTTCGCAAGTAAGCATGCTGCCACCCCTTTGCTTCAACTTTGCAGGGATGGACTGCTGGAAGGATTTTACTCGCGAGGATTGGGACGCATTTTATTCTGAGGACAGCTGCCCTCAGAGCGGTTATTTGAGCGATTCCACGTTGGATTGGTCGCAGTTCGACGAAGAGATCGGCATTTCCCTGCCCGATGCCATCGAGACGGCCAAGGCCGCCTGCACCGGTGTTTCCGAGCTGACCGAGGATCCGTTTGACTATAAAATTAGTGTATTTCACAGCGAATACCGAATGCCAGGTGAAGAGAAAACCAAAACCTATAGCTATTACTATTATATAATAGACAGCGTGGGTTGCTTGGACGGCATTGGCGTAATCAACAACATCACCGGCGACTGGGCGAGCTACGGCTCTTCCTATTGGGTGGAGGGGCGTGGGCTGCGCTATTTCGGATGCAACAAATACCGAACGCGGAGCGTCGATGCCGAGGTACCCAAGGTCATCTCGCTGGAGAGTGCACTGCGAATTGCCGAAAAGCAGATCAACCTGAAGGGTATCACCAACCGGGACGCCTACGCCCTGCCTTACCAAAACATTTTCTTCGGCTACGCCTCTTTTTTGGAATCCGAATTACCGCACGTTTCTAAGCTGATCCCCGTGTGGTTTTTTCGTCAGGTAGCGGACGTTGGCGGCGGGCTGGACATCATCATTCAGGCCACCGACGGCACGGTGCTGCAATAAATAAGGAGGGGGTTCTATGCTCTGGATTCGACTGCTGCGGGAAGATCTGCGGCGCGCGTTTGGCTCTCCTATCGTTTGGATCGCCATTGGGGTGACTTCGCTCCTGACACTGCAGCCTGTTTTTGTGGATTTCTTGCACGTCAGCGAGTATTGGCGCCCGTTTTGCGGCATGGCCGCGCCGGATCGCAATGCCGCCGCCTTCATTCGCTCTGCGGCGGGAACGCTGAGCGCCGTGCGCCATTTGCTGCCGTTTCTGGCGGTGCTCCCGCTGGGCATTGTAATTTGCGACGACATCCACAGCGGAAATATCCGCAACATGCTTTTACGCACCGGACGGGCAAGCTACATCGCCGGGCGGGGCGTGTCGGTGGTGCTGGCCGGGGGGCTGGCGGTGCTGCTGAGCGGCGCGCTCAGCGAGGTGTGTATTCAGCTCGCGTTCCCGCCCTACGATCCCTCCATTCACCATTCGTTGGATTCCTTTTTGGGCGCCGTTGGGGTGGACGGCGCGCTGGTGCGCAGCACGGTGTGGCAATGGCTGCCCAACAACGCCATGGCCGGGTTCCTTTACTCCCTTTGTCTGGATGTGATCTGGATGCTGTTGGGAATGGCCTTTGCCTCGGTCAGTCTGGTGGCCGCCGCTGCCTTCCCCAATCGCTATTTGGCGCTGTGCGCGCCGTTTGTCGTCGGTTATGTTTACGACTACGCACTGCTGCTATGCGGCAAGGTGCAATTTACCATTTCTCAGCTGATGGACGTCAACCTTGCCGCGGTGGGCTCTTTGCCCATGGCGGGCTATTTGGCGCTGCTGCTTTTGCCCACAGCGCTGCTGATAGGCATCTATGCCGCGCTGGCTGCCAGGAGGTTTCACGATGGATATTAGGGTGATCGGCCGCGTGTGGGCGGACAGCATACGGCGCAGCCTGATCTCGGTGCGCGTGCTGGTGTGCGTGGGAGCGTGCGTGCTGCTGGCCGGGGTGCTGGACACGAGCTTTGTGCAGTACGCCATGGAAAACAGCTTTCCTTATAACGTGGTGGAGG
>JAQUVY010000074.1 GCA_028693155.1 Eubacteriales bacterium
CAGATCGTACTGCGTGCGGCGGGTGACGACTTCCTTCTGGTGGCGGATGTAGTGGTAAAGCATCTCCCGCAGGGTGAGCACCTTCGGCTCCCCGTCCACCAGCGCCAGCATATTGACGCCGAAGGTCTCCTGCAGGGAGGTGTGCTAGTACAGGGTGTTGAGCACCACCTCAGGGTTCACGTCCTGCTTGCAGCCTATGACGATGCGCATACCGTCCCGGCCGGACTCGTCCCGGAGCTCGTCTATGCCCTCCACCCGCTTCTGCTGTACCAGGTCGGCGATTTTCTTCACCAGGGTGGACTTGTTCACCTGATAGGGGATTTCCGTGACGATGATGCGGTGCTTATTATGGGGCAGCTCCTCAATGGAGGTTTTGGCCCGCATGATAATCCGCCCCTTGCCTGTGCGGTAGGCCTGGGAAATGCCCGCGCGGCCCATGACCATGGCGCCGGTGGGGAAATCCGGCCCGGGGATGATGGACATCAGCTCCTCAACGGTGATATCCGGGTTGTCCATCTGGGCCAAAACACCGTCCACCACCTCCCGCATGTTGTGGGGGGGTATGTTGGTGGCCATGCCCACGGCGATACCGTTGGAGCCGTTTACCAGCAGCGCCGGGAAACGGGCGGGCAGCACCAGGGGCTGCATGGTGGTCTCGTCGAAGTTGGGGCCCATATCCACCGTGTTTTTATCAATATCCCGGAGCATCTCCAGGGCGATGGGGGACATACGCGCCTCGGTATACCGCATGGCGGCGGCACCGTCCCCGTCCACGGAGCCGAAGTTCCCGTGGCCGTCAATGAGCATGTACCGGAGGGAGAAGGGCTGCGCCATACGCACCATGGCGTCATACACGGCGCTGTCGCCGTGGGGGTGATATTTGCCCAGCACATCGCCCACCACACGGACGGACTTCCGGTAGGGCTTATCGGGGGTAACGCCCAATTCGTGCATGGAGTAAAGTATACGCCGGTGTACAGGTTTCAGCCCGTCCCGGACATCCGGCAGAGCACGGGATATAATGGTGGCCATGGCATAGGAGATGAAGGATTTTTTCATCTCATCTTCCAGGTTGATGGGTTTTATCGTCTGTTTGTCCAAATTATATTGCATATATCCTGCCTACCTTATACATCCAGATTGGCCACCAGCTTGGCGTTCTCCTCAATAAACTCTCTGCGCGGGTCTACGGCGTCGCCCATGAGGGTGGAGAAAATCTCGTCGGCCGCGATCGCGTCCTGCATGGACACGCGCAGCATAATGCGGGTTTCGGGGTTCATGGTGGTCTCCCACAGCTGCTCGGCGTTCATCTCGCCCAGGCCTTTGTAGCGCTGCACGTTGGCACCCTCACGCCCTACTTCGTCCAGCACGGCGGCCAGCTCCTCATCCGAGTAGCAGTAGGTGTCCCTGCCCTTTTTGGCCACCTTGTAAAGCGGCGGCTGGGCAATGTACACATGCCCCTGCTCCACCAGAGGGCGCATAAAGCGGTAAAAGAAGGTGAGCAGCAGAATGCGAATATGACTGCCGTCCACGTCGGCGTCGGTCATGCACACAATGCGATGATAGCGCAGCTTGGATAAGTCGCACTGCTCATGAGCGCCGCAACCGAAGGCGGTGATCATGGAGCGGATCTCCTCATTGCCCAGCGCACGATCCAGCCGGGTCTTTTCCACGTTAAGGATCTTACCCCGCAGGGGCAAAATGGCCTGAAATCTGCGGTCGCGCCCCATCTTGGCCGAGCCGCCTGCCGAGTCACCCTCCACCAGGTAGATCTCGCACAAGGAGGGATCCTTTTCTGAGCAGTCGGACAGCTTGCCGGGCAGCGCCGCCGATTCCAGCGCGCTCTTGCGGCGGGTCTGCTCACGCGCCTTGCGGGCGGCCTCGCGCGCCTGCGACGCGGAGATGCACTTGCCCACCATAAGCCTGGCATCCTGGGGATTTTCTTCCATATAGGTGGACAGACGGTCGGAAACCATGTTGTCCACCACGGTGCGCACCGAACTGGTGCCCAGCTTTGCCTTGGTCTGCCCTTCAAACTGCGGATCGGGCAGGCGCACCGAGATGATGGCGGTCAAGCCTTCGCGCACGTCATCGCCCTGGAGGTTTTCGTCCTTCTCCTTGAGCATACCGTGGGCGCGGGCGTAGTTATTGATGCAGCGGGTGATGGCCGAACGGAAGCCGGCCACATGGGTGCCGCCCTCGGGGTTGGCAATGTTGTTGGTGAAGGCATAGACCGCTTCGTTATACCCGTCGGTATATTGCAGCGCCACCTCCACCTCGGTGTCGTCCTTGCGCGCCACGATGTGGATGGGCTTTTCGGTAAGCGGCGTTTTGGAACGGTTCAAATATTCAACGAAATGGCTCACGCCGCCCTCGTAATGAAAGTCGCGCTTGGCTTCGCGCCCCTCGCGCTTGTCCTGCAAAATAATGTGGACGCCGCTGTTGAGAAAGGCCATTTCCCGCAGACGGGTCTTGAGCGTGTTGAAGTCAAAATCCAGCGTTTCAAAAATATCCGGGCTGGGCATGAACGTAATGGACGTGCCGGTCTCTTCGGACTCGCCGATGACCTTCAGGTCAAAGCACGGTTTGCCGATTTCATAGCGCTGGAAAAAGACCTTGCCGCGCTGGCGCACCGTGACCTCCAGCCAGGAAGCCAACGCGTTGACCACGGACATACCCACGCCGTGCAAACCGCCGGACACCTTATATCCCCCGCCGCCGAACTTTCCTCCGGCGTGCAGCACCGTCATGCATACCTCCACCGCCGGGCGATGTTCCTTGGGGTGCATATCGGTGGGGATGCCGCGGCCGTTGTCCGTCACGGTCAGCGTGCCGTCAGGGTTGATGGTCACATGGATGGTATCGCAAAAGCCCTGCATGGCTTCATCAATGGAGTTATCCACCAGCTCATACACCAGATGATGCAGGCCGCGCACATCGGTGGAGCCGATATACATACCCGGGCGCTTACGCACCGCTTCCAGGCCTTCCAAAACCTCAATTTGCGAGGCGTCATAACTGTTGTTTTTGTTGTTTTCCATAATGGTGATCTTCGCTCCTAAACCTTTAATTTACAGACGAGGGGACTGCGTCCCCGGGAAATGCACGAACCACGGCGTTGCCCGCCAGGCGCAGACGAAGGGTGGAGGCCGAGATGGGGGAAAGCACAATTCGATTGTTCCCCGGCGTGTCCTGGATCAGAACCATGCTCTTGGGTGCGGCGGCGTCTACCCGCTCCAGCCGTTTTTCCTTCAAGGCACGGCGCAGCACATCCCGCGTTTCGCGGCAAGCGCCTATGCCGCCCAGGTCAAACACACCGATTACGCGGCGGCTGTTGACCGCCCAGGAGCCGCCCAGATGCAGCAGCATGATGCCTCCTTAAGCCGCAAAAAGCGGCGTGCCCCACGCGCTTTCGCGTATACAATATATATAAATGTATTATATAATAAATAAAGGCGATTTGCAAACATAAAGCGCCTCGCCTTCGGCGAGGCGCGAGGGCAGATAAGAACAACCGCTGACGCTAAACGCAAAATGGTTCGCCGCAGGCTGCCTGCCCTCGGGGACGTTACCCTGACCGTCTTCGCAGCATCTCCACGATGAAAGGGTCAAGGGATAATATCCCTTGTGGTGGTTTCCTGCCAACTGCCCTAAGGAGGACTCGCCTCCGGCGGGGGTTAATCCTTGTGCGGAAGCAAGCCAAGTGCTGCAAGCGCGTCCGCTATTTGGGCGTTCCTGCGGAATGCCCTATCGCTTCCGCGCAAGCCGTGTTTCGGCGCAGCCGAAACACTCGGAAGAGGGGACGTTGCTTTATCACCGCTCCCGTGATTGCCGCTGTGCGGCAACACTGCGCTGGGCTTCTAGGCATTTCGACTGCCAGTGCCGCTGGGGCGGCACTGGTTTGATGCGTCCCCTTGTTCCCCTTAACGATCCCCAGCACCCCTCCCGTCTGGGGACACCCCAGACCCCGGAAGCACTTTCGCCCTGCGGGCGAAAGTGCGAAGACAGCTAAAAATAACTGCTGCCCCAGAGAAGCGCGCAAGCGACAATAGGGCGACAGCCCTATGACAGCGCCGCGAGTCAGCAGGAAGCGCCTCGCCTTCGGCGAGGCGCGAGGGCAGATAAGAACAACCGCTGACGCTAAACGCAAAATGGTTCGCCGCAGTCCGCCTGCCCTCGGGGACGATACCCTGACCGCTTTCGCAGCATCTCCCCGATGAAAGGGTCAAGGGATGAAATCCCTTGCAGGGGTCCCCCCCCCATCCTCTGTTCAACCCCGCTCCCGTAGTTGCCGCTATGCGGCACTGGGTTGCCCGCTATTCAATTTTTCGGAGGTTTTATCTTGAAGCGCACAAAAAAACAGTTGCTCTCAGTTGTTTTGATTATTACGGCGGGTGTTATGCTCCTGGCGGTGCTGTTCGCAGCGTTTGATGCGCGATTAGCCGTGCGGAAATACGCGGTCTCCGCGCCGGGCTTTACCGCCCCGGTGCGCTTGGCGCTGCTGAGCGACCTGCACAGCTGCGATTACGGCGCGGGGCAAAGCGAGCTGCTGGCGGCGCTGGAAAAACAAGCGCCCGACGCGGTGCTGCTGGGCGGCGATATTTTTGACGACCATTTGCCCGGAGTGCAAACCGAGGCGTTTTTAAAGCTGGCGGCGCAGAAGTGGCCGTGCTATTACGTCTCGGGCAATCATGAATATTGGAGCGGTCAAATGGCCGAAATGAAAAATTTTCTGCGCGCCTGCGGCATTGCCGTGCTGGAGGGAAACTGTGTGCCCACAGTGCTCAACGGGCAAACCATCAACCTTTGCGGCATCGACGACCCGGAGGTTGAGCGGCAAGCCGCCCTGAAGGCGGGTGAAAGCCCGGCCAACATCGCTGCGCAGCTGGAGCGCACCCGGGAAGGGCGCATCTCCGGCGCGTTTACGCTGCTGTTGGCTCACCGGCCGGAGCGTATCTCCCAATACACTTCCTACGGCTTTGATGCGGTGCTCAGCGGGCACGCCCACGGCGGCCAATGGCGCCTGCCCGGGCTGCTCAACGGCCTTTACGCGCCCGATCAGGGCTTTTTCCCCGCCTACGCCGGCGGGACATACCCGTTGGAGCGCGGCACTTTGGTGGTCAGCCGCGGGCTGGCGCGGGAATCCACCCGCATTCCGCGCATTTTCAACCGCCCTGAGCTGGTGATGGTGGTGCTGACGCCGCCCGTTTGACGCATTGCGACCCCGCCCGGGACGGGTTATAATGAAAGCATTACTTTCAGGAGGATCTTGCCGTGCTTACCGCCGATTATCTCCACACCGCCTTGCTGCCTTCCATGGCGTTGGATAAGCAGCGCCGCAACACCGCCTACCTGATGGAGCTGAAGGAAGAGAATCTTCTGTTTTCCTTTTACAGCGAAGCGGGGTTGAACGGCCTGCTCAACTATAAACCGGAGGATATCCATTGGGGTTGGGACAGCCCGGTCAGCCAGATCCGCGGCATGTTTACCGGCCACTGGCTCAGCGCCGCCGCCCGGCTGATTCAGCAAACGGGCGACAAGCGCCTGCGCGCCAAGGCGGAATACATCGTGGATGAAATCGGCCGCTGCCAGGCGCAAAACGGCAATGGCTGGGCATTCCCCATCCCGGAAAAATATTTGTACGCCGTCAAGGGCGGACAGCATTTTTGGGCGCCCCAATATGTATGCCACAAGATTATGATGGGGCTGCTGGATATGGCACAGGCGGCAGGTTATGCCCCGGCGATGGACATCCTGCTGGGCTGCGCCCGATGGTTTACCACCTTTGTCCAGCGGGTCGATCGTAAAACCATGGATGACATGATGGACCTGGAGGAGACCGGCGGCATCATGGAGCTTTGGGCCGATCTGTACGACGTCACCAAAGACCCCGCCCATTTGGCGCTCATGCGCGCTTACGAACGCCCCCGCCTCACCGAGCCTCTGCTCAAGGGCGTGGACGTGCTCACCAACATGCACGCCAACACCACCATTCCCGAGATCCACGGCTGCGCCCGGGCTTATGAGGTGACCGGCGAGGAGCGTTACCGGCGCATTGTGGAAGCGTACTGGGCACAGGCCGTGACCAAGCGCGGGATGTTCGCCACCGGCGGGCAAACCAGCGGAGAAGTCTGGACGCCGCCCATGAAGCAGGCCGCGCGGCTGGGCGACATGAATCAGGAGCACTGCGTGGTGTACAACATGATCCGCCTGGCCGACTACCTCTACCGCTGGACGGGAGAACCCCGGTATGCCGACTATATCGAGCGCAGCGTGTATAACGGTTTGTTTGCCCAGGGCTTTTGGGAGGACACCGCCCGGGAAATGGTAAACGAGCCCCATGTGCCGGACACCGGGCTGGTTGCATATTATTTGCCCCTGGCGCCGGGCTCTCAAAAGCAGTGGGGCGGCCGTACGGAAAACTTCTGGTGCTGCCACGGCACGCTGGTGCAGGCCAACGCCCGCCTGCGCGAATGGATCTACTATACCCATGACGACGCGGTGACGGTGGCGCAATATTTGCCCAGTGAAGCCACGCTGACCCTGCCCGGCGGAAAGCTGCGCATCCGCCAGCGCTTTGAGGATCTGGGCGGCGAGAGCATCCCCCTTCGCCCGGCGGCGCGGATGCAGCCGGAAACGCCCGACTTTTGGGGGATGGAGTTTGACATTTCCTGCGAAAAAGCCATGGCCTTTACGCTGCGGCTGCGCCTGCCCTGGTGGTTGGCGGGCAAGCCCACCCTGCGCCTGAACGGCCAGGCTCTTGACGCCCGGGTGCAGGACGGCTATCTGCTGCTGGCACTGCAGGGGGAACGCCACCACGTGGCGCTGCGCCTGCCCAAGGCGCTGACCTGCTGGGCGCTGCCCGACGCTTCGGACACGGTGGCCTTTTTGGACGGACCGGTGGCGCTGGCCGGCTTATGCGAGGAAGAGCGCGTGCTGTACGGCGACATCGCGCACCCTGAAACGCTGCTGCGCCGGCACAACGAGCGCCGCTGGACCCAGTGGCTGAACACCTGGCATACCAACGCGCAGGATCACGGCTTTGTTTTTAAGCCTCTGTATGACATCGGGCGTGAGCGCTATACCGTTTATTTCCCCGTGCGCCCGCGCCGGTAAAAAAGGAGCTTGCATGTATCGCATTTTTATTGTGGAGGACGACCCGGTCATTTCCCGGGCATTGGCAGAGCATCTGCAAAAATGGGGCTACGATGTGTTGGCCGCGCAGGATTTTTCCGACATCGACGCGCAGTTTGCCCGCTATGATCCCCAGCTGGTGCTGATGGATATTTCCCTGCCCTTTTACAACGGCTATCACTGGTGCTCCCAGATCCGCAGGGTATCCAAGGTGCCGGTCATTTTCATCTCCTCGGCTTCGGATAACATGAACATCGTCATGGCCATGAACATGGGGGCGGACGATTTTGTGACCAAGCCCTTCAACCTGGAGGTGCTGGCCGCCAAGGTGCAGGCCATGCTGCGCCGCGCCTATGCCTTTGCCCAGTCCTCCCCGCTGCTGACCTGCCGCGGCGCCGTGCTCAACCTGGGCGATGCCAGCCTCACCTGGCAGGACGAAAAAATCGAGCTGACCAAAAACGAATTCCGCATTTTGCAGGTGCTGATGGACAACGTGGGCAAGACCGTCGCCCGGGATGTGCTGATGAAAAAGCTCTGGGAGGACGACTGCTTCGTGGACGACAACACGCTGAGCGTCAACGTGGCGCGCCTGCGCAAAAAGCTGGAGGACGCCGGGCTGCACGACTTTATTTTGACCCGCAAGGGGCTGGGGTACTGGATCGATGGATGAGGGAGGGTACAGCCGGTGGCGCACCCTATGGCGCTATCTTGCCGATCACCGCAACAGCGCGGTGATCTTTGTCGGCGTTTTCGGGCTGTTCGCCGTCATTTTTACCCTTTACCGCCTGCCCTGGGAGCCGCTGCTCTACGGCACGCTTATCAGCCTGTGCGCGCTGCTCGTGGTGGGGGCGCTGAGCTTTGTGCGCTACGACCGCCGCCACCGGGAAATGCTGGCGATGCTGGCGCGCATCCCCGGGCAGCCCGAAGAGCTGCCTGCGCCCCGCACCTTGGGGGAGGAGGATTTCGCCCTGGCGGCGCGGGCGCTGTACGCCGAGCGCGCGGCGCTCATTTCCCAAAGCGACAGCCGCGTGAGCGACATGACCGATTACTACACCCTGTGGGCACACCAGATCAAGGTGCCGCTGTCGGCCATGCACCTGCTGGTGGAGGACGCGCCGCGCAGCACCGATCTGGAGCAGGAGCTGTTCAAGGTGGAGCAATATGTGGAAATGGTGCTGCAATATCTCCGCCTGGAAAGCATCTCCGGCGATCTGATGCTGAAGGAATACGCGCTGGAGGATCTGGTGCGCCGGGCAGCGAAAAAGTACGCGCTGCTGTTTATCCACAGCAAGGTTTCCCTGCGCATGGAGGATTTCCATTTCAACGTCATTACCGATGAAAAATGGCTGGGCTTCGTGCTGGAGCAGCTGCTGAGCAACGCGCTCAAATATACCCGCGAGGGCGATGTGTCCGTCTATCTGGAGCCCTGGGCCAAGTGCACGCTGGTCATCGAGGACACGGGCATCGGCATCCGCCCGGAGGACATCCCCCGCGTGTTTGACCGGGGCTTTACCGGCTACAACGGGCGCATGGACCGCAAATCCACCGGCATC
Source organism: Eubacteriales bacterium (assembly GCA_028693155.1). Lineage (GTDB taxonomy): Bacteria > Bacillota > Clostridia > Christensenellales > UMGS416 > STF2-111. Next base: position 8,688 of record JAQUVY010000074.1, read on the forward strand.
GGGCTCTACCTTTGCCGGGAGATCCTGCGCAAGCTGGGGCACCCCATCCGCCTTGAATCGGAGGTGGGCAAGGGCACGCGCGTGCTGCTGGATCTTTCCCAATATCACGCCACGGAATAAGTGCCTTACCAAAATGTAAGATGACCGCCGGGAAATGTAAGCTGAAGCTATGGCAGCGCATTTTCCTTTTTTCTATCATGGAGAGCGTAATCCTATTAAACCCGGAGGCATTTTTATCATGCAGCTACTGGAAGTCAAAAACCTGAAAAAGGTATACACCACGCGCTTTGGCAACAACAAGGTGCAGGCGCTGACCAGCGTCTCCTTCTCGGTGGAGGAGGGGGAATACGTGGCCATCATGGGCGAGTCGGGCTCGGGCAAAACCACTTTGCTGAACATCCTGGCCTCGCTGGATAAACCCACCAGCGGCGAAGTGCTGCTGCAGGGGGAGGACATCACCCGCATTAAAGACAGCCGCCTGGCGGCCTTCCGCCGGGACAACCTGGGCTTCGTGTTTCAGGACTTTAACCTGCTGGACACCTTCTCCATCAAGGACAACATTTTCCTGCCGCTGGTGCTCTCGGGCAAAAGCTACGACGAGATGCGCGAGCGCCTGCAGGGGCTGGCCGCCAGTCTGCGCATCAGCGACATTCTGGAAAAGTTCCCCTACGAGGTATCCGGCGGGCAAAAGCAGCGCGCCGCCGTCGCCCGCGCGCTCATTACCCACCCGAAGCTGGTGCTGGCCGACGAACCCACCGGCGCGCTGGATTCCAAGGCCGCCGATCAACTGCTGAACATGTTTGCCGAGGTGAACCGCAGCGGGCAGACCATCCTCATGGTCACCCACAGCATCAAGGCCGCCAGCCACGCGGGACGGGTGCTGTTCATCAAGGACGGCTGCGTGTTCAACCAGATCTACCGGGGAGATGCGGACAACGACGCCATGTATCAGAAGATCTCCGACACGCTCAGCGTGCTCCAGTCCGGGGGTGAGAGCGTTGCGCAGTAAGGCTTTTTATCCCAAGATGGCCGCCCGCAACCTGCGCACCAACGCCGCGGCCTACCTGCCCTATCTTCTCACCTGTATTTTCACCGTGGCCATGTACTACATCATCAGCGCCATCGCGTGCAGCCCGGGGCTGCAAACCATGCGCGGCGCCGCCACGCTGGAGAGCATGATGAACTTCGGCACCTGGGTGCTGGCCATCTTCTCGGTCATCTTCCTGCTTTATACCAACAGCTTCCTCATGAAGCAGCGCAAGAAGGAGCTGGGGCTGTACAGCATTCTGGGGCTGGAAAAGCGCCATGTGGCGGGCATCCTCTTTTTTGAAATGCTGTACACCGCCGCCATCGGCCTTGTGGGCGGCCTGCTGGCCGGCATGCTGCTGGGCAAGCTGCTGTTTTTGCTGCTGACGGCGCTGGTAAAGCTGCCGACGGTGGTGTCCATGGGCTTTTCCCTTACCCCCGTGCTCAACACGCTGGCGCTCTTCGGCGTCATTTACGCCGTCACGCTGGTGTATAACATTCTGCGGGTGCAGCTGGCCAAGCCCATTGAGCTGCTCTACGGCGGCAGCCAGGGCGAAAAGGAACCCAAGGCCTCGTGGCTGCTCACCGTGCTGGGCGTGCTGTGCCTGGGCGGCGGCTACACCATGGCGCAGCTGGTGCAAAAGCCCCAGGAAGCGCTGTTGCTGTTCTTTGTGGCGGTCGTTTTGGTCATTTTGGGCACCTATGCGCTCTTTACCGCGGGCAGCATCGCGCTGCTCAAGGCCCTGCGCAAGAACAAACGCTTCTATTACCGCTCCCGTAACTTTATCTCGGTTTCGGGCATGATCTACCGCATGAAGCAAAACGCCGTGGGGCTGGCCAACATCTGCATCCTGAGCACCATGGTGCTGGTGACGGTGCTTACCACCGTGTCCCTTTACGCCGGGCAGGAGCAGATGCTGCGCATCAACAACCCCTCGGATCTGGAAATACGCATCGTGGGGCGGCGTACCCCGTCCTCGGAAACGGAGATGGGCTATTCCTTGCCCATTACCCAGGAAGCCATCACCAAGATCGAGGGGATTTTGCAGGATAAGCTCAGCGAGCACCACGTCACGCTGCGCAGCACGGTGCAGCAGCCCCAGCTGCTGTGGTACCTTGTTCTGCGCGGCGACACGCTGCTGGACACCACCACTTCGCAGGCGGACGATCTTTTGTGTACGGTGCACTTTCTTGCCGCAGAGGACTTTGCCAAAATGGCGGGCATCAGCGAGCCGTTGGGAGAGAACGAGATCTACATCTACACCAACTCTACGCGGGCTCTTTTTGCCCAGGACGGCTCTGTAACGCTGCCCGACGGCAAGACCTATCGCGTGAAGGAGGTACCGACCTCTCTGCCCTATGTGAGCAGCTACACGCTGAACGATACCAACCCGGACATTTATATCGGCCTTTCCGATCTTTCCTCGCTGGATCCACAAGCCATGCAGCCTTCCCCCGGCGAAGAGGGCTCCGACCGAAGAAACGCCTCCTATCAGTACGAGCTTTGCTCGGCGCTGGAGGGCGAAGAGGAGGACTGCATCGCCTTTTTGGAGGATTTCCGCGACAGCGTTCAGGACACGCTGCTCAACGAGGAGCATCCCGAGGAAGGCATGACGCCCATCGTGCGCGGCCTTTACCTGACCAAGAGCGACTGGTACGCCACCTACGGCGGCTTCCTGTTCCTGGGCATTATGCTGGGCAGCATGTTTATGGCGGCGGCGGTGCTCATCATCTATTACAAGCAGATCACCGAGGGCTATGCCGACCGGCAGCGGTTTGACATTCTGCAAAAGGTGGGCATGGACGCCCGCGAGGTGCGCGGCACCATCAACCGGCAGATCCTCATGGTATTTTTCCTGCCGCTGGCCGCGGCGGTGCTGCATGTGGTCATCGCCATGAACATGATCGTAAAAATGCTGGGTCTGTTCGCGCTGACCAATCTCACGCTGATCTGGACCTGCGCGGGGGTCACCACCCTCATCTTCGCCGTGCTGTATGTGACGGTATACGCGCTGACCGCTAAGACCTACTACAAGCTGGTGCGATAAACCGAGCTTCGATTTTCTTCCTACAGTACCCTTCTCAAAGGAAAAAGCGAACCGCCTGTGCGGTTCGCTTTTTCACGTTCAGCCCCATTTTGCGGCACGCGCCGGGAAATCACGGCTGCGGCGCAGCAAACTGCCCGCGAAAAAAAGCGACTCAAGGCTTTCCTGCCTT
>JAQUVY010000075.1 GCA_028693155.1 Eubacteriales bacterium
CCAGGGTGCAGGATAAATACGCCATAAAGCTCCCAAGCCCGCAGCCAATCAGGCCGCCCACCGCTGCCAGAATAGCAGATTCCTGCAAAAACTGCAACGTGATCTGTCGGTTTGTCGCGCCGATTGCCTTGCGGATGCCGATCTCCCGGGTTCGGGTCTGAACGGTCATATACATCACATTCATGATGCCGGTACCGCCTACAAGCAGCGAGATGATGGCGATGGAATAGATCACCCAACTAAAGACGTTCAGCACCGTGTCTGCAATTTCCCGCTCGCCCTGCAAAGTCTGCGCTCGTACCTCGATCCCGCTTTGCCCCTGCAGGGCAGCTTTTCCCAGCACCGCCATGCCCTCCACGGACAGCCCTGCTTTGGGCACCAGGCTGATGTAGTCCAGGTGTGCATCGCCATACCACTGCCCATAGGTCTTTGCGGGAACATACGCCATCCCGGTTTCGCCCCGGGCAGTGCGTTTTTCCACGACTCCCACCACCACAGCGCTGTGCCCGCCCAAGGCAACGCGCTCACCCAGGATCGTCCCACCTTGTGGAAAAAGCAGTTTAGCCAGCCTGCCTTCCAGCACGATCACATCCTGCGCATTCGCTTCTTCCCATGCGCTGAAAAATCTTCCCTGAGAAAAAACCAGATCCTCCATCATGGGCAGCCCGCTTTGCGTGGCTACCAGCACGGTTTCTGTTTTTTGAGTGCCGTACTCGGCCTCGCACTTGACCTCCGTGGTGCCGGACACATAGGCATACTCCCTGAGCTGCTGGGTAAGGGCGGCGGCGTCCTGCTGATCGAATCCGTTATCGGTTTGGCTGGAGGGGTACAGCCAAACGCGGTGGATTCCGATATCCCCCATTTCCAGCTCCACGCGGCGGCTTCCGCCCCGGCCAATGGCGGTCACGGCGATCAACGCCCCGGCCCCTAGGGCGATGCCCAGAACCGTGAGCCACACCCGCAGGCGTGCCGTCTTCAAATTGCGCAGCACCATGGACAGGGAATCAAAAAAATATCTTCTGCCGGTCATTTCACGCTAACTCTCCGTCCCTCGGCGATTTTTTCGGGATAAAGTACAATGCACTCCCCCGCATCCACACCTTTTTCGATTTCCACATACCCGCCGCTGATTCTCCCGGTTTGCACCTGCGCAGCTTCTGCCCGGCCATTTCTCACCGCGTAGACATACAACCGATCCTCTTTTTGGAAAACGCTTTGCAGCGGAACCGCCACACCCCTGCCTTGCCGGGTCAGCACACACATATCCCACTTTTTAGTCTGGTTTTCCACATCGATTTGCTGCACAGGCTGTATTTTCACTTTTGTTTGAGTTGCCTGCCCCCACACGCCTTGGCTGGTCGTCGTATCCACAGAAACAATTTCGCCCGTTTCGGTCGCCGCGTTCGCCGCCTTGCCGGTGAGTGCAGCGGTCATCCCTTTGGCAATGTCCTCACTTTGGTTCTCCGTCACAACGGCCTCCCAATAAACATAGTCCGGGCAATTGATCTTGACCAGCGGCGTTCCCGCGGCAATCACTTGCCCGGGCGTCACGTATACATCGCCGATCTGCCCGTTTAGGGAAGCTGTATAGCGATAAAGGTTCAGCGCGTCGGATGCCGCGTCGAGGTTCAGCTGTGCCAGCTGAAGACGCTCTGCACTTAAGAGCTGCTCCGAAGCGTTTTGTGCCTCCACATAGGATTCCAGCAGCGTTGTGCCCAATTGCTCATTAAACTCGTAAAGCTCTGTGCCGGAAGTCTGTGCGGCAAGAAGCATGATGCGCCGGGCCTGTGCCACTGCACTTTCCCGCTGCGCCTCTTGAGATTTCCGTTCCATTTCCATGGTAATTTTTGCCTGCTCATACGCGCGGACAGCTTCGCTGTTGTCCAGCTCGATCAACAGCGTGCCCTGCGTGGTTTGGCCCCCGGCGCTGGCATACACCCGCACGACCTTCCCCGCCACGGCCGAAGAGATCGTGACGCTGTCCGTTTTAAGCGACGCCTCACACTGCAAATAAGTGGAGAATTCTCTTTCTCCCGCCGTAACCGCATCCACCTGCAGTGGGCGCAGTAAATAAGCGCCCACTCCCCCGCACAAAACCACCGCTGTGCCAGCTGCTAAAATTTTCTTTTCCGTCGCTGTCATTCTTTTCATGCTCCACCTCGCGCGATATGCTCGAGGATATTTTGACAAGAATGCGCGCCCGGTATGCAAATAAAAAAATGCCGGAAATGACCATTCATTTCCGGCATTCAAAGCTGCTGATGGATTGATTTAAGCGTTCAGATCTTCCTCAGCTTCGGGATCTCCACCCTCAACGGCGCTGATGGCGCTCTTATCAAACACGATCTTCACGCGGTCATGACCCACTTCGACAGTCACAATATTATCTTTCAGCGCGCTGATGCGGCCGTAGATGCCGCCAATGCTCTTCACGCGGTCTCCAACCTTCAACTCGTTGAGCATTTTCTCGCGCGCCTTGCGCTGCTTGCTCTGCGGACGGATAATCATGAAATAGAACACTGCGATAAAGGCGACAATGATGAGTATATTGGGCAAAAGTGCGGCTAACTGCTCAGGCATTATGGTATCCTCCTTTTATTTTAACGAACCTTATCATATGTGATTTTGAACGGTTATGCAACAAGCATTTCCAAAAAATCATCTTTTTATCATAAATCATACCCATAGCGCACAAAAAACTCGTCCCGGAACTGCTGCAGCCGATCCTGCGCGATAGCCTGACGGATTTTCTCCATCAGCTCCTGCAAAAAGTGGAGATTGTGCCAGGTCGCCAAACGAGCGCCCAGGATCTCCTTTGTCTTGAACAAATGCCTCAGGTACGCCTGCGTATAGTTGCGGCAGGCGTAGCATCCGCACTGCGGGTCCAGCGGCGTGTGATCGTGCTCATATTTGGCGTTCAGGATATTTACCTTTCCATCCCAGGTGAAGAGCGTTCCCATGCGGGCTGTGCGGGTGGGCAGCACGCAGTCAAACATATCCACGCCGCGCAAAGCGCCTTCCACCAGACAATCCGGGCTGCCCACGCCCATCAGATAACGCGGTTTCTCCCGCGGGAGCACCGGATCCAGCACCTCCAGCATGTCATACATCAGCGGTTTCTCTTCCCCTACGCTCAGACCGCCGATGGAATAACCCGGGAAATCGATCTCCATCAATTCCCGCGCGCTGCGCTCTCGCAGATCGGCCATCGTGCCGCCCTGCACAATGCCGAAAAGCGCCTGATCCTCCCGCGTGTGCGCCTTCTTGCAGCGCGCCGCCCAGCGCGTGGTGCGCTCCAATGCGTCCACCAGCGTTTCGCGCGTGCTGGGCAGCGAGGAGCACACGTCAAAGGGCATAATGATATCCGCGCCCAGCGCTTCCTCAATCTCCATGACCTTTTCAGGGGAGAAGAAATGTCGGGAACCGTCCAAGTGACTTTGGAACATGACCCCGTCATCCTCCATTTTGCGCAAACCGCTTAAACTGAATACCTGGAACCCGCCGCTGTCCGTTAAAATGGGCTTATCCCAGTTCATGAAGCGATGCAGCCCGCCCGCTTCCCGAACCAGCTCGTGGCCGGGCCGCAAATACAGATGGTAGGTGTTGGCCAGCAGGATCTCCGCGCCGGTCTGCGCAACCTCCTCCGGCGTCATGGCCTTAACGGTAGCCTGGGTACCCACCGGCATAAACGCCGGCGTATGAATATCCCCGTGCGGCGTATGAACGATGCCCGTGCGAGCACGGCTGTTGTCATCCTCATGCAGAACATCAAATGAAAAGCTCATATAGTCCCCTTTGTTTCGTGATCGATCTTTTGCGGCGCGCCTGCCGCGCCGAGGTTGGGTTACAAAATCAGCATGGCGTCCCCAAAACTGAAAAAGCGATATTTCATCTCCACAGCCTCCCGATATACGCTCAGGATCTCCTCCCGCCCGGCCAGCGCGGAAATCATCATCAGCAGCGTGGAGTGCGGCAAATGGAAGTTGGTGATCAGCGCATCTACCCCTTTGAAGGTGTAGCCCGGGTAAATAAAGATTTGCGTATCCCCTTCCCCTGCGTGCACAATGCCGTCGGGCGTGGTCACCGTCTCCAGCACACGGGCGGAAGTGGTACCCACGGCAACAACTTTCCCGCCGTTTCGGCGCGCGGCATTGATCAGTTCTGCCGTTTCGGCGCTGATGCGGTAATATTCGGAGTGCATCTGGTGCGCTTCAACCTGATCCTCCGCTACCGGGCGAAAGGTGCCCAGACCCACATGGAGAAGCACCCTGGCAAGCGTTACCCCTTTATCCTGCACCTGCTGCAGCAGCTGGGGCGTAAAGTGCAGCCCGGCGGTGGGCGCGGCAGCCGAACCCGGCCTTTGCGCATAAACGGTTTGGTAGCGCTCGCGATCCTGAAGCTTTTCATGGATATACGGCGGGAGCGGCATGATGCCTACGCGATCCAGCGCCGCTTCAAACTGCCCCTCGTAAGAGAAAGTGACCGTGCGCAGGCCGTCATCGCCCAGCTGATCCACCACAGCGCGCAGCTCTGCGTTTTCGCCGAATTGGAACTCCGTTCCCACTTGTGCGCGCTTGGCCGGTTTGGTCAGCACCTCCCAGGTGTCTCCCTGGAGCCTGCGCAGCAGCAAAAGCTCCATTTTCCCGCCGGTATCGCTTTTCTTCCCCAGCAGGCGAGCCGGAATCACGCGGGTGTCGTTCACCACCAGCACATCCCCGGGGTTCAGATAGTCGAGCACATCATGAAAATGCAGGTGTTCCCGCTCACCGGTGTCGCGATGATAAACCAAAAGCCTGCTCTCGTCGCGCTTCTCCAACGGAGTTTGCGCGATCAATTCCTGAGGCAGTTCATAGTCAAAATCCGAAGTGAGCAAACTCACGTCAATTCCCTCCCAAAAAGTTGGTTTGCACGGTACCGTCCGCCATTTTGGCAGGCAGCGGGCAGCCCAAGTGCTGATAAGCGCCGGGCATTGCCACACGCCCGCGCGGCGTGCGGTTGATAAAGCCCAATTGTATCAAATAGGGCTCGTATACATCCTCGATGGTGGTGGCTTCCTCCCCTGTGGCCGCTGCCAGCGTGTCCAGCCCCACCGGCCCCCCGCCAAACTTATGAATGATGGTTTCCAAAAGGCGGCGGTCGATATGATCCAGACCCAGCTGATCGATCTCCAGCATCCGCAGGGCGCCGTCTGCCACCTCGTCGGTAATGCGGCCATCGGCCTTGATTTGGGCATAGTCGCGGGCACGTTTTAAAATGCGGTTGGCGATACGGGGGGTACCGCGGGAACGGCGGGCGATATTGCGCGCCCCGCCTTCGTCAATATCCACCCCGAGAATACCGGCTGAGCGGCGCACGATGTACATCAAATCGTCTTCGGCATACAGCTCCAACCGGCACAGCACACCAAAGCGATCCAGCAAAGGCGAACTGAGCATCCCGGCGCGGGTGGTGGCACCCACCAGCGTGAAGCTGGGCAGATCCAGCCGGATGGAACGGGCGCTGGGACCTTTGCCGATCATAATGTCCAGCTGAAAATCCTCCATGGCCGGATAAAGCACCTCGGCCACCGAGTTGTTCAGGCGATGGATCTCGTCAATGAACAGTACATCTCCCTTGGCAAGGTTGGTAAGGATGGCTGCCAAATCTCCCGTGCGTTCAATGGCAGGACCGGAAGTCACGCGGATCTGCACGCCCATTTCTTCGGCGATGATATTGGCCAGCGTGGTTTTGCCCAGGCCGGGAGGGCCGTAAAGCAGCACGTGATCCAGCGACTCGGCCCGCTGCCGCGCCGCCTGAATATAGAGCTCCAGCTGTTCCTTGACCTTGGTCTGGCCGATATACTCAGCCATCTTCCGGGGGCGCAGGCTGGTTTCAATATCAATATCCTCTTCTCGGCTGTAGGAGGAGATGTAGCGATCCGTGTCCATGGTCATTCCTTTCTCAGCGTCTGGTATCCATCCTGCGCAGGGCGTTCATAATACGCGCTTCCACCGTGTCGCCCTCGGCTGCGGTTACGGCCTTGCTTGCCTCCGCCGATGAGTAGCCCAGCGCCATCAGCGCCTGCACGGCCTCCTGCTCCAGCCCCACCCCCAGCGGTATGCTGGGTACGCCGCCGTCCGATGCGGTCAGTTCGGCCTGCCCCATCTGCTCCTTTAGCTCAAGGATCAAGCGCTCGGCGGTCTTTTTCCCCACGCCGGGCACTCGGGAAAAAGCCTTTGCGTCGTTGCTGACCAGCGCAATGGCAATATCTGCCACCGACATGCCGCTGATAATAGCCATGCCCACCTTGGGGCCCACGCCGTTTACCGTAATGAGCTTTTGGAACATGCTCTTTTCTTCGGCTGTGTAAAAGCCAAAAAGCACCATGGCGTCCTCGCGCACTTGAAGATAGGTGTACACCTTAACGGTGCTGCCGCACTCAGGCAGCGCTGAAAGCGTGCGCGCACCCGCAAGAATGCGATAGCCCACGCCCCCCGCCTCTACGACCAGAGATTCCGTATCCTTATAATCCAGCCTGCCTGTAATGTATGCGTACATGGCTTCTCCTCTTATCTGATTTCAAATCCACCCGAACGGTAGGACTGCGCCTGGCAAATGGCAATGGCCAGCGCGTCGGCGGCGTCATCGGGCTGGGGGATGTGATCCATGGCCAGCAGCACGCGCACCATCTGCTGCACCTGACGCTTATCCGCCTTGCCATAGCCCGTCACGGCCTGCTTGACCTGCATGGGGGTAAACTCAAACAGCTCCCCGCCAAAAGCATTGCGCGCCGCGATAACCGCAGCGCCGCGAGCCTGCCCGACCGCAATAGCCGTGGTGACATTTTTGCAGAAAAACAGCTCTTCAAAGGCCACCATATCCGGCTTGTAGTTCTGCACCACTTTTTTGATGCCGTCGTGTACGATCACCAGCCGCTCGGGCATGGGCATGCCCGCCGGGGTTGTAACGGTACCGTAATCCACCAAGGAGAGCCGACCGCGAGTTTCCTCGATCACGCCGAAGCCCACAATGGCCAGCCCGGGGTCTATTCCTAAAATGCGCATCGCTCCACCTAAAACATAATTCCGATTTATCTTACCTTATCTGCCGCTCTAAAGCAAGGAGCGCACTTTCTGTCCCTCGCGCGTATCCTCAACCAAGTATCCCATTTCCTTAATTTCATCGCGCAGGCGATCCGACTCGGCCCAGTTTTTATCTTTGCGCGCCTGCGCACGCTGATCGGCCAGCGCCTGCACCTCGGCCGGCACCACATCGCTTGCCTTCTGCAAAATGCCGAACACGCTGCAGATCTCCATCAACGCCTCCAGTGCGCGCCGCGCGTCGGCGCGGCTGCGGGGCTGCTCAAAGTACAGGTTCATCGCCTTTACATACTCAAAGATGGCACCCACGGCGTCGGCCGTGTTGAGGTCATCATCCATGGCCTCCACAAAGCGGGTGCGCAGCGCCTGCGCAGGCTCGTCCACACCGGCACCGTCGGCGCCCTCCGCGTTTGCCATGAGATATTGCAGATTTTCCTTAAAGGTATACAGCCGCCCCAGTGCCACCTCGGCCTGCTGCATCTGTTCAGCGCTGAAGTTAAGCGGGCTGCGGTAATGCGCGCTGATGAAAAAGAAGCGCAGCACTTCGCTGTCGTACTTTTCAAAAATTTCCCGCAGGGTAAAGAAGTTCCCCAGGGACTTACTCATTTTTTCGTTGTTGATGTTCAAGTAAGCGTTATGCATCCAGTAGCGCACAAAGGGCTTGCCGGTTGCAGCCTCACTCTGGGCTTTTTCGTTCTCATGATGGGGGAAAAGCAGATCCTGCCCGCCGCCGTGGATATCCATGCTCTCTCCCAGATATTTCATGGACATGGCGGAGCACTCGATATGCCAACCCGGACGGCCTTCTCCCCACGGGGATTTCCAGGCGGGCTCTCCCGGCTTGGCGGCCTTCCACAGCGCAAAGTCCATGGGGTTCTTTTTGATCTCGTCTACCGCAATGCGCGCGCCGGCCTCCAGGTCCTCCAAATTTTGCCCGGAGAGCTGCCCATACGCCGGGAACGCTTCCGTGTCAAAATATACATCTCCGTTGCCGGGGGCGTAGGCCACTCCCTTTTTCACCAGTTTGTTGATCAGCCCGATGATCTCGCCCACATGCTCCGTGGCCTTGGGCTGATGGGTGGGCGGCAGCACGCCCAGCGTGGCGGCGTCCTTCAGGTATTCCGCGCTGTAAAAATCGGCCAACGCCTGCACCGTGGTATGCTCCTGCGCCGCACGGTTGATGAGTTTATCGTCGATGTCGGTGATGTTGCTCACCATGTTTACACGGTAGCCGCGGTATTCCAAATAGCGGCGCAGCACATCAAACACCACCAGAGGGCGGCCGTTGCCTACGTGCAGATAGTTGTAAACCGTGGGGCCGCATACATACATGCGAACCTCTCCGGGCACAACCGTGGTCATCTCTTCCTTTTGCCGGGTTTGTGAATTGTAGATCTTCATGCTTTTCGCTTCTGCGCCGGGCGCAGAGTCTCCTTTCAGCTTTGCAAAAATAAAAGCCTTCGTTCCCTATCAAAAGGAGACGAAGGCATAGCTTCCGCGATTCCACTCCGTTTGGGCAAAATTGCCCCCACTCATGCAGCGCTATCGGGCTGACCCGCCGCCCTTTCAGGCGGATTCTCCGGAGGCGCACAGAATCGGTTTGACCCAAAGGCGCTTGCAGCCATCGACGCCTTCTCTCTCAGGGGATCCGGTTCATTTTCCTCCATCCCAGAACGTTTCACTTATTATACGCCACCGCTGCATAAAATGCAAGGCAAAGCAGAACTATTGTTTGGTATCGCTTTGCGTGTCATCGGGCACCGCATTTTCCGGGTTTTCCCCAGCTGCCGCGGCTTCCTTCCGGCGGCGCTTCAGCTCCTGAACAATGTTCAGGTATGCGTATTGCAGCAGCGCTACGATGTTCACGATCACCGCGATATACAGCACGACCGTGTCCACCGGGGCGATATACTGGTGCAAAAACGTCAACAGGATGGACGCCGTGTACATGACGGCGGCAAACTTGCCGAACTTATTGGCAGACACCACGTTCTTCAGCCAAAACAAAATGATCGCTCCGCCCAGGATCATAATGGACTCTTTTACGATCACGATGATAACCAGAGGCTTGGGGATGTACCCCGAAAAGAACAGGCCGCACAGCGCGGCGATGGACAGCACCTTATCCGCCATGGGATCAAACAGCTTTCCAAAGTTGCTGATCTGATGGTATTTGCGGGCGATGAAGCCATCCAGCACATCGGTCAGCGCGGCGGTCACATAAACGGCCAACGCCATCAGCGCGTTTCCCTTCCAGAAGAAGTACATCATCACGCCGACCATGATAAACCGGAAAATGGTCAGCACATTGGGGATTGTCCAAAAACGGTTCTCGTTGCTTCTGTTCGGCTCCATATTATCTCTCCCAGATCGTTTTTTTCAGGAATCTTCCTTTGGCGTAAGCTTGGCGCTTTCGGGGTGCGCGCTGCGGCTGGCGCAAAGCTCTACATCGGGCATCATTTTTATCATACCGCTTTGCTCCATATATTGCGCCACCTCCGTGTTGACCCGCAGAACAAAACCCCGGCACGTTGTATGGTCATGCATGCGTCGGTATTGCCGGTAAGCGTCAATGGCAACATACTGTGCGGTTTGCAGGCGTCCCGTTCCGCCACAAAAGGAACAGGGCATATGCACCATGGCCGACACCCGCTGGCGAATTTTCTTGCGCGTCATTTCCACAAGACCCAGTTGGGTCATGCCCTGCACATTGGTGCGGGTGCGATCTTTTTTCAGCTCCTTTTTGAGGGCATCGATCACTTCTTCCCGGTTTTCAGGCGCAATCATATCAATAAAGTCGATGATGACGATGCCGCCGATGTCCCGCAGGCGTATCTGCCGGGCAATCTCCCGAGCTGCCTCTATATTAACCTGAAGAATGGTATTTTGCAAATTGCTGTCACCAACGAATTTGCCGCTGTTCACGTCGATGACCGTCAGCGCTTCGGTATGGTCAATGACCAGATATCCCCCGCTTTTCAGCCAGATTTTGCGCTGAAAGCTCTTTTTCACTTCGCTTTCCACGCCGTAGTGGTCAAAGATGTCATAGTCATCATCCCGGCACTCGATCACCGGCATGTTATGCGGGCAGATCTCCTTGAGCATGGCCTGCGCCTCCCGGGCAGCCGTTTCGTTGCTGAAGACGATCTTGGTAACATGATCGTCCATCAGGTCGCGCAGCGTGCGCAAAATCAGGTTTTGATCGGTATACAGTTTGGTCGGGGGCTTGGCCGTTTTGGCTCGCGCCTGAATGTCCTGCCAGCGGGCAACCAGGGGTTGGATGTCCGCCTCCAATTCTTCGGCTGTGCAGTTTTCCGCCGCGGTGCGCACGATGATGCCCATGCCCTTGGGACGCAGCGCTTCGGCCATGCCCTTTAGGCGCAGACGCTCGGCTTCATCCACAATGCGCCGCGACACGCCCACATATTCCATCTCCGGCATGAGCACCAGCAGCCGCGCGGGCAGCGTGACGTTGGTGCTGATGCGGGCGCCCTTTGTGCCGGTGGGATCCTTCACGGCCTGCACGAGAATGTGCTGGCCTTCCGTGATGCGGGTCTGTGCCGCATTCACAGAGATCTTTTCGTCGTTAAACTCGAAATCTCCGCTATTTACTTGAGATTCTCCGCAGTACAAAAACGCATTCCGCTCTACCCCGATGTCGACGAAGGCTGCCTCCATTCCCGGCAGCACGTTGCGAACCACACCCTTATAGATGTTTCCGGCCAGCCGTTCCTTTCCCGGCAGTTCTACATAATATTCCGCCAGCCTCGCGTTCTCCAGCAGTGCAACCCGCACTTCAAAGGGGTTGGCGTCCACCAATATGGTCTTTTCCGTATCCATCAAAACAATTCGCTTTCCAGAAATTTCATCAGCGGCACATATGCGCCTTCGCGCGCCGCATAAAGTTCAAGGCGGGGAACTTGCCCGTGCTGCGCGATGCCCAGCGCGGCGAGCACCTCCTCCGGGCGAATGTTGAGCACGCTGCCCGAGGACAAAAGCGCTTCAAAACCGCCGGGTATGGCGGTGAGCTCCAGCAGCCCCGGCGCAATGTCCAACTCGCGGACGCCGCGCTTGGTGGTGCGGGTCAGCCTGATTTCCGGGCGAGCCTTAAGAGCGTCCAGCATCTGCTGGGTTACGCCGGGTGCTGCAACGCGCCAGCGCGCCGCGCCTACCAGCGCCATCAGCGACGCGCTCTTCTCATCCACCTGGGTGCACTGCGAAATATGCAGCCCCACAGGAAAAACCGCGTTGAGCTTATCCATCACCAAATCGTAATCGGTGCCGTCTTTGAGCACGATCTCCATGCACTCTCCCTCGGACGTGCAACCCACCCCCAGCGCGTGGGCGAAGTTGACCAGCGGCAGCGCATGGAAGCCCTTGGAATACTCCACGGGAAGCTGGGCGCGCTTCACCGCCCGATGCATGGTGCGCTGAAGATCCAGATGGGAAATATAGGCCAAATCGCCCTCTTTGCAAAAACGAAACGCTACTCGCACCATTTTGTCCTCCCGCATTCCTTCATCAACCCGCAGCCGTTGCACTGCTGCCGGCAGTCCGGCGTCAGCTCCACGCGCAGCGCTTTTTCATATTCCTTACGCAGATAAGCGCGCGTCACGCCGCAGGTGATGATCTCCCAGGGAAATTTTTCCTCTGCGCCCACGGGTCGGTGCGCGTAAAAATCCATGCTGATGCCGCAATCGGCAAACGCCCGCTCCCACTTTTCGTAAGAAAACACATCCCGCCAGCCGTCCATGCGGCACCCCAGCTGGAATGCCCGCAGCAGCACGGCGCCCAGCCGGCGATCCCCTTTGGCAAATACCGCTTCCAGC
>JAQUVY010000003.1:0-6184 GCA_028693155.1 Eubacteriales bacterium
CAATCCCTTGCGGAAGCTCTTACTATCCCTTTTTTTACCGCCGCTCCCGTAATTGCCGCTGTGCGGCAATACTGCGCTTGGTTTGAGCGTGTTTCAGCTGCCAGTGCCGCTGGGGCGGCACTGGTTAGGGATACAATCCCTTGCGGAAGCTCTTACTATCCCTTTTTTTACCGCCGCTCCCGTAATTGCCGCTGTGCGGCAATACTGCGCTTGGTTTGAGCGTGTTTCAGCTGCCAGTGCCGCTGGGGCGGCACTGGTTAATGGATAACACCGATTCTTTTGGAGGGTTCTATGGAAAAAAACGAAAGTTTGAATTTACCGGAGGAGGCCGCCTTTGCCGCCAAAGATTGGGCGGGGGCGCTGGAGCAATACGAGAAGCGGCCCGACGATCCTGAGGCAAAGTTTCGGGCGGCGCTGTGCCGGGGATACCTGGCAGGCAGCGCGCAGGACGCGCCCCGGGTGGCGGACGAATTTGCCAGAATGGACGCGGTGCTGGCCGCAAGGGAGGACGCCGCCGCGCTGCGCCGCGGCTATGCCCGGGAGCTGGCGGGTTTTGCCGCGCAGGTCAGCCCGCTGACGGAAAAAATGCCCGACCGCGTGTGCCGATGCACCCAGCCCTCCGGCCCGGCCTTTGAGGAATATCGCCGCGCGCTGCACACCCTTCGAGCTTTGTACCGCTGCGTGCCCTATGAGCTGCTGGCCGAGCGGGAGGCCTTGGTCGTGATGGCGTATCGCCTGGCGGCCTGCGGTGAGAAAAAGTTTCGCTGCCCGCAGGGAACGCGCACCCACACGCTGCGCCTGCCGGTAAGCCTGCGCGACGAGGCAGATCGGCTGCGCGACGACTGCGTAAAAGAATATGTTCAGATCTGCACGCGCCGGGAATTCCCGGACATGGAGCAGACGCAACGGGACGCACTTTGCGCCCAGCGCTATCAGGCCGAAAAGCACCGCATGACCGCCGCCAATGTGGAAATGGCGCAGATGCGCAATCTTGCGCTGTGGATCGCCATCCCCACCACGCTGGTGTGCGCGTTTTTCATTGCCTACTACGGTTGGGTGGAGTTCGGTCTGGGATGGCTTACTTGGCTGCTGCTGCCCATTTTGTGCGCCCGGCCCATGGCGCATAAAGCCGGGGCGAAGCACCTCAGATGCGGCGACACGGTGGCAAAGGAGACTTGAACCCTCATCGGAAAAATAAAGCAGGAGCGGAAGTGATCCGCTCCTGCTTTTTTATGCCCGCCGGTCAGCCCACAGACCGGGAAAATTCGCTGGGGGTAATGCCAAAGCGCGCCTTAAATTGATTGGAGAAGTGCTGCACGCTGGAATAACACAGCTTTTGCGAGATCTGGGTAAAGTTCAGCTTTCCTTCGCGGATCAACCGGCGGCTTTCCTCCAGCTTTTCCCGGCGAATGTATTCTCCGGGGGAGGTGCGCAAGTGCTTTTGAAACAGGGCGGACAAATACGCCGTGCTGACGCACACCTTCTTCGCCACCCCCGAAACGGTGAGCTTTTCCTCCAGATGCGCACCGACATAGCGCAGTGCGGCGTCCAGCAGCGCGTTTTCGCTGGTCAGCGTGACTTTCGTCTCCAGCTTTTGCCGGGAGACGCCGCGGTAAACCTGCCGCAGCATCAGCAGCAGAAATTGCTTCAGATAGCACAGGATCATATCGGCGGCCAGAAAATCCCCGCCGCGTTTTTCCTCCAAAATGCGGCGCAGCAGCGCGGCGCCGGTCGAGGGTACCTGCAATTTTCGGTTCAGCAGCAGATCCGCCACGTCGCAGTCCATGTCAAAGGAAATGGTGACAAAGCAAGCCGCCCGATCGGCCTCGGAGTACTGCATGTGCCACTGCCAGGGGCCGTACAGCACCATCTCCCCCTGGCTCAGCGCCAGGTCCTGCCCGTCCACCACGCTGTGCAGCAGGCCGCTGTCGGCGTAGGTCAGCTCATATTGCTTGTGCGATTCGCCGCGAAAGTAAAAGCCTTTTTCCTTTTCCTGATAAAAAAGGGTGTAAATGCGCAAAGGCTCCACCTGCGGGGTCATGCGCTCAGGCGGCGTTAAGTGCGGTGCGGGAGAAAGCTGCAGCGCGGCGTCTTGCGGCACAAACAGCTGCACCGTGCATTGATCCTCCAACGGTAGCAGCTGAAACAGGACACCCGGATGCAGCGTCACGGGCTTATCCAAATAAAACGAGTCCTGCGCCGAGCCGTCACCCAGCGCGACGTACAGCACGCTTAAGCCCCCGCTGTCAAAGGCCACGCACACCGGCTGCTCGCAGGTAAAATAGCCCTCGGGCGCGCCGCTGGCTTCCCATTTGCGGGGGGCGTAGGCCGGAGCTTCGGTCAGCTCGCCGTATGGGGCAATGCTCAGCCGGTTCAGATCACGAATCATCGTTTCATCTCCGTTTTGCGGTGGAATGCCTCCATTTTACCATGGGATGCCCGCTTTATCCATGCACCCCGTACCATCGATTTGCAAAAATCGCGCCGCCTGTTACAAAAATCAAGCGCCTTGGGCAAAATCGCTGGCATTGAGCCGCAGGGGCGTTATGATGAAAAAAACGGGAAAGCACGGGAGGAGAAACCAAACATGATGGAAGACATCCTGCGGCACTTTTGCCTGGCGGGCGAGCTGCGCACCGCCCAATCCTGGGGCAACGGGCACATCAACCGTACCTATCGGGTGGTTTGTGCCGGCGGCGAATATATTTTGCAGAAGATCAACACCCAGGTGTTTACGGACGTGGAGGCGCTGATGCGCAACATCCATTTGGTGACGACCCACCTGCGCGCCCGGGCGGCCGACCCGCGCGAGGTGCTGGCGCTGGTGCCCACCCGGGAGGGAAAGGCTTATTACGCCGCGCCTGACGGCGGTATGTGGCGGGTGTACGACTTTGTGCGGGGTAGCAAGTGCCTGGAACGGGCCGATCCGGTGTCTTTTGCCCGGTCGGGGCAGGCGTTTGGGCGTTTTCAGGCGTTGCTGAACGACTTTCCCGTGGAAGAGTTGCGCGAGACCATCCCGAATTTTCACCACACCCCCAAGCGCCTGGAGGCGCTCAAGGCAGCGGCACGCCAGGACAGCATGGGGCGGCGCAAGGAGGTAGAGCGGGAACTGGACTTTGCCTGCGCCCGGGAGGATTTTACCCACACGCTGCTGAAGGCCGAGCAGGCAGGGGCGCTGCGCCGCCGAGTCACCCATAACGACACCAAGCTGAACAACGTGCTGTTTGACGCCAAAAGCGATGAAGCGCTGTGCGTCATCGACCTGGATACGGTCATGCCGGGCTTTGCGGTCAACGACTTCGGCGATTCCATCCGCTTTGGCGCGAACACCGCCGCCGAGGACGAGCCCGACGCGGCCAAGGCGGGGCTGGATATGGCGCTGTATGAGGCATATCTGCGGGGCTTTTTGCGGGGCTGCGGAGATATTTTGCCCCAAAGCGAGCAGGCGTTGCTGCCGGTGGGCGCAAAAATGATGACGCTGGAGTGCGGAATGCGCTTTTTAACGGATTATTTGCAGGGGGATCCATATTTCGCCACCCACCGCCCCGGGCAAAATTTGGATCGCTGCCGCACCCAGTTTGCGTTGGTGGCCGATATGGAGAGAAAATGGGAGGCCATGCTGGCGGCGGGCAAGCGATAAACGCCGACAAACCTGCCCATCGTCGAAAAAGAGCACGTTTTTCTTTGCAATTTTGCCAGACTTTGGGTATACTAACGAAAAAGGGAGTAGTTTTAAATCCTGCGTCAACATTCCTGACGGTTTTTTTGCCGTCTGGCGCCGGATCCGCTTTCAGGTAACAAGACTTTTGGGTATGCTATATCCAGAAGTCTTTTTTTATGACGCGCAGGCTGTCTGCGCCACGTAAGGAGGAGTCCCCCATGTTTGAAACGCAGACTGCCAGCGAAGCGATGGAGCAGCTGGAGACCACGCCCCAAGGCTTGAGCGCCGAGCAGGCCGCCCAGCGCCTGGCGCGGGACGGCGAAAACGCGCTGGCCGAAAAAAAGCCGCCCACCAAGCTGCAAATGTTTTTCAGCCAGCTCAACGAGCCCATGATCTACATTTTGTTGGCCGCGGCGGCTATTTCCATTTTCTTAAAAGAGTTTTCCGATGCGGTTATCATTTTATGCGTGGTGCTGCTCAACGCCGTCGTGGGCATGGTGCAGGAGGGCAAGGCACAAAAGGCGCTGGATGCGCTGAAAAAAATGAGCAGCCCCACGGCTGTGGTGCGCCGGGGCGGCCATGTGCTGGAAATCCCCGCCGCCCAGCTGGTGAAGGGCGACATCGTGCTGCTGGAGGCCGGGCGGGTCATCCCCGCCGACCTGCGCCTGCTGACCACCGCCAGCTTGAAGGTGGAGGAGAGCGCGCTGACCGGCGAGAGCGTGCCTGTGGAGAAGGACGCGGCGTTTGTGGCCGGAGAGGATGTGCAGCTGGGCGACATGCACAACATGGCCTTTATGAGCACCTCTGTGGCCTACGGCCGGGGCGAGGGCATCGTGGTAAAGACCGCCGCCGATACGGAGATCGGTAAGATCGCCGCCATGATATCCGGAACGCCTAACGAGACCACCCCGCTGCAAAAGCGGCTGGCCGATCTGGGCAAAACGCTGGGCTTTCTCACCATCGGCATCTGCGTGGCGCTGTTTGTGGTGGCGCTGGTGCAAAAGCGTGATGTGGTGGAGATGCTGATCACCGCCATTTCTCTGGCGGTTGCCGCCGTGCCCGAGGGGCTGCCCGCGGTGGTCACCATCGTGCTGGCCATCGGCGTGCAGCGCATGGTCAAGGTCAACAGCATCGTGCGCCGGCTGCCCGCGGTGGAAACGCTGGGCGCGGTCAGCGTGGTGTGCTCGGATAAGACCGGTACCCTGACCCAGAACAAGATGACGGTGGTGCAGACCTATCTGGACGGGCAGACTCGCCCGGTGCAGGCGCTGGACGCCGCGCGGGACAGCCTGTTCATCGACGGCTTTGTGCTGTGCTGCGACGCGTCCATCGACACGGGCGAGCGCATTGGCGACCCCACCGAGCTGGCGCTGCTGGATATGGGCAAGCCGCTGGGCATCACCCGCACCCAGCTGGAGCAGACGCTGCCCCGCATCAACGAGCAGGCCTTTGACAGCGACCGCAAGCTCATGACCACCGTGCACCGCGAGGGGGCGGGTAGCGTGGCCTTCACCAAGGGCGCGGTGGATCAGCTGCTGAAGCACTGCGTGTCCATCCGGGAAAACGGGCAGGAGCGGACCATCACGCCCGCAGATCGGGAGGCCGTCATGGCCGCGTCGGCCGGCATGGCCAGCCAGGCGCTGCGCGTGCTGGCGCTGGCGGTCAAGCGCGGGGACGACAGCGCCGCCGAGGAAAGTCTGACCTTTGTCGGGCTGGTGGGCATGATAGACCCGCCTCGCCCCGAAGCCGCCATGTCCGTGCAGCATTTCAAGGAGTCGGGCATTACCACCATCATGATCACCGGCGATCACCGGGATACGGCGCTGGCCATTGCCAAGGATCTGGGCATTGCCCAGGATGCCGCCCAGTGCGTGAGCGGGGATGAGCTGGAGGATATGGATCAGGAGGAGCTTACCCGCCGCGTGAACGATCTGCGGGTGTTTGCCCGGGTCAGCCCCACGCATAAGGTGCGCATTGTGCAGGCGCTCAAGGCCAACGGCAAGATCGTCAGCATGACCGGCGACGGCGTGAACGACGCCCCCAGCCTCAAGGCCGCCGACATCGGCGTGGCCATGGGCATTACCGGCACCGACGTGGCCAAGAGCGCTGCGGATATGGTGCTGACCGACGATAACTTTTCCACCATCGAAAAGGCCGTGGAGGAAGGCCGGGGCATTTACGCCAACATCAAAAAGACGGTGGTGTTCCTGCTGTCCTCCAACCTGGGCGAGGTCATCTCCATGTTCGGCGCCATTGTGGCCGGTCTGGCCGCGCCTTTGCAGGCAGTGCATATTTTGTGGGTCAACCTCATTACCGATTCGCTGCCCGCGCTGGCGCTGGGCTCGGACGGCAAGCCCCGTGGCATCATGAAGCAAAAACCCCGCGACCCTGACGCCAGCTTGTTTGCCGACGGCGGCGGGTTCTTCACGGCTTTTTACGGCGTACTGATCGCGCTGCTTACGCTGTGCGGCTTCTTGTACCTGCCGGTACGGGAGCTGATCGCGTCCGGGCAGCACTTTTCCC
>JAQUVY010000003.1:6194-53016 GCA_028693155.1 Eubacteriales bacterium
ATGCCTTTACCATATTGGCCATCAGTCAGCTGTTCCACGCCATCGGGATGCGCGATGTGGATCGAAGCATCTTCCGCAAGGACGCCTTTGCCAACAAGATGATGATTTTCGCGGTGACGTTTGGTTTGGTGCTGCAGGTGGCGGTCACCGAGATCCCCTTCCTGAGCAATGTGTTCGGCACCACGCAGCTGCACTTTACCGAGTGGCTGTGCCTGGCGGCGTTTTCCATGATCCCGCTGGTGTTCCACGAGATCATTGTGCTGGTTCGCCGCAAGGTCAAGCGCGGTGGCAGCCGGGCGTGATCGTCGGAGATGATGATTTTTTCTAATACCAAAAGCCCCTCGCGCAGGCGAGGGGCTTTTTTTCAAAGAGCTTTCTGACGCGGAGCAGATTGCCGGTACATGGATGGGCTTCACGGAAAGGGCTGCGAGGGAGGGATCCTCTTGCAGGGGTTCTCCTTGTGACATTAACTATCCTTTGGAGGACTCGCCTCCGGCGGGGGATAAACCCTTGTGCGGAAGCAAGCCAAGTGCTGCAAGCGCGTCCGCTATTTGGGCATTCCTGCGGAATACCCTATCGCTTCCACGCGAGCCGTGTTTCGGCGTAGCCGAAACACTCGGAAGAGGGGACGTTGTTTTATTACCGCTCCCGTGATTGTTGCCAAGGCAACAACACTGCGCTGGGCTTCCACGTGTTTTAGCTGCCAGTGCCGCTGGGACGGCACTGGTTTGATGCGTCCCCTTGTTCCCCTTAACGATCCCCAGCACCCCTACCGTCTGGGGGCACCCCAGACCCCGGGAGCACTTCGGCCTTTGGCCGAAGTGCGTGGGTAGCTAAAAGCAACTGCTGACGTTGAAGAGCGAGCAAGCGACAATAGGGCGACAGCCCTATGACAGCGCCGCGAGCCAGCAGGAAGCGTTTCGCCGCAGGCGAAACGCGAGGGTAGCTAAGAATGACTGCTGACGCTGATGCCGAAAGGAACACCGCAGGTGTTCCGAAAGGCAACGGCGAAACGCGAGGGTAGCTAAGAATGACTGCTGACGCTGATGCCGAAAGGAACACCGCAGGTGTTCCGAAAGGCAACGGCGAAACGCGAGGGTAGCTAAGAATGACTGCTAACGCTGATGCCGAAAGGAACACCGCAGGTGTTCCGAGAGGCAACGGCGAAACGCGAGGGCAGCTAAGAATGACTGCTAACGCTGATGCCGAAAGGAACACCGCAGGTGTTCCGAAAGACGGCAAGGCGCGAGGGCAACCAAGAATAACTGCGGACGCAAAAAACGGCTTCACCGCATGTTGCCTGCCCTCGGGAACGATGCTCCGGGCGTCTTTACAGCTTCTCCACGATGAAAGGGTCAAGGGATGAAGTCCCTTGTGGGGGTTCTTACTACTCCTTTTTCAACGCCGCTCTCATATTGCCGCTGTATGGCAATATTGCGCCTAGGTTGAGCGTGTTTCAACCGCCAGTGCCGCTGGAGCGGCACGGGTGAGCTTCGCGGTTAAAGTTGCGATGGTTGCAGGCAGGAACGCGCGAATTCCCAATCCCCGTCATATTCTCTCACGAGAATACTGGGGCAGCCCAGTTCCCAGTGCAGGCGGTTGTCATCCCAACGATCGCCAATGCCCGCGGCAGGTGTTTGCCCGCCCAGCGCCGTGCGCAACTCGGACAACCGCTGCTCCGCAGAGCTGCCCAGCACAAGTGTGCCCTCGGGGAAGTCAGTTTCAGCCAGCCAGCGGCGGGTGGTCTCAGCGGTTTGCGTCGGGCGAAAGGCCAGGTACAGGATGCGGTAATGCTGCGCGGCATCCCGCAAGAAAGCCGCGGCACCGGGCACGGCTGCGTCGGTCAGCAGCTGCGCGGGGTCATAAAAGGCCTCTTGCCCCAGCAAATTCAGCCGGTGGCGGTCATCGCACAGCGTGCCGTCCACCTGCACCAGCAGCCACGGCTTGTCACCGGGAGCGCTCAGGCGTTCCAGCTGAGATAAAGTGTACGCCTCCGCATCGTAGGGATAGGCATACCCCAGCAGGTCAGCGGTTTCCCGCGCCGTGTCGCAGAACAAATCCATGGTTTCGCGGATGGCGCGCAGAATGTCCGCTTTTTCGTAGCGCGCAAAGGCGTGTGCCAGGCGGTCATGATCGGCTTTGCCCAGCCAGGCGTCTAAAAAGCGGCCGGCGTGCCAGACCTCGCCGTCGTTGGCCAACCGTCGGCACTCCATCATTTGCCGCAACAGATCCTTCATGTATCCGTCGACGCAGGTTTTTGCCGCCCAGATTTCACCGCGCAGCGCCTTTTTCGTTGCCCAAAGCACATGGAACAAAAAGGTATGGGTCAGGTTGGCAAATGTTGCGGCATCAAAGGGCTTCGGTGTCTCTGGTAAATGCGCGCAGCGCTGAAGCGTCTGCAAAAAGCCAGCTTTATCCACGGGCAGCTGCCATCCCCGGTCAAAAAAGGACTGCAAAAGCGGATCCGCCGCGATCTCTTCCAGCCGGGAAGTGGGATAGAGCATAAAATCCGCATCGTGCGCGTCGTCATAAAACACCCGCCGCTCCATACCGTTTGCGGCGGTGGGTTCGATGAAGGAAAGAGATACCCGGCCAAACTGATTCAGCCAAGCGTCATCGGTTAGAAAAAAGTCGGGATCGTCCACCACCAGCAACACGTCGCAGTCCGAGTATTCATCGGCAGGACGTTCCCGCCGCGCGCGCGAGCCGAAAAGGGCCATGACCTGCACGCGAGGGGAAGCGGCGCACCACGCCGCCAGATCTTCCAAAAAGCGTTGGTAAAAATCCATGTGATCCTCCTTTAAAAAAGCGGTAATGCTCTTTTGAGAGCCATGTTTTGAGCGCCTATGCGGCCTTTATCCAAAGGGATGACCCCCCGCGAGTGCCGCCCATGCGGCACTCTATATGGGTACATAAAGAGTTCGGTGGTTATTCTTAGCCATTGGGCTTGTGAGGAGGCAACGGGTTTCGCCGCACGTTGCCTGCCCTCGGGAACGATGCCGTGGGCGTCTTTGCAGCTTCTCCACGATGAAAGGGTCAAGGGATGAAGTCCCTTGTGGGGGTTCTTATTACTCTTTTTTCAACACCGCTCTCATATTGCCGCTGTGCGGCAATATTGCGCTTAGGTTGAGCGTGCTTCAGCCGCCAGTGCCGCTGGAGCGGCACTGGTTATTCTCAAGGGGCGACCATCTCGCCCCACTGCGGCAGTTATCCCTGCGTTTCCGCCGAGGATGAGGCTGCTTCCCGGGTGATATAGGCATCCAGCAGGGGCGCGATCCATTGATCAATGGAGGAAAAAGCAAAGCCATCGGCCTGGGCTTTTGCGGTGTCCAGCCAGTAAGCGGGGGCACCGTTGTAGGGTGCGGGGTCTCCATTTGCTGACAGGATCGCCTCGCGGCCGGTTTTGCTGCGCACATAGTCCAACACCTGATGCACGGTCACGGTGCCGGACGACGCGCCGTTGACCGGCCCGATCAGGCTGCTTTTGGTCAAATGGGCAAGGAAAGCCCCCGCCTCGTCGGATTTCACCAGCGCCATGGGGCAATCCGCGTTGTCCACATACATGGGAATACCTTTGACGGCGTGCTCCACATAGAAATACAGCCGGTTTGTGTAGTCATCCTCCCCCACCACAAAGGGAAACCGCACCGCGGCGGCATTCACCTGCGGGTAGGCCTGAAACAGCGCCCGCTCGGCGTGCTGCTTGATGATGTCATAGGAGAATTCGCTTCGCCCGCACCATACCAGTTCTCCGGCCAACGGGTCAAAGTCGCTTTCCGGGGTGCCGGGACGCAGGTCGTAGACCGAGGCGGAGGAGACCATCACATACCGCGCAGGTGTGACGGTGTCCAGCAGCACCTTCATATCGTTGGAGCAGTAGGCCAGGTCATCGCACACGGCGTCAAAATGCCGGCCGCTCAGCGCCCGAGACAGCGACAAAGCGTCGGTGCGATCGGTGAGGATGTGCTCCACCGCGTCGCCAAAGTCGTCCTTTGTCCGCCCGCGCGTGGCGATGGTCACTTCATCGCCCTGGCGGAGCAGTGCCCGCACCAGGTGCTTTCCGAAAAACCTTGTTCCCCCTAAAACCAGTGTTCGCATAAAGACTTCCTTAAAAAATCAAGAACCCGGCTTTGCGGCGCGGGTTCTGTTCTCCTATGCTTTGCCGGCAGCTTGGCAGATGACGTCGGCTACCTTTTCTACGGCGTTGCTTTGGCGGTCGGCCGCCATGACGGTGGTGATCTCGCCTTTTTGTGCCCACAGCGCGGTCAGCCCGTCCACCAAAGAAGCGGGCGTGAGCTCCTCCTGAGGCAGAACCTTGGCGAAGCCCTGCTTCTCAAAGCTCTGCGCGTTCAGGATCTGATCGCCCCGGCTGGCTGAGAGGGGCAGCGGGATGAGCAGCATGGGCTTTTTCAGCGCCAACAGCTCATAAATGGCGTTGGAGCCTGCGCGGGAAAGCACCAGATCCGCCGCGGCAAGAAAGTCTTTCATTTCATCGGTGGCGTACTCGCATTGGTAATACCCTGGCGTACCCACCAAAGCTTTGTCCAGCTTGCCCTTGCCGCACAGATGGATGACGTTAAACCGCGGGGTCAGGCTGGGCAGCGCCTGGCGCAGCGCCTCGTTGATGGCCTGGGCACCCAGGCTGCCGCCGGTCATGAGCAGCGTGGGCTTGCCGTCGGTAAAGCCGCAGCGCGCCAGACCGTCTGCACGGTTCCCGGAAAACAGCGTTTGGCGCATGGGCGTGCCGGTGTGCACCGCTTTGTCGCCCAAGGCCTGCGCGGCCTCGGGAAAGGTGGTGCATACGCGATCCGCCCAGCGCAGCATGATCTTGTTGGCCAGCCCGGGCGTGAGATCCGACTCGTGCAGCACCAGCGGGATGCGCAGGCGGTGCGCCGCCATGGCCACCGGCACCGAGACAAAACCGCCCTTGGCAAAGACTGCCGCCGGCTTCATTTCCTTAAGCAGCTGGCGCGCCTGCCCCACCCCGGCCACCACACGAAAGGGGTCGGAAAAGTTCTTCATGTCGAAATAGCGGCGCAGCTTTCCGGTGCTGATGCCGTGGTAGGGAATGCCCTCTCGGCTGACCAATTCCCGCTCCATGCCGTCGCGGGAACCAATGTATTCCACGCGGTATCCCCGCGCGCGCAAAACGGGAGCCAGCGCCAGGTTGGGGGTCACGTGACCCGCCGAGCCGCCGCCCGTTAAGATAATGAGCTCGCTCACAAAAATCCCTCCTCATCGCAAGTGGATGACAACCCGCTTATTATAGCAAAACCCGACCCGGTTGCCCAGTCCCCATGCCTTGAATTCGCCGGGCAAATGCCGTATGCTAATATATGAATTTGATCCCTCCGGCTATGTATCGCCCTGAAGGACGGCGGCGTCTTTGGCGAGAATTTCCCGGGTGATACCGCAAAAGGAGTTTTCCATGCCCATTCGCTTTCAGCCCGGCGCGTCCATGTACGACGTAACGCCGGTGGAAAATATGTTTATCGAGCTTTACATGGGGCAGGTGCCCGGCGATTTCGTCAAGGTGTACCTGTACGGTCTCATGCTGTGCTACCGCGGGGAAGAGGGGGCGGCCGGTCTGGCGGATGTGGCCTCGGCGCTGGATCTGACCTGCGAGCAGGTGCGGGCGGCCTTTGCCTGCTGGGCGGAAAAGGGCGTGCTGCGCGTGGTGACCACCGACCCGCTGGAGGTGGAATATTTCAACCTGAAGAACACCTTCATCACCGGCAGCCGCGCCCAGCCCATGAAGGGGGACAGCGAGTATGAGGAGCTTTGCCAGGAGCTGCAGCAAATGTTTCGCTCCCAGCGGATGCTTTCCCACAGCGATCTGCTGCTGGTGAAGGACTGGCTGGACACGCTGCACATGGAGGGGCCGGCCGTGGTGCTGCTGGTCAGCCTGTGCTTGCAGGAAAAGGGGTCCAAGGTGAGCTTTGCTTACCTGGACAAGGTGATGCGCAGCCGCGCCGAGGCGGGCGACAACACCTTTGAGGCCGTGGACGGCTACATCAAACGCCGGGAAGCCGTGAACAGCGGCGCGGGGCAGCTGCTGCGGCGGTGGAACATTCAGCGCGCGCCCAGCGACGACGAGATGGCGCTTTACCGCAAGTGGCGGCAGGACTGGGGCTTTGAGGAGAGCGCCATTCAGGCGGCCGCGGGGGAGATGGCCGGGTCGGCCTACCCCAATTTTAAGTATTTGGATCGCATTCTGGACACACTGCGCCGGGAAGACGACGAGCGCTCGGGCAGCGGGGTTGCCCGCGCTCTCAAGGCGCGCTCCGCGCAGGACGATGCCTGCCTGGCGCTCATTCGCGCGCTGGGGCTGCGCTCGGCCACGCCGTCCTCTCCCGCTGTGCGGGAGCTCTATCGCCGCCGCATCGCCCAAAACTTTACCCCCGAGGCGCTGTGCGCCGCCGCCTCCACCCTGGAGCGCAAGGGTCGCTCTACTTTGGAGCATCTGGACGCGCTGCTGGACTCCTATCTGGAGCAGGGGCTGGTGACACTGGGCGCCATCGAGGCGCAAAATGCCCGTCTGGAGCAGGAGATCGAAGGGGTGCAGGTGTGGCTGCAGCTGTGGGGGATGTCGCGCGCGCCCACTGAAAATGAGTTGAAGGCCTATCGCGTGTTTACCCAGGAATGGAAGCTGCCCGCCGAGGTGCTGGAATGCGCCGCGCGGGACAGCGTGAGCGCTTCTTATCCCTTAAACTATATGAGCCGCATTTTGCGCACCTGCAAGGAGAAGGGCATCGCCACCGCCCAGCAGTACGCCGCGCAGAAGACGGCCGCCCAGCCCGGCGGGCTTAAAGACGCCGCCGAGCGGGACTACGCCAACCGCCATCAGTACACCGAGCAGGATTACCAGGCCATGTACACCGATATTTTTGATACGAAGGATGACAAATGAGCGATCGCGTTTACCGGGATATTTTGGATGAACAGGCCGCCCGCCGCGCCGCGCGGGAGCAGGCCGCCGCCGGGCGATACCATGAGCTGCTGGCGCAGGACGCCGCGCTGCGCGAGGCGGCTCGCACCGTGCGCCATGCCGCGCTCACCGGGGAGGGCGAGCAAACCGCCCGGGAAGCCTGGGAAGCCCTGTGCGCCCGGGCGCTGGCAGCCCGGGGGTGGTCCGCCGACGCGCTGAACCCTGCGCCCGAATGCCCGCTTTGCGGCGACCGGGGCTATGTGCAGGGCAGGCTGTGCGCCTGCGTGCGCAACGCCGCCGCGCAGAGGCTGCTGGGCGGCAGCCGGGTGCGGGGCTTTGCCGATTTTGACGAAACCGTTTACCCCGAAGCACCCATTCCCCCCGGCGTGACCCAGCGGGCGTATATGGCCCGCCTGCGCGGGATGATGGAGCAATACTGCTTGGATTATCCCCAGAGCCGGGAGAACTATGTCTTCACCGGCAAGGCCGGGCTGGGCAAGACCTATCTGATGGAGTGCATGGGCGCGGAGCTGATGAAGCGGGGCGCGTCGGTGGCGCGGGTCACGGCGTTTCAGGTGAACGCCATGATGGCGCGGGCGCTGCGGGGTGAGGACAGCATGGGCGTGCTTATGGACAGCGACGTACTGCTGCTGGACGATATGGGCAGCGAGCCGCTGCTGAATAAAGTCACCATCGCGGGCTTTTTCAATTTGTTTAACGAGCGGAGCATCGCCGGGCGGCCGGTGATCACCACCACCAACCTCACCCCGGCCGAGATCCAGGAGCGATATGGCGACCGGGTGTTTTCCCGTATGCTGGATAAACGGACGACGCGGGTCATTCCGTTTTACGGGGCGGATGTGCGCAACGCGCGCGGATAAGGAGCAGCTGGCGTGATCTGGTTGTGGATTTTTTTGAGCGTGGCAGTGCTGGTGATGCTGGTGCTGTACTTGGCTGCGGAGTATTTTTTTCGCATGGCCATCAGCCGCAAGGGCGTGAAGCCGTCGAAGCGGCACAAGGAAAGCGACCCCTGGGCGCCCTACCGCGACCTGATTGCAGAGGGCTCAAGCTGGATCGCCGCGCAAAACCCCGAGCGGGTCACCCTGCAAAGCTTCGACGGGCTGAAGCTGGCGGGCTTCTTTTTGCCCTGCGAGCACGCGGTGCGCACGGTTTTGTGCATGCATGGCTACCGCGGCAGCGCCCGGGGCGATTTTGCCCCGGTGGCGCGGTATTATCACGAGCACGGCTGCAATTTGCTGCTGGTGGATGAACGCGCCCACGGCGACAGCGAGGGAAAGTACATCTGCTATGGCGTGAAGGAGCGCTTTGACTGCCGGGATTGGGCGCGCTATCTGGCGCAGCGCTTAGGAGAGGGGCATCCCATCTTTTTGGACGGCGTATCCATGGGCGGGGCGACGGTGCTCATGGCTTCGGGGCTGGAGCTGCCCGGCAGCGTGCGGGGCATCATCGCCGACTGCGGCTTTACCTCGCCTTGGGACATTTTTGTTTCGGTCATGCGGGGCGGCTTCCACCTGCCCGTATACCCGCTGCTGCCGCTGTTCGCCTGGCTTTGCCGGGCTCGGGCGGGCTTTGACCCCCGCGAGGCCTCCACGCTGGACGCCGTGCGTAAAACCCGCATCCCCATTTTTTTCTTGCATGGCGCGCGGGATCACTTCGTGCCCACTCAAATGGGGCGGGATAATTACCAGGCCTGCGCCTCGCCCAAGGAACTGCTCATCATTCCCGAAGCGGGTCATGCGTTGAGCTATCTGCTGGACAGCAAACAGTGCCAAGAGCGCATTCAGGCGTTTTTGGATCGATATACCCTGTGAAAACAAGCAAACGGAGGAAAGACACCATGGCGGAACGGGAACTGAAGGCCTTTTTGGAGGGTTTGTCCCCCGAGCGGCGGCAGAGATTGACCCAGCGTGTGACGCAGATCGTCGGGCACATCAAGAAAAAGGGACTCATCGACTATCAGGGCAAGCCCCGGCTGACGGGCTACGCCTACGGCGTGCTGTACGACTGGGATCTGTACTTTGAGAACCTCTTTTTGTCTTATTTGGGCGTAAGCCAATATTGCAAAAACGGCGTGGAGATCTTTTTGGATCAGCAGCTGCCCTGCGGGTTTATCGCCCGGGCGCTGGATCCCGAAGAGGGACCCCAATATCCGCGCGACCATTTCAAACCCTTTCTGGCGCAGATCGCCCTGCTGGGCGGCCGCATGGAGAAGGATTATTCCTGGCTGCGGGGCAATTATTATGAGCGGCTCACAAGCTATGTGGATTACTGGCAGCGCTATACCGATCTGGATCACAACGGGCTGTCCTGCCGGGACAGCGCCGGGCATACGGGCATGGACAATCAGTATGCCCGCGCCGGGCGCGAGGGGGCGTTTTGCTGCGAGGGTGTGGATCTGAACTGCTACATCCTGCGCGAATTGGAGGCGATGGAGCAGCTGGCCGACGAGCTGGGGCTGCCCGGGGACGGCGCCAAGTTTCATGCCCGGGTGGAGAAGCTTCGCGCGGACATCCAAAGCACGCTGTGGAGCGAGGAAGACGGGTTTTATTTTGACCGCAATGAGCGCACCGGAGCGCGCATTCCCGCGCTAAGCGCGGCGGGCTTTATTCCGCTTTGGCTGGGGATCCCCGACGAAAAGCAGGCCGAGGCGCTCATCACCCGCCACCTGACCAATCCGGACGAGTTTTGGCGCCCCTACCCGGTGGCATCCTGGGCGGCGACCAATCCCGATTACCGGCAAAAACAAATTCAGGAGCTGGATCAGGGCTGCTGCAACTGGCTGGGCACCACCTGGGCGCCGGTCAATTATATGATCTTCCAGGGGCTGCGCCGGTATGGATACGATGCACTGGCCAAGGAACTGGCGGAAAAAACCTTTACCATGTGTCTGGATCTCAACCCGGTTACCCGGGAATACTACAATGCCGAGACCGGCGAGGGGATCGGTCTTAATCCCTTCTTCGGGTGGTCGTCGCTGGGCTTGTTCCTGCTGCTGGAATACTATTTGGGTTATGACGCCAGCGATTTGACGCGGCAGGATGTTTTGCCGCTTGCTTCCCGGTATTTGGGCATTGATTATGAAGCCGTGCCGGCGATGGATCTGGGCGAAGTGGTGCGCTACGGCTGAGTGTTGTTGCCGGCAGGGCGCTGGTCAAGGGGCAACTGCTCCTTGCAGGGGCTTTCTCTCGGTATGAACTATCCTGAGGAGGACTCGCCTCCGGCGGGGGCTAAATCCTTGTGCGGAAACAAGCCAAGTGCTGCAAGCGCGTTCGCTATTTGGGCATTCCTGCGGAATGCCCTATCGCTTCCGCGCGAGCCGTGTTTCGGCACAGCCGAAGCACTAGGATTGGGGGACGTTGTTGTATCACCGCTCCCGTGATTGTTGCCAAGGCAACAACACTGCGCTGGGCTTCCACGTGTTTTGGCAGCCAGTGCCGCTGGGGCGGCACTGGTTTGATGCGTCCCCCAAATCCCCCTAGCGACCCCCATTCCCCCTCCCATCTGGGGGTACCCCAGACCCCGGGAGCGTTTCGCCTGCGGCGAAACGCTCCCATTGCCCGCTCTCGGGAACGACGCCTTGGCCGTCCGCGCAGCCTCTCCCCGATGAAAGGGTCAAGGGATGCAATCCCTTGTGGAGGTTCTTGCTATCTCTTTTTTGCACCGCTCTTATATTGCCGCTTCACGGCAATACTGCGCTTAGTTTCAGCGTGTTTCAGCCGCCAGTGCCGCTTTAGCGGCACTGGTTAGGGATGAAATCCCTTGCAGGTCTCTTGCTTTTTCGTTTATTCGCCGCTCCCGTGGTTTGAGCGCGTTTCAGTTGCCAGTGCCGCTAAAGCGGCACGGGTTATCTTACAAAACTGTTAGACCGCCGTAAGCCGTTTCGATGGTACGCTGCCGCGCAGCGCCGTATCCTATAGGGGAAGACTGAAAAAGGAGCGGCGAAAAATGAGCAAAAAGAAAAAGATGTGGATTTGTCTGGGTGCGGCAGCGGCGGCGATGCTGATCTGCGTGTGCGCAGCGGTCGCTCCCGTGGTGAGCCGCGGCTGGCATATGTATGAGACAGCCATAGAGGAAAAGGGTGTGGACAGCCTCATCGCTTCGGTGCGCGGGCAGGAAAACTATGTGGCGCTGAAGGACATCTCGCCCGAGTTTCTTGAGCAGCTTTTGGCGTCTGAGGATCATCGCTTTTATGCGCACCCGGGCATTGACTTGCTCGCCATCGGCCGGGCACTGGTGCATAACGTGCTGGCCGGGCGCATGGAACAGGGCGGCAGCACCATCACCCAGCAGCTGGCGAAAAACCTGTACTTCTCCTTTGAAAAAACCGGAACCAGAAAGGTGGCCGAGTTGTTTGCGGCCTTTCGGCTGGAAAGCGTCTTGAGCAAGGACGAGATCCTGGAGCTGTACTGCAACGTGATCTATTTTGGCGAGGGGTGCTATGGTCTGCCCGAGGCGGCCGAGCATTATTTTGGAGTGCCCGCCGATACCCTCACCACCCAGCAAGCCGCGGCGCTGGTGCATACCATCAAAGCGCCCAGCCGCTATAACCCCAACGCACTGCGGCTGGCCATGGCCAACTGAGGGGAGCGGCGAAATGGTTCGGGAGGTGACACCCCTGGTTTTGGCGGCGCTGCTGGTACTGCTGCCGGGCTGCGTGGCGGTGGGCGCGGCGCAGACACCCAAGCTCTTCTGGCTGCGGGTGTGCAATGGCTGCGGCGAGAAAATCTCCGGTATCCGTTTTATATACGCGCTGAATGGGAAGCCCGTGGGCGATGGCTATATTGTCATGGCGGACGGGTCTGCCGTTCCGCAAGGCGAGGTGCTCAGCCGGGAGTTTATCCCTGAGGATTTTCCGGGCAATGCCGACCTGAGCGGTTTTTCCATTGCGTATCGGGTAATTATGCCCTCGGGAGAGGAAGTGCCTGTCGGCGATCGGGTGGCGTTTTGCGCCGGGTATGGGCGCGCGTACTCGTTGGCCTTGCGGGGCACGCGCGAGCAAGGCTTTTCCATCTCGCCAAACCATGACAAACCATAAAAAAACAGGCAGCCCGGGCATTTGCCCGGGCTGCCTTTGCTGTAAAAAGAGGGGACTATTCTTCCTCGATGGCCGCCTTGCGGGAATTGACGCGACGGAAAAATGCCGGGTCGAATTTGGCGTGTCTGTCGTAGGTGTACAGGCCGTTGAGCTCCTGCTCAACATCGGTGAGCTGGGTGTAGCAAAAGGCGCAGACGTTGGGATTGTCCAGCAGCGCGGAGGTAAGGCCCTCGTAACGCGCCAAAAACTCCTCGCCGCTTTGCGGACCCTTGCCGTAGCCCCAGCCGGTCTTGTTGTCCGGGTTCCAGGCGATGCCGCCGTATTCGCTGACAAAGTAGGGCTGGCCGCCGTAGGACTGGCGGGCGGGGAAGGTGTTGTGTTTGCCGCCTTCGGGGGCGTCCTTGCCGTAGTGCGCGGCAAAGACCTCGGGATTCTGCTCGTAATCATGAATGTCAAACACGTCGGTCACCACATGGAAGTTGCCCGAGGTGTCGATGACCGGGCGGGAATCGTCCAGCTGCTTGGTGGCCTGGTAGGTAATGGCCAGCACATCGTCGCACTGCCTGGTGCCGTCCATGTCCCAGGTTTCGTTAAAGGGGCACCAGCCAACCAATGCCGGGTGGCTGTAATCGCGCTTGACCTCCTCCAGCCATTCGGGCAGGAAAGCGGTGAGCCCCGCCGGCG
Organism: Eubacteriales bacterium; assembly: GCA_028693155.1. GTDB lineage: Bacteria > Bacillota > Clostridia > Christensenellales > UMGS416 > STF2-111. Next base: position 18,863 of record JAQUVY010000003.1, read on the forward strand.
TGGTGATGTCCAGCCCCCAGCTGCCCATTTCGCCCCACACCAGATAGCCCAGGTGATCCGCCCAGTACAGGAAGCGTTCCTCAAACACCTTTTGGTGCAGCCGGGCACCGTTGAAGCCCATGTCCATGCTGCGGGTAATGTCGGCCTTCAGCTCGTCGTCGCTGGGCGCCGTGTAAATCCCGGTGGGGTAAAAACCCTGATCCAAAATAAGACGCTGAAAAACGGCCTTGCCGTTGATGCGCAGCGCGCCGTCGCCCCAGCTTAAGGAACGCAGGCCGAAATAGCTCTGCACGGTGTCCAGCACTTCGCCGTCCCGCACCAGCTCCAGCGTAAGGTCATACAGCTTGGGCTGGCCGGGCATCCACAGCTCGCGGCGGGCAAGGGCCACGCGGGCTGTGACGGCGGCGCTGTCCGCGGCGCTTTCGCACGCACCCACGGCCTGCCCTTCATAAAAGGCACGCACGCGCAGCGCACAGCCCGCGGCATTGCCCTTGATCTGCGCGCGGACGTCCAGTGCGGCGTTGGCGGCGTCGGGGGTCAGGCGCACATCCCCCAGATAGGTGGGGGACACGCACTCCATCCACACCGTTTGCCAAATGCCGGTGGTGCGGGTGTAATCGCAGTCATGAGAAAAATACTGGTCGCTTTGCTTGCCTCGGGGCTGGCGCCAGGAGCGCACGTCGTCCCGCGCGCATACGCAGATGACGTTTTCGCCGGGGATGAGCAGTGCGGTAATGTCCAAAGCAAAGGAAACATAGCCGCCCTTATGCGTGCCGGCCTTTTGGCCGTTTACCCACACATGGGCTTCGTAGTCCACCGCGCCGAAGTGGAGCAGCACGCGGTTGCCTGCCCAGCTTTCGGGCAGCGTGACCGCGCGGCGATACCACACCGCGGGCATAAAGTCGGTGTACTGCACGCCGGAAAGCGCGCTCTCCGGGCAAAAGGGCACATGGATCACGCCGCAAAGCGCGTCCCGCTCATAAAACTTGCGGGCAATGCCGCTGTCGCCGTGGTCGATCTCAAACTGCCAGGCGCCGTTTAAATTCATCCAGCTTTCCCGCACAAACTGCGGCCGGGGATATTCTGGCCTGTCCATAAGAGCAGCCTCCTGTTTCATTTGGGTGATAGGTGCATTATAATGCTATAAACAGCCAATGAAAATAGAAAAAACGCATATTGAAGTGAGGATTATACGCATGAGGGAAGAGATCATCAGCTACGCCCCGCCCACGGCGCCCTTTCCCTTTTGGATCGAGATGACCGGGATCTCCTACTGCGACGGCAGCTATCACATCGCCCGGAAAAATTCCGGCGTTTGGGTGCTGGAATATATCGAGCAGGGGCGGGGCGAGGTGCGCGTCAACGGCCGGGTCTTCACGGCCGGCCGGGGCGATGTATACCTGCTGCCCGAGGGCAGCGACCACGACTACACCTCCTCCCGGGAGGAGCCCTGGGTCAAAAAATGGATCAACGCCCGCGGGCCGCTGTGCGGCGCGCTGTGCCGCGCCTACGGTTTGTCGGGGGTTTATCATATGAACGGCCCCGATCTGTCCGGGGAGTTTGACGCGCTGCGCGCCATGACCCGCGCCACGCCGGACGCGGCGGGTGCCGCCCGGGAGGGCGCGGTGCTGTTTCACCGGATGCTGCAAAAAATGGCCGCGTACGGCGCGGGCAAGGAGGAGAACGAGCCGGCCGGCGCGCTCAAGGCCTATTTGGAGGCAAGCTTGGAGCGGCCGGTGACGCTGGCGGATATGGCGGCGCACCTTTACCGCTCGCCTGCCCAGACCGTACGGCTGTTCCGCACGGCCTTTGGGGAGACGCCCTGCCGCTACCTGCAGCAGCGCAGGCTGGAGGGCGCGGCGCTGCTGCTGGCGGGAACGCGCCTGCCCGTGCAGGAGATCGCCCGGCGGTTTTGCTTTGCCGACGCGCACTACTTCGCCAACGTATTTCGCGGCAAATACGGCCTTACGCCCAGCGCCTATCGCAGGGGGAACCGCGTTTCGGCGCGCCCGGGAGGAAGCGCGCGCGGCGGCGCGCTTTCCCGGTGAAACCGGCGGAAAGCTTTTGAAAAGTGAAATTTTGCGGAAAATGCCCGAAAAAGCAAGCCCTTCTTTTGGACACTCTTTGTAAATTGCCTGAAAGGAATCGTGCCTGTGCGCTTGAAACCTGGCCCCCTATACGATATAATGCAACGGAATAGGAGGTTATCTTCGGCGATGAGGATAGCGTGTTCCAATTATATATTCACGACCGGGCGAGGCGGAGCATGCGGGACATTCCCCGCAGAACCGGCGCGTCTGGTCATCTTTTTTTATTGCGGCGTTCCGCAGTGATTCTTTCGGCGGCAGAATGCTCTGCCGGCGCAAACTTATGAGGAGGCAGCCCCATGGCAAAATTAACCGTAATGGACCATCCCCTGATTCAGCACAAGCTTTCCTTAATTCGCGATAAGCGCACCGGCCCCAAGGAATTCCGCGAGCTGATCGACGAAGTCGCCACGCTGATGGCTTATGAAGTGACGCGCGACCTGCCGCTGTGCGAGGTGGAGATCGAGACGCCGGTCGCCCACACCACAACGCGTGTGTTGGCCGGTAAAAAGCTGGGCGTGGTGCCCATTTTGCGCGCCGGTCTGGGCATGGTGGACGGCATCCTGAAGCTGGTTCCCGCCGCTCGCGTGGGTCACATCGGCCTGTATCGCGACCCGCAGACCCTCAAACCCGTGGAGTATTACTGCAAACTGCCCACCGACGCCAGCGAGCGTGAGCTCATCGTGGTGGATCCCATGCTGGCCACCGGCGGCAGCGCCGTGGCGGCCATCCAGTTTTTGAAGGACCGCGGCTGCCATAACATCCGCATGATGAACCTGATCGCCGCGCCCGAGGGCGTCAAGGCCGTGCAGGAAGCCCATCCCGATGTAGACATCTTCGTGGCTGCGCTGGACGAGCGCCTCAACGACCACGGCTATATCGTACCCGGGCTGGGGGATGCCGGCGATCGCCTTTACGGCACAAAATAAGTCTTTCCCAACATTACAAAGGGAGGTATCACCGTGCAGGAGGATATCATCACCAGAATTCGCCAGGCCGAGCAGGAGGCCGCCGCGCTGCGTGAGCAGGGGCAGGCTCAGGCTCGTGACCTGACTCGCGCCGCGTCTCAGCAGGCCGAGGAGGCACAGGCAACCTCTGCCCGCGCGCTGCGCCAGGAGGTCAAGACCATGCAGGCGCAGGCCTTTGACCGGGCGCAGACCCAGGCCGCCGACGACGTGGCAGCCCATGCCCGTGCGCTTCAGCAGGACGACCCTGCCGCCCGCGAGCGGGAGGATCAAGCCGTGCGCGCGGTGCTGGAAAGGATCGTGAAGGGATAGCATGGCCATCATACCTGTCAAAAAAGCGCAGATTACCGTTCTGCGAAAGGATCGCAAGGCCGTTTATGCCGCGCTGCAGGCGATGGGCAAGGTGCATGTGGACGAACGGCGGGGCGAAGAGCTGGACGAGCCGGACGAAGCGGCCCGTCGGCTGCACGACCGCGCGGCCGAGGAGTTGTCCCGCCTGGAGGAAACCATCGCTTTCCTGGGCAAATATGACAAAAGCAAGCGCAAGCTGCTGGCCATGCCAGAGGCCATGCCGGCGGACGAGCTTCACGCGGCGCGCGAACAGCGCGCGCAGGTGTGGGCGGTGGTGCGCTCCGTAAAGGAGATGCAGGATCGCCTCAGCTCCATCAAGTCCTCCGCATTGCGCCTGGAGGCGCGCATGGCGCAGATCACCCCCTGGGAAGCGCTGCCCATGAAGGTGGAGGACGTGAAGGACACCCGCACCGCGTATGTGGCGGCGGGCACCATCCCCAAAAACCAATATAACGACGCTCTGCTGGCTGCGGATGATCTGAAGCTGGCGCAGATCGAGCTGATCGGCGAGGATCGGGAGGCCGCGTATGTGCTGGTCACCGCCCACCGCTCCATCAGCGAGGCGTTTAAAGCGGCGCTGACCGCCTGCGGCTTTTCCAAAACCGCCTTTGAAGGCTTTGAAGGCCGCCCGGCGGATCTGATGGCCGCCATGCGCACCGAGCAGCAGGAGTTTGGCAGCCTGCGCGCCCGGGTGGACGAGGAAGGCGCGCAGCTGGCCGGCCAGCTGGAAACGCTGAAGACCTATTACGACATGCAGCTGCTGCGCTGCCAGCGCAGCGAGCAGATGCTCAAGGCCGGCCTGACCGGCAGCACCATGAACATTTTGGCATGGCTGCGCGCCCAGGACGTGGATGAGCTGGAGGCGACGCTGCAGGCCGTGTCCCCCAATGTTTATTGGGAGATCTCCGACCCGGCGCAGGACGAGGACGCCCCCGTTTTGCTGGAGAACAACCCGGTGACCGAGCCGTTCTCGGCGGTCACGGAAATGTACGCCACGCCCCGGCGCAAGGAAATCGACCCCACACCGGTGCTGAGTATCTTTTACTTCATCTTCTTCGGCATGATGGTGTCCGACGCGGGCTACGGCATCCTGATGGCGCTGCTTTGCGGCATCTTCTGGATCATCCGCAAAAAGGACACGCCCAAGCTCATCCGTTTGATTTGCTTCGGCGGCGTTTCCACCGCGTTCTGGGGCGCCATGTACGGCACCTGGTTCGGCGCGGAGCTGTTCCCCCCCGTGTGGTTCAACCCCATGAACGATCCGCTGTTGATGCTGATCGTGTGCTTTATTATGGGATTTGTCCACATCATAGTGGGTATCTGTACCAAGCTGTATATCAACATCCGCAACGGCGACTGGAAAGCCGGGCTGATGGATCAGCTGTCGTGGATCGTGTTTTTGCTGGGCATCCCCTGCCTGCTGATCCCGGGGGCGAAGACCGTGGGCGTGGTGATGCTCATCGCGGGCGCCGCGGCCATCGTGCTGACCCAGGGCCGGGAAAACAAGACCCTTGTGGGCAAGTTCGCAGGCGGGCTGTACTCGCTCTACGGCGCCACCGGCTACCTGGGCGATGTGCTGAGTTATTCCCGTCTGTTCGCTCTGGGTTTGGCCACCGGCGTCATCGGCATGGTGGTCAACTCCGTGTGCACCATGCTCAACTCGGCGGGTGTCGCCGGGCGCATCGCCGGTGCGCTGGTGTTCCTGGGCGGCCACATCTTCAACCTGGGCATCAACGTGCTGGGTGCTTATGTGCACGATGCGCGTCTGCAGTTTGTTGAGTTTTTCGGCAAGTTTTATGAGGGCGGCGGCCGTGCCTTCGTGCCCTTCGGCCGGCGCACCAAGTACCACCCCGTGGCGCCGGATCACGACGCCTGAGGCCATTGCCCCGGGCGCTAAGCGCCGGGTCGATCAATAAAAAGAAAATAAAAGCATCAACCAAGGAGGAAAATACTGTGGATACTACCGCTGTACAACAAGTGACTTCTGTGTGGGCCAATGTAAACTGGGGCATCGTGTTCGCCTTTATCGGCGCCGCGCTGGCCACCACTCTGGCGGGCATCGGCTCGGCCACCGCCGTTTCCAAGGCCGGCCAGGCAGCCGCAGGCGTGGTTACCGAGGATCCGTCCAAGTTCGGCAAGGTGCTGGTGCTCCAGCTGCTCCCCGGCACGCAGGGCATTTACGGCCTGTTGATCGGCTTCGTGATCCTGATGAACCTGGGCGTCATGAACGGCACCTTCGCGCAGACCATGGCCAACATCACCATCAGCCAGGGCTTTATGCTCTTTGTGGCATCGCTGCCCATCGCCGTTGTAGGCTGGATTTCCGCCGCCGCGCAGGGCAAGGCCGCTGTGGCTGCCATTGCGCTGGTCAGCCGCCGTCCTGAAGAGTTCGGCAAAGGTATGTTGTTCCCCGTCATGGTAGAGACCTACGCCGTGCTGGCGCTGCTGGTTTCTTTCTTCATGGTGAACGCTGTCCAGATCGGATAAGAAGGGAGGGCCCTTCATGGCCGGAATCGACAACATCATCCAGACCATTCAAGCCGACGCGCAGACCGACGCGGCGCAGGCCGTGGAGGCCGCGCAGCAGCAGGCTGCTCACATTCGCGCGCAGGCTGATGCCAAGATCGCAGCGCAGCGCGAAGAGGCGCTGGCGCAGGCTCGCACCGAGTGCGAGGAGATCGCCAAGCGCGCCCGCGTTTCCGCTGATTTGGAAAAACGAAAAGACACCCTGGCGCATAAGCAGCAGCGCATCGACACGGTGTTTGCCCGTGTGCGCGAGGAGCTGGCCGCGCTGCCCCAGGAGGAATACGACGAGATGCTCTATCGCCTGGCTGTGGAGAACGCCCAGGGGGGCGAGGTTTTAATCCCCTGCCAGGAAGGGCGCGGCCCCAGCGCGGAGCTGGTGCAGCGCGTAAACGAAGCGCTGGAGAAGGCAGGGCGCAAGCCGCTGTCGCTCTCAGGAGAGGAACGCCCCATTTTCGGCGGCTTTATCCTGGCCAGTGGCGGTGTGGAGATCAACTGCTCGCTGGATGCGGTGCTGCGCTTTTATCGCGGGGCGCTGGCAGGCGAAGTAGCCGAAATGCTCTTTGCAAAGGAGGCCTGACATGCCTCAAGGCAGTTTGAATTATGCCGTTGCCCGGGTCAAATCCCGGGAGGGCAGGCTGCTCACGGCCGACCGGCTGGAGCGCATGGTGGACGCCCCCAGCGCCGAGGAAGCGCTGCGGCTGCTGGCGGAGACGGGCTACGGCGCCCAGGCCGGCGGTGATTATGAAAAGATGGCCGAGTGGGAGCTGGCGCAGGCCGCTTCCTTTGTGGAAAGCGTCACGCCCGACGAGCGGGTCACAGACCTGTTTTTGATGCGCGGCGATTATCAGAACATGAAAGCGGCTTATAAGATGCGCGCGCTGGGTGTCAATGCGCCCGAGGCGCTCACCCAGGTGAGCAAGTTTCCCCCGCAGCTGATGGTGGATACGGTGGCGCAGCAGAACTACGTGGTGCTGCCCGAGCATATGCAGGAGGCGACGGCTCAGGCCGAGCTGCTGCTGAGCACGGGGGTCGATCCCCGCGCGCTGGATCTGCTGTTGGACGGCGCGTGGCTGCGCTGGGCGGTGCAGCAAAGCCGCAAGGCCGACGCCTTTGTGCGGGAGTATTTTACCGCCATGACCGACTTTGCCAACGCCTCTTTGGTGCTGCGCGCTCCCCATATGGGGGAGGATGCGGAGTTCGTGCGCGGGCAGCTGACCCAAGGCGGCCGGGTGCCGCGCGAGCTGTGGCTGGCGCTGTACGCCCGGGAGGCCGAGGCGCTGGGCGAGCTGGGAAAGATCGACCGCGCGCTGGCCGTTAAGTTTGACGCCGCGCAAAACGGCGGCAAGCTGTGGGAATTTGAAAAATACCGGGATGATACGCTGCTGGACATGGCCAGAGACGGCCGCAGCGAGCTGTTTACCATCCGTCCGCTGGTGGGCTATTTGCTGGCCAAGGAGGCCGAGGCTCGCGCGGTGCGCATGGTTATGACCGCCAAGAGCAACCGCATACCCCGGGATATTTTAAGAGAAAGGCTGCGTGGGCTGTATGTCTAAGATTGCTGTGGTAGGCCCGCGGGACTCGGTGCTGGGCTTTAAAGCCCTGGGTCTGGAAGCGGTATACGCCCAAGACGCCGCCGAGGGAGAAAAGTCGGTGAACAAACTGGCGCGCGAGGGCTGCGCCATCATCTTTGTTACCGAGCGCCTGATTCAGGATATGCCCGCCGTGGTGGAGCGTTATCAAAACGAGCTGACGCCCGCCATCATCCCCATCCCCGACAACAACGGTTCCATCGGGTACGGGATGCAGGTGCTGCGCGCCAACGTGGAAAAGGCGGTGGGCTCCAACATCCTGCTGGATCAGCCGCAGGAAGAGGAACAGATCTAAATGAGACGATGCGCGCCGGCTGCAAGCGCCGGTGAATACTTCAGATAAGAGGGTGACAAGAGGGATGACCGCACGAATCGTGAAAGTTTCCGGCCCGCTCATTGTGGCCGAGGGCATGGCCGACGTCAAAGTCTATGACGTGGTACGCGTGTCCAAAGAGCGCCTTATCGGCGAAGTCATCGAGCTTCGCGGCGACCGCGCTTCCATCCAGGTATACGAGGAGACCTCGGGCCTAGGCCCGGGCGAACCGGTGGAAAGCACGGGGATGCCCCTGTCGGTGGAACTGGCCCCCGGCTTGATTGAGGGGATCTTTGACGGCATTCAGCGCCCGCTGGTGACCATCCGCGACACGGTGGGTGAGCGCATCAGCCGGGGCATTGAGCTGCCGTCGCTCAGCCGGGATAAAAAGTGGGATTTTCAGCCCCGCGCCAAGGTGGGCGACCGCGTGTCAGGCGGGGATATTTTAGGCGTGGTGCAGGAGACGGCGCTGGTGGAGCATCGGGTCATGGTGCCGCCGAATGTGGCCGGTGAGGTGACCTGGGTGTATGCAGGAGAGGCCACCATCACCGAGCCCATCGCCCGCCTGAAGAAGGACGACGGCAGCGAGATCGAGCTGCCCATGCTGCAGCGTTGGCCGGTGCGTATCGGCCGGCCTTACGCCACCAAGCGCGCGCCTGCCGAGCCCATGGTGACCGGTCAGCGCGTCATTGACACGTTTTTCCCGGTGGCCCAGGGCGGCGTGGCCGCAGTGCCCGGCCCCTTCGGCTCGGGCAAGACGGTGGTGCAGCATCAGCTGGCCAAATGGGCCGAAGCCGACATCATCGTTTATGTAGGCTGCGGCGAGCGTGGCAACGAGATGACCGACGTGCTGATGGAGTTCCCCCAGCTGCGTGACCCGCGCTCGGGCGAGCCTCTGATGAAGCGCACGGTGCTCATTGCCAACACGTCGGATATGCCGGTGGCGGCGCGCGAAGCGTCCATCTATACCGGCATCACCATTGCGGAGTATTTCCGCGACATGGGCTATCGCGTGGCCATCATGGCCGACTCCACCTCGCGCTGGGCGGAAGCACTGCGTGAGATGTCCGGCCGTCTGGAGGAAATGCCCGGTGAGGAAGGCTACCCCGCCTATTTGTCCTCCCGTCTGGCCGAGTATTACGAGCGCGCGGGCATTGTGAAGTGCCTGGGCAGCGAAGGGCGCGAGGGTGCCATCAGCGCCATCGGCGCGGTGTCGCCTCCCGGAGGCGATATTTCCGAGCCGGTCACGCAGAACACGCTGCGCATCGTCAAGGTGTTCTGGGGGCTGTCTGCCCAGCTGGCCTACAGCCGCCACTTCCCCGCCATCGATTGGCTGCAGAGCTATTCGCTGTATACCGACCGCCTGAGCGCCTGGTATACCGAGCAGGTGGGCCCCGAGTGGAACGCCATGCGAAACGAGGCCATGGCCTTGCTGCAGCAGGAAAGCGAGCTGCAGGAGATCGTGCGTTTGGTGGGCGTGGATGCGCTGTCGCTGCGCGACCGTCTGGTGCTGGAGACCACCCGATCCATCCGCGAGGACTATCTGCACCAAAACGCCTTTGACGAGGTGGATACCTACACGTCGCTGACCAAGCAGGAAAAAATGCTGGGACTCATTCTGGATTTCCACCATCAGGCTGACGACGCGTTGGATGCCGGCGCTTATTTCCGCGACATCACCAAGCTGCCGGTGCGCGAGAAGATCGGCCGCGCCAAGTATATCCGCGAGGAAAACCTGAGTGAATTTGACGACATCCAGCGGCAGATCCGTACCGAGATCGGCGAGCTGCTGGCAGCGGGAGGACTGAAGGATGCTTAAAGAATACAGAACGATTACCGAGGTCGTGGGTCCCCTGATGCTGGTAGAAAACGTTTCCAACGTAAAATATTACGAGCTGGTGGAGATTGAGCAGGCCAACGGAGAGATCCGCGCCGGGCGCGTGCTGGAGATCGACGGCGATAAGGCGCTGGTGCAGCTGTTTGAGAGCTCTCAGGGGCTGCAGGCGTCCACCGCCAAGGCGCGCTTCCTGGGTCACGGCATCGAGCTGGGCGTTTCGCCTGAGATGCTGGGGCGGGTGTTCGACGGCATGGGCGAGCCCATCGACGGCGGCCCCGAGATCATCCCCGAAAAGAAGATGGACATCAACGGCACGCCGCTGAACCCGGCGGCTCGCGACTATCCTTCGGAATTCATCCAGACCGGTATTTCGGCCATTGACGGCCTGAACACGCTGGTGCGCGGGCAAAAGCTGCCCGTGTTCTCCGGCTCGGGTCTGCCCCATGCAGAGCTTGCCGCGCAGATCGCCCGCCAGGCCAAGGTGCTGGGCAGCGATTCCAAGTTCGCGGTGGTGTTTGCCGCCATCGGCATCACTTACGAAGAAGCTGATTTCTTTATCAGCGACTTTAAGCGCACCGGCGCCATCGACCGCGCGGTGCTGTTTGTGAACCTGGCCAACGACCCCGCCATCGAGCGTATCGCCACGCCGCGTATGGCGCTGACGGCCGCCGAGTATCTGGCTTATGAAAAGGGTATGCACGTGCTGGTCATCATGACCGACATCACCAACTATGCCGAGGCGCTGCGCGAAGTATCCGCCGCCCGCAAGGAAGTGCCCGGACGCCGCGGTTACCCCGGCTATCTGTACACCGACCTGGCGACCATGTACGAGCGCGCCGGCCGCGTGGTGGGCAAGGAGGGCTCGATCACCCAGATCCCCATCCTCACCATGCCCGAGGACGACAAGACCCACCCCATTCCCGATCTGACGGGCTATATTACCGAAGGGCAGATTATTTTGTCCCGCCAGCTTTATAAGAAGGGCGTTACCCCGCCCATCGACGTGCTGCCCTCGCTGTCCCGCCTTAAGGATAAGGGCATCGGCAAGGGGCGTACCCGCGAGGATCACGCCGATACCATGAACCAGCTCTTCGCGGCCTATGCCCGCGGCAAAGAAGCCAAGGAGCTGGCCGTCATTCTGGGCGACGCGGCGCTGTCCGACGAGGACAAGCTGTACGCCAAGTTCTCCGACGAGTTTGAGAAACGGTATGTTTCCCAGGGCTATCAGACCGACCGAGGCATTGAGGACACGCTCAATTTGGGCTGGGAGCTGCTGAAGATCCTGCCCCGCACCGAGCTGCGGCGTATCCGCGATGAATATCTGGATAAGTATCTCCCCGCCGACCAGGAAGAAAAGTAAGGGGGTCCGGACATGGCAATCATGCAGGTAAACCCCACGCGCATGGAACTTTCCCGCCTGAAGAAGCGCCTGCAAACCGCTTCGCGCGGGCATAAGCTCCTCAAGGATAAGCGCGATGAAATGATGCGGCGGTTCGTGATGTTTGTGCGGGAAAATCAGGAGCTGCGCCGGTCGGTAGAGGCACAGGTGGAGGCGGCGCTGAAGGACTTTTTGATGGCGCGCTCCTCGCTGAGCGCCCAGGCTTTGGAGGAAGCGGTGCTTTACCCCTCCCGCAAGGCCGAGGTCGCCGTGGAGCGGCGCAACATCATGTCGGTGGAGGTGCCGGGCTTTACCCTCAGCGGGGAAGAAAGCGGCGTCATCCATCCCTATGGCATTCTGGACACCTCGGGCGAGCTGGATCAGGCGCTGCTGGCGCTGAACGCCGCGCTGGAGCAAATGGTGAAGCTGGCCGAAAAAGAGAAGGCCTGCAACATGCTGGCCGACGAGATCGAAAAGACCCGCCGCCGGGTCAACGCGCTGGAATATGTCATGATCCCCCAGCTGGAGGAGACCATTTCCTACATCACCATGAAGCTGGAGGAGAACGAGCGCGCCAATTTAACGCGGCTGATGAAGGTCAAGACCATGCTGGCCGAGGGAAAATGACGGGACGGAATGCAACCCACCGGGACACAATATGTCCCAAAGAAGCGGTTGCAATTTGTGCCGGAAATTGGCTATAATACAAGTATTGCAGCGTAGCTGCGCAATTTGATTATTTTTTTAGGAGGGAACCCTATCATGATTAAGATTGGTATCAACGGTTTTGGCCGTATCGGCCGTCTGGTTTTCCGCGCTGCGCAGGAAAACCCCAACGTGCAGGTCGTGGGCATCAACGACCCCTTCATTGCGCCCGACTACATGAAGTATATGCTGACCTATGACTCCATCCACGGCAAGTTCAACGGCACGGTGGATGTGGCCGAGGATAAGCTGGTCGTCAACGGCAACACCATCGCCGTGTACGGCAAGCGCGATCCGGCTGAGATTCCGTGGAGCGAGTGCGGCGCCGAGTATGTGGTTGAGTCCACCGGCGTGTTCACCACCACCGAGAAGGCTTCCGCGCACTTTGTGGGCGGCGCCAAGAAGGTCGTCATCTCCGCGCCCGCCAAGGACAAGGAGACCCCCACCTTCGTGATGGGCGTCAACCAGGAGAAGTACACCTCCGATATGAAGGTCGTCTCCAACGCCTCCTGCACCACCAACTGCCTGGCCCCCCTGACCAAGGTCATCAACGATACCTTTGGCATCAAGCGCGGCCTGATGACCACCGTTCACTCCACCACCGCCACCCAGAAGACCGTTGACGGTCCTTCCGCCAAGGATTGGCGCGGCGGCCGTGCGGCCTCCGGCAACATCATCCCCAGCTCCACCGGCGCTGCCAAGGCTGTGGCTCTGGTTATCCCCGAGATGAAGGGCAAGCTGACCGGCATGGCTTTCCGCGTGCCCACGCTGGATGTGTCCGTGGTTGACCTGACCGTCGAGCTGGCCAAGCCCACCACCTATGAAGAGATCAAGGCTGCCGTGAAGGCCGCTTCCGAGGGCCCCATGGCCGGTATCCTGGGTTACACCGAGGATGACGTCGTGTCCTCCGATTTCATCACCGATTCCCGCACCTCCATTTTTGACGCCAAGGCCGGCATCATGCTGGACGACACCTTTGTCAAGCTGGTTTCCTGGTACGACAACGAGTGGGGTTATTCCAACAAGTGCGTCGACCTGATCTGCCACATGGCCGAAGTGGACGCCAAGTAAAAAAACGCATAGCAACGCATTTTTGTGCCTCTTCCTTTTGGGAGGGGCACTTTTTGTTTTCCGCGAAATTTGACGGCGCGAGGCCAGCGTGTTAAAATTCTACCGAAATTATATCTTTCATTTTTGTAAGGAAAGCCGGGGAGAGGCATCAGTGGAAACGGTCAATGTGGACTATCATCAGATCCTGTCGTTAAACGGAGACGGCATTACTTATGTGGATGAACAGGGGGAGAAGGCGTTTTTGTCCTTTGCGGACAGCAAGGCCTGTTGGGTGGACTGCGCCCAGCGCAACTGGCGAGGCGATCCGGGCAGCGCGGATTGGAGCGCCAGCCGCTGCGTGTGTGAGAGTATCAGCGCCGCCGATCCCATGTATTACCAATTTTACGGGGAGCATCCCCTGCGCGTGACGTTCGACGCCCACCGCAGCTGGTGGAGACGGATGCTGGCCATCCCGCCGGCCACGATTCTGCCCTTTCGTGATCTGGAGCGGCGCATTGAAAAAGCCGGTTGGAGCGTTTTTCACATCGCGTGAGCGGAGCGGGGCGAGTCCTCCTCAGGGCAATTGGTACCGAAAAGAACTTCCGCAAGGGATTGCATCCCTACCCAGGGCCGCTCCAGCGGCAATCACGGGAGCGGCGCAGGAAGAAGAATGCAAAGGCTCCCCAAGGGATGGTATCCCTTGACCTTTTCATCGTGGAGGAGCTGCTTTGACGATCGGGGTATCGTTCCCGAGGGCAGGCGGGCTGCGGCGTACTCGTTCTTCAGCATCAGCGTCAGAAAAAACTCTTGGTTGCCCTCGCGCCTTGCCGCCGCCTCTCGGAATACCTACGGTGTTCCTGCCGGCATCAGTGTCAGAAAAAACTCTTGGTTGCCCTTGCGCCTTGCCGACGCCTTTCGGAACACCTGCGGTGTTCCTTTCGGCATCAGTGTCAACAGGAACTCTTGACTGCCTTCGCGTTTCGCCGTAGGCGAAACGCTCCCGGGGTGTCCCCAGACGGGAGGGGGAATGGGGGTCGCCAGGGGGATTTGGGGGACGCGTCAAACCAGTGCCGCCTCAGCGGCACTGGCAGTTGAAATGCCTAGAAGCCCAGCGCAGTGTTGCTGCCTTGGCAACAATCACGGGAGCGGTGATACAACAACGTCCCCCAATCCTAGTGTTTCGCCTGCGCCGAAACACGGCTCGCGCGGAAGCGGTTGGGCATTCCACAGGAATGCCCAAATAGCGGACGCGCTTGCAGCACTTGGTTTGCTTCCGCACAAGGGTTTGCCCCCGCCGGAGGCGAACATCCCTCCGGGCAGTTGATGCCAAGGGAAAACCCCGCAAGGGATGGTATCCCTTGACCCTTTCATCGTGGAGGAGCTGCGTGGGCGGCTAACGCATCACTCCCGAGGGCAGGCAGCGTGCGGCGAACTTGTCGCTTTCTCACAAGCCCAATGGCTAAGGATAACCGCTGAACTTTTTATGTACCTGTGAAGGGGTTCAAGGGGCGCCTGCCCCTTGGGAAACTTATCCCTCTGTGGCGAGGGGCTTTGCGGTTACACTTTATTTTCAAAATAGATAGGAAACGGTTACGCCGTATATTTCCATGAAACAAGAAATAAACCAAGGATTAACTTGATCTCTGTAAAATAATGGTAATCATTATTTTGCGGGGGTTTTATGAAAATACACCTAAAAAACGGGCAATATGTGTGGAACCCATTGAAAACAATCAGCGTGGGGATGTTTTTGTTGTGCTTGGGCGGCGCGGCGTTTGCCGCGGTTTCCTTCCTGGAGCCGGGAACTGTTGCGGATGCGCCGGTCAGCGTGCAAAAGGCAACCCCCACGCGCGGCACGGCGGCCGTACCAACGCCGGCACCGACGGCAACGCTTCCAAAAAAGAAAAAAGAGGATTACGCGTTGACGCTGGTCAATACGGATCACCCCATGCAGGAAGAGCCGCAGGAGCTGGTTGCCATTTGCGACCGGTTTTGTGATGCGCCCTGCACGCTCAAAAGCGATGAAATGCGCGCCAACGCGCAAGCGGTGGATGCGCTTGGGGAAATGCTGCGGGCGGCACAGCGCGATGGGGTGCAGGATTTTACTGTGCAAAGCGCCTACCGCGGTGCGGAGTATCAGGCGCAGTTGTTCGATGCTCAGGTGAACAAGCTGATGGAGCAGGGCATGAGCAGCGACCGCGCCCAAAGAGAGGCGGCCACCACCGTGGCGCTGCCCGGGTGCAGCGAGCATGAGACCGGGCTGGCCTTTGATCTTCTCGCGCAGGGGGTCAACGATCTGTGGGCGTTTGAGGGCACGCCGCAGGAGCAGTGGCTGAACGCGCATTGCTGGGAATATGGCTTCATTCTGCGTTTTCCCAGAGACAAGGAGCAAAGCACGGGCATTGCCTGCAAACCCTGGCATTTTCGCTATGTGGGCAAAAGCGCCGCGCGGGAGATGCACGAAAGCGGGCAGTGCCTGGAAAAATATCTGGCGGATTGACCCCGACAAACGGTTTCCTCCCTTGACAGCCAATAGGAAAAAAGCTACTCTTAAAGTGTATATTCGGCGCGCCGTAAGGCCCGAAGAAAACGCGAAGGAGTGACGCCATGAAGACTATTTTCAACATCCATCCGTGGAAGCTGATCGAGACCCAACTGCATCGGGAGGATATGCGCCTGAGCGAATCCCTTACCTCCACCGGCAACGGTTATATGGGAATGCGCGGCAACTTTGAGGAGAAATATACCGGAGACAGCCACCGCGGCACCTATATCGGCGGCGTGTGGTTTCCCGATAAAACCCGCGTGGGCTGGTGGAAAAACGGCTACCCGCTGTATTTTGGCAAGGTCATCAACGCGGTCGATCTCATCGAGCTGGGTGTGAGCATTGACGGCCAGCCGTTGGATCTGGGCGTGGCCGAAGTGAAGGATTTTTATCGCGAGCTGGACATGGAAACGGGCATTTTGCTGCGCCGTGCCACGGTGAAGCTGGCAAAGGGCGAGGTTGCCATCGAGGTGGAGCGCTTTTTGTCGGTGGTGCGCCGTGAGCTGCTGGCCATCCGCTACCGCGTAACGCCCTCCTTTGATGCCAAGGTGACCTTTACCCCGGCGCTGGACGGCAATGTGCGCAACGAGGATTCTAACTACGACGAGACCTTCTGGGACATGCTGGATCAGAAGCAGGCGGGCGATGCGCTGTATGTGCTGACCAAGACCAAGGAAAACCCCTTTGGCACGCCGCGCTTTGCCGTGTGCGCCGCCATGCGGGCGGATAGCTGCTGCGGAGAAAAGGCAGCGGCCGTCATCGCTGCCGGCCGGGTGGAGCAGACCTCGACGCTGTGCGTGCCTGCCGGCAAGACCGCGCATATGGTCAAGCTGGTCGCGGTCACCACCTCCCGTGATCATGAAGAAACCGAGCTGACCGGCAAGGCGCTGACCGTTTTGGACGAAGCCGCAGCGGCGGGCTATGACGCGCTGCGCGCCGAGCAGGCCGCCGCGTGGAAGGAACGCTGGGCGCAGGCCGATGTGCAGATTGCCGGTGACGACGCTGCGCAGCAGGGCATCCGCTTCAACCTCTTTCAGCTTTTCTGCACCTATTACGGCGACGACGCCCGCCTGAACATCGGGCCCAAGGGCTTCACCGGCGAAAAATACGGCGGTGCCACCTATTGGGATACGGAGGCTTACTGCCTGCCCATGTATATGGCCGTGGCGCAGCCCGAGGTGCCCCGCAACCTGCTGAAGTATCGCTATCAGCAGTTGGAGGGCGCGTATCATAACGCCCGCGAGCAGGGGCTGGACGGCGCGCTTTATCCCATGGTCACCTTCAACGGCATCGAGTGCCACAACGAATGGGAGATCACCTTTGAGGAGATCCACCGCAACGCGGCCATCGCCTACGCCATCTTCAACTATGTGACCTACAGCGGCGAGACCGATTATCTGCACGATTACGGCATTGACGTGCTGGCGGGCATCGCCAAGTTCTGGGCGTCCCGCGTGCACTATTCTCAGCGCAAGGGTCTGTATATGATCCACGGCGTCACCGGCCCCAACGAGTACGAGAACAACATCAACAACAACTGGTACACCAACCGCATGGCCAAGTGGTGCCTGGAATATACGGCAGAGGTTGCCGAAACCTACGCCGCCGACCGCCGGGAAGAGCTGGGTCTGACCGATGCTGTGCTCAACAACTTCCGCACCATCGGCGAAAAAATGTATCTGCCCGAGGACAAAGAGCTGGGCATCTTTGTGGCGCACGACACATTCCTGGATAAGGATCTGCGCCCCGCGGCTTCCCTCACGCCCCAAGAGCGCCCCATCAACCAGAAGTGGTCCTGGGATCACATCCTGCGCTCCTGCTTCATCAAGCAGGCCGACACGCTGCAGGGCATGTGGACGCTGGGACATCTCTACGATCTGGAGACCAAGCGCCGCAACTATGCGTTTTATGAGCCTTTGACGGTGCATGAATCCAGCCTGTCGCCCTGCGTGCACTCCATCCTGGCCGCCGAGATTGGCCTGGCCGACAAGGCGGTGGAGATGTATCAGCGCACTGCCCGGCTGGATCTGGACAACATCAACAACGACACCAACGATGGCTGCCATATCACCTCCATGGCCGGCAGCTGGCTGTCCATCGCCCAGGGCTTCGCGGGCATGCGCACGGTGGAGGGTCTGAGCTTCGCGCCCATGCTGCCCGAGTGCTGGCAGAGCTACAGCTTTAAGATCAACTACCGCAGCCGCCGCATTGAGATTTTGGTGGAGCGCGAAACTGTGACGCTGCGCCTGCTTTCGGGCGAGCCGGTGGCGCTGAAGCTGTACGGCGAGGATGTTTTGCTGGAGAAGGAAACGGTGCGTCCCATTGGGGAGGTAGGCAAATGAGCAAGCAGCCCCAAGGCATGATCTTCGATCTGGACGGTGTGCTGGTGGACACGGCCAAGTATCATTACCTGGCCTGGCGCCGCCTGGCGGCCGAGCGCTTTGACCTGGACTTTACGCCCGAGGATAACGAGCAGTTCAAGGGCGTCAACCGCGTGGCGTGCATGAATATCCTGTGCAAAATGGCGGGGGTTACCCTGCCCGCCGAGGAGTTTGACGCGCTGGCCACCAAGAAGAACAACTGGTATATCGAGTATGTGAAGCAAATGACGCCGGATGAGGTGCTGCCCGGTGCGCGGGAATTCGTGCAGGCCTGCCGCGGCGCGGGGCTGAAGACGGCCATCGCGTCGGCCAGCAAAAACTGCGCGCTGGTGCTGGAGCGTACGGGCATTGCGCCGCTGTTTGACGAGGTGGTGGACGGGACCTCCGTCACCCGCGCCAAGCCCGATCCCGAGGTGTTCGTCACGGCGGCGAACCGGCTGGGGCTGCCCTGCGATGTCTGCGTGGTATTTGAGGACGCGCAGGCCGGGTTAGACGGTGCGGCGGCCGGCGGCATGCGCAGCGTGGCCATCGGCAAGCCCGAGGATCTGACGGGCTATACCCTCATCGCGCCTTCGCTGGCACAGGTCAGCGTGGAGCAGATCAAGGCCATGTGATCCATAAATGAACAAGAGCGGGGGCGGACGGCAAGTCCGCTCCCGTTTTTTACAAAGGAGATTAAAATGGAATTTCGGCTGTATAAACCCGGCGGGTGCCCGCGGGAGCAGGCGGCGCAGGCCGTTGCCTTGCTGGACGACGCATGGCCGCCCAAAAAGCCGGGCAGCACCGTGCTGATGCCCGGCGCGTATATTTTGCTGGGGCTGGAAGGAGAGCGCGTGGTGTGCCACGCGGCGCTGGCGCAGGCGCAGGGGACGCTGGGCGGTGAAGCCGTGGCCTTTGCGGGGCTGTGCGAGGTGACGGTGGCAAGGGGCGCCCGGGGGCATGGGGCGGCGCGCGCGTTGGCCACCCGCGCCCGGCAGGAGATGTCTTTGCTGGGCGAAGCGGCGGTGTTCACCTGCGCGCCCGGGCTCCCGGCGTTATATCAGGCGGCGGGGTTCTCTTACCGGCCGCATTTGGTGCTGGTGGGCGGAACAAAGGAAAAGCCCCTGCGCAGCGAGACGCTGGGGCTGTGTGTGATGGCGGAGGCACTTTCTCCCGCGGCGCGGCGGCTCGACCTGACTCAGGGAGAGATCCTGCTGCCGCTGGGAGAGGGAAAATTGTGGTGAGCGTCCTTGACAGGGCGGAGCCTCAGGTCGCGGCATCCTTTTCGCAGTCGGGGAGCAGCGCCATGTTTTTTGTTGCGATTCGCTTCATGGTTTTGTAGGACAGCAAGCAGATCAGCAGGGTAAACACATCCGCAATCGGCTGAGATAAATAGATCCCCCAGATACCCCAGACC
Source organism: Eubacteriales bacterium (assembly GCA_028693155.1). Lineage (GTDB taxonomy): Bacteria > Bacillota > Clostridia > Christensenellales > UMGS416 > STF2-111. The sequence goes on from JAQUVY010000003.1 coordinate 37,986, forward strand.
TTTGGCAGAAGCAGGATCGCCGGGATGTAAAACAATCCCTGACGGATGGTGGAAAGGAACAGGCCGTACCGCGACGAGCCGATCGTCTGAAAGGTAATGGTCATCATATAGCACAGGCCAAACGCGGGATACAGCAGCACCTGAGAGATCAGCAGGCGGGAACCGTACTCCACGATCGCCGGATTTCGGTTAAACAGCATGATCAGGGGCGACGAAAGCAGGATATAAATCACCTCCACGATCACCGTCAGCAGAAGCGTGGCTTTCATGGAAAACCGTGCGCAATCGTGAAACCTGTTTTCGTTTTTGGCCCCAAAGGCATAGGCCGCCACGGGCTGGTAGCCCTGCATAAAGCCCATGATCACGTAGCAGCCGATCAAGATCAATCGCTGCACGATGCCGTATGCCGCAATGATAAAATCGCTGTCAGGCAGCGCCGAGGCTGCAACGTTGGTCAGAGAGGTTGCCACGGCCAGGCAAATTTGGATGACCGCGGTGGGAACGCCGATCAAAATGACTTCCTTGAAAAGCCGGACGGCCGGTTTTACAAATTTCACCGCCACCTTGATGAGAGAACGCCCGCTGGCATAGAACCAAACCAGGATGGCCAGCGTTACAAACTGGGAGAGGGTCGTTGCCAGCGAAGCGCCCTCCACGCCCATGCCCAGCCCCCAGCCAAACATGAAAATCGGGTCAAGGACGATGTTCAGCAGGGCACCGGCCACAACGGAGACGGTGGTGATCTTTACGGAGGATTCCGCCCTCGCGGCGCAGTTGAGGCACTGGGCAGGGAGATTGAACAGGGCGGCGATGAACATCCAAAAGGCGTAGTCCTTCGCTTGGGGCAATACGGCATCGGAGGCGCCAAACGCACGAAGCAGCGGTTCCATGAACACAAGGCCGCCCACGCACAGCACGATGCCAACCCCGGCAGACGCGGCAACAATGGTGGAAACGGTGGTGCTGGCGCCCTTTTTATCCCCGGCTCCCAGCTGCCTGCCCGCCAGCACCGCCGCGCCCGCCGCAAAAATGTTTTCAATGGATACAAAAATTAACAGCAGCGGAAGGGTCACGCCCACTGCCGCCAGCGCGCTTTCGCTGCCCAAAAGGCCGATATAGGCCGTGTCAACGATGTTGTAAACTGCTTTGGCCAGCAGCGCCAGGGTCGCGGGGATCGCAAGCTTCACAATGGCCTGCGATGGCTTGACCTGCGACAAAAGGGATTCCTTTTGCGTTTCCATGTTCATCATTCCTTTCTGGCGATTACGCCGTATAGCAAAATCCGCAGGGAACGGCGGCAGTGCTCCTCATGTTCTTTGAGGGTGTTCTCGTCAAATCGTTTCATCTGGAACCGCGCGTTTACAAAATCCTGATATTCCCGGAATACCGTCACCACGTCCTCGACGGTTATGCCCGGGCACAGCGTCGCGGATTGAAGCAGCGCCGTCAATACGGAAATGACCTGCGCGTCAAATGCGGCCGTGATTGGATCCAGAGCGGGCAGTAGATGCGCCGGCGGGGTGAGGATGGTGCTGCAAAACACCCCCAGATAAAGAGGATGTTCCGCAAAAAAATGAATGCGCGCATCAAAATAACTTGCCAGCCCCTGCTCAAGGGGCACATTTTTTGCCGTCACAACGCCGTCAAGATAGGCGGTCAAGGCATCGTAGCACTGCGCGACACAAGCCAGATAAAGCTCGTCCTTGTCTTTGAAATAATGGTAAATAATCCCCTTGGAGAGATCACCCTCGCTGCAAATCGTGTTTAAGGAGGCTTCTCCATAGGTTTTTTCACTAAACTCACGAAGCGCGCTGTCAATGATCTTCCGGCGGGTCTGCGTGTTTTTTTCCTCTCGTTTCATCCCATTGCACCTCAAAAAAATATCGACCATGCGGTCTATAATGTTCAGTGTAACAAAAATAGACCGCGTGGTCAATAATAATTTTGTGAGGCACTGCGTCGTTCCCCCGCGGCGCGGCATGCCCCGGGGAAAAATTTCACTGCCGCGAAAAAAATGCGGCGAAGGCTTAGCGCGTCAGCGGCGGGCCAGCGCGGCCACATCTTGAAGCAGGCGGGCGCGGGGCGTGCCAAGCCCCTCATGCCCGGCGCAGCGGCAGCGCTCATCGTTGAGCACGGCGGTCAGCAGCGCTTGAAAGCAGGTGTCCAGATCAACCAGCGTATCCCGGCGCAAAGCGCTTTCCCATGCCCGGTTGAGAAAGGCCACCTCCCGCCTGCCGTGGGTGCGGGTGCAGCGGGGCTCACCGGCGGCAGCAAAGTAGCGCTCAATCTGCGCAGAGGAGCAGCCCTCCTGCCGCAGGGTGCTGGCGATGCCGCGCATGACAGCGGCGGCAACGTCTTCCCAGGCGCGCGCCTGAAAACCCAGCAGCACAAAGGCGCAGCGGTTGGCGCAGTTCACCGCCAGCAGCGCGGGCAGCCCTCGCAGCGTGATGCCATGCAGATCCCAACAGAAAAAACGCGGGCAAGCCTCCGGATGGGGAGGGTTTGTCCGCGTTGCTTTTTGTAAGGGTATGGTGTATCCAAAGTCCATGTGTATAGAATAGCATAACCCGAAACCGTTTGCCAGCGGGGCAGACACCCGATTTTGGGCACCCGCGTGCGTTACACCACGCGGATCCACTTTTTGCTTTTCAGCCGGAAGATGCACCATATGGATTTGATGGCCCAGTCGATCTTCAGCGCCACGCACACCCAGAAGGCCGGCCAGTGCAGCACGATGCCGGTGAGGTAACCCAGAGGAACCGCGGCCAGCCACAAAAACAGCGCGTCGGCGATCATGAGGAACTTGGTATCCCCGCCTGAACGCAGCACGCCCTTGGTCAGCATGGACTGTATCGTTTGGAAAATGACCATAAAGGCCACCGAGGCCATGATCTGGTAGGCAATGGCGGCGGTCTCCGGGGTGATGTTGTAGTTTTCGATGAGTACCGGGCACAGAGCCAAAATGATGAGAGCGGCACCAAGGCCGACCACCACGCTCAGCGCCGTGTAGGTCACGGCCTGGTGATAGGCCTTGTCCTTTTCGCCGCGCCCCAGCGTGTTGCCGGTTATGACCCCCGCCGCGTTGCACAGCCCCTGGTTAAACACGGTGGAAAGCCGTACGGTGGGTGCCACAATGGCGTTGGCCGCCACATAGCTGGCGCCGATGTGCCCCATGATGACCGCCACCATGCTGTTGCCCACGGCCAGCAGCGTATCCGAAACGATGACCGGGCAGCCGTAGCGAAAGAAAAGCTTCACCTGCGCCCAGCTGCAAACAAACAGATCGCGTACCCGATAGCCGATCTTTTTGTCGACGAACAAAAAGTAGCCGCCGATGATGGCCATCTCCACAAACCGCGCAATGACCGTGCCCAGCGCCGCGCCCTCAATCTGCATTTCCGGCGCGCCCAGCTTGCCGAAGATGAACACCCAGTTGAAAAAGATGTTGACGAAAAAGGCGATAATGGAGGTAATGAGCGGCAGCTTGACCTGCCGGGTGGAGCGCATGATGATGGTCAGCGTCAGCGAGATGCCCATCATCACATAGGCCGCCGCGTTGATGCGGAAGTACAGCACGCCCTTTTCAATAATGGCCGGGTCGGGGGTATACAGCGCCATCAGCTTATCGGGCATCAGCAGCGTTGCCGCCGTAAAGCAGCCTGCCAGAAATATGGCCAGCCACAGCATGATGGTGACGGTTTTTTTCAGCTGCGGCAGCTCCTGGCGCCCCCAGTACTGGGCGGTGAGCACCGCCGCGCCGCCGCCCATGCCCATGCACAGCACATGGTAAATGTTGATAAACTCGCTGGCCAGCGAGGAGGCCGACAGCTGCACCTCGCCGAAGGAGCCCAGCATCAGCGTGTCCATGATGTTCACCCCGATGGTGATCATGTTTTGCAGGATGACCGGTATCGCCAGCGTAAGCGTGGTTTTGTAAAAGCCCGGATCGGCGGCAAAAAGCCGCTTCAGCCAGTTCCCCTGGGTCGTCGCCATAACCTTCCCCCTCAGACTGTTAGAATTCTACTAATTATAATTTGACATGCGGCAAAATGCAAGTGCCTATATGGTATATCTTTGTTGACAAAATGCGCGGGAAAGCTTATTGTGAAAGAAAAAGGAGGATCCCATATGGCGCATTTTTCCTGCAACTTTATTTCCTATACTTTGAACCGGGCGGTGGACATCAACGTGATCGTACCAACGTTGGCCGGGCCGGACATGCATGAGGGCTGCACCCATCAAATTACCGAAAAGTACCCTGTGCTCTATCTGCTGCATGGCGGCATCAACGATTACTCCACCTGGGAGCGGTATACCTCCATTGAGCGCTATGCGGAGGAACGCCGCATCGCTGTGGTGACCTGCTCCGGTGAAAACAACTGCTACATCGACACGCGAAACCCCGCCAAAGCCGGCGCTTTGCTGGGTCAGGGGGTGGATTACTATTCCTTTGTCTCGGTGGAGCTGCCCGATTTTGTCAGCTCCATGTTCCCCGTTTCCACCGATCCGGCGCACGTCTATATGGCGGGGCTTTCCATGGGCGGCTACGGCACCATGCTGCACGGCTTTACCCAGCCCGAGCGGTTCCGCGCGCTGGGCGTGTTTTCGGCCACGGCCAATATGGACGACATCACCCAGGGCTTTGACGAACCGGAAAAGTGGAACCTGTCCGCGCTGCTGAAGGCGGCCACGGCGCAGGGGAAAAAGATCCCGCCCATGTACTGCGTCATCGGCGATCAGGACTTCATGTTTCACCTTTGGCCGGGGCATCTGCAGCTGCTTGAAGAGGCGGGTGTGGCCTGCACCCACGAGGTGGTGGAAGGCTACGGGCACGAATGGGCATTGTGGGATCTGGAAGTGGCGCGTTTCCTGGACTGGATCCCGCGGGACGACGGCTATTACAAACAAGCCCCCAAACGGCGCATTTAAGGCCGGGGGGCAAACACGAAGCGGCTGGGATTTTTAACCCCGCCGCTTTTCCTTTGCGGCTGCCAGCGCCGGGATCAAAGCCAAAAAGCTCACGCACCCTACCGCAGCCAGGCTGACGCCCACAGGAAAGCGTTCCGAGAGGAAGCCGGTGAGCAGCGGGCCTACAAACATTCCCAGCGCATAGATGGACTGAAAAAAGCCCATGGCTGTGCCGCGTTTTTCGGGCGCGATGTCTCGAATGGCCAGGCCGGTGAGCAAAGGAAAGGTAAGGCCGCCGCCCACGCCGGCGAAAAACTGCAGCAGAAAAAGCGCGGGAAGCGCGCGTCCCAACACAGGGATGAGCACCGTGCACAGGCCGGTCAGCGCCAGCCCGGCGGGCAGGCATTGCTCGGTGCGGAAGCGCTTGAGCAAAACGGCCGAGGCCAGCAGCGATCCGCAGAGCATCCCGCCCACGCTCAGCGCGGTGAGCAGCCCCAGTTGAGAGGCCGATGCGCCCAACGCCTTGGCATAGGTGGGCACGAAGCCCAGCGCCGCGCCCTGATTGACCACCTGAAAGAGGATGCCCACCGTGCTGACGAGCAGCAGGTGCCCGTTCAGCCCCACCTTGAGCAGCGCGGAAAGCCGCTGGGGCGGCTGCTCGGGCACACGCTCGGTCAGCCCCGGTGCCAGCAGCGCCGCCGCCAGACCCAGGCAGGCCGCCAGCCAAAACGCGGCCGTGCTGCCCAAAAGCTGCGCGATGACACCGCCCAGCAGCATGGCGCCCATTTGCCCCAAATTGTTAAAGACCATGACCCGTGCCATGGTGCGCGAGGCCTCTTGGGGCGTGTAATAGGCCGAAAAAAGCACGGTAAACACCACCCACACCGCGGCGGAAGCGCCGGCCAGCGCCCGAAACACCAGCAGCAGCGCGGGCGTGCGGGCCAGCGCCAGCCCCGCGGCGGACACCGCCCCCAGCGCGCAGCCTATCACCGCGAACAGGCGCCTTTTTCGGATGCGGTCGCTGAGCATACCCAGCGGCACGCGCACCAGCAGCTGAACCAGACCGTAAGCGCTTAAAATGGCGCCCACCCCTGCCGGGGATGCACCCAGCGCCGCGCAGTGGGTGGACAGCAGCGGCTGATAGGCGTACAGCGCCATCCAGTACAGCGTGACCACCGTATAAAACAAAGCGATGCGGGGAGCGGATTTGCTGTGCATAAAAACCTCACGCATGTTAAAATAAATTGTCTTATCAGCATACCACAACCATGGCGACACCGCCAAGCGGAGGGGACAAAATGGAATGGAGCAAAATAACCGATTTCGGCGCCGTGGGAGACGGCGTTCATGACGACACGCCTGCTCTGGCGGCGGCCATGCAGGCAGCGCAGAAAAGCACAGCGGTGGTTTATTTCCCGCCGGGGCGTTACCGCATCCATCCCATACGGGTGCCGGGGCATATCACGCTTTTGGGCGCATCGGCCTGGGGGTACGCCTGGGGCAGAAGCGACCCGGCGGACGAAACCACGGCGGGCAGAGCCGTGTTGCTGGCCGCATCGGGGCAGGGCAACGCCCTGTTGGATCTGACCGGCGCAAAAGGAACGCGCATTCAGGGACTGACGCTGCAGGGGGAGCGGCAGGGGCAGGCTCTGCACGGCATCTACATCAAAAACACCGGCTGCGAGCAAAACGTTACGGTTGAGGACTGCCGCATTACGGGCTTTTCCGGGTCGGGTGTGCGGCTGGACAATTCCTGGGTGGCCGCCATCCGCCGCTGCCTCATCATGAACAACGCGCAGGCGGGGATCGACTACTCCGGGGGCGTGGATGGTTGGATCATAGACAACCAGCTGGCTGCCAACGGTTGGGCGGGCATTTTTGCCGGCGGGTTTGACCCCACCCAAGCTGAAATGCCGCCCCAGGGGCGTGAGGGATGGTTTGGCACAGCCAGCATCACCATCACCGCCAACCGCGTGGAGTGGAACGCGTTGGGCGGCATTTTGCTGTATGATTCGGACAGCATACAGATCACCGGCTGCACGCTGGATCATAACTTCGGGCCAGGCGTGGGGCTGTGGCGCTGCCGCGCCATGGCCTGCACAGGCAATATCTTCAGAAGCAACGGCGCCGATCGGCTGGATGAAAAAAGCACCCATCTGCTGCTGGAGAACTGCCGGGGCACGGCGGTGACGGGCAACAGCCTGTACGCCTGGATGGAGCGCACCGAGTATGCGCTTTTGGCACCCACGCCGTTTTACGGCATGGTGCTGCGCGGCCTCACCGGCAGCGCGGTGACGGGCAACGCGCTTTTTGAAAGCGGCAGCAAGGAACTCGTTTTGGACGGCGGCGGCCACACCGACAGCGTCATCGCCGCCAACCCCGGCACCGTTCCCGACCTGTCCGGCCGAAGCTACCCCGGGCAAACGCAAAAGGAATAGCCCGTTCTCAAAAGAATGCCTGTTATCCTGTGGCTGTTTTTGGTATGATACAGGAAGATTTCCATCTTTCATTTATGGGAGGAATTCATCATGGACAGAATTGTAAGGATCGGTATCATTGGCTGCGGCGGTATCGCCAACGGCAAACATATGCCCGCGCTGCACACCCTGCCCAACGTTCAGCTGGTCGCCTTTTGCGACCTGATCGAGGAGCGCGCCCAAAAGGCCGCCGCCGAGTACGGCGCGCCGGACGCGAAGGTCTACACGAACTATCACGACCTGCTGCAGGATGATTCCATCGAGGTGGTGCACGTGTGCACGCCCAACCGCTCCCACGCCGAGATCTCCATCGCCGCGATGGAAGCGGGCAAGCACGTGATGTGCGAAAAGCCCATGGCCAAGACGGCTGCCGACGCCCGGCGCATGGTGGAGACCGCCAAGCGCACCGGCAAAAAGCTGACCATTGGCTATCAGCACCGCCACAAGGCCGAGAGCCGCTATGTCAAGAGCGTCATTGACCGGGGAGATCTGGGCGACATTTATTTCGCCAAGGCCTTTGCCATTCGCCGCCGCGGCACCCCCAACTGGGGCGTGTTCCTCAACGAGTATGAGCAGGGCGGCGGACCCCTCATCGACATCGGCACCCATTCTTTGGATCTGACACTGTATTTGATGAACAACTATAAGCCCCGCATGGTGGTGGGCACCACCTATAAGAAGCTGCCCAACCCGGACTGCGGCAACCCCTGGGGCCCGTGGGACCCGGCGCAGCACACGGTGGAGGATTCGGCCTTCGGCTTCATTGAAATGGAAAACGGCGCCACCATCATTCTGGAGAGCAGCTGGTGCCTGAACACCTGCGAGCCCGTGCAGGAGGGCAGCACCATGCTGTGCGGCACCAAGGCCGGCGCGCAGATCAAAAACGGCGTCACCATCAACAAGGACGAGTTCGGCCGGCTGGTCGACATTAAGCCCGAGCTGAACGCGGGCGGCGTGGCGTTTTATGACGGCGTGAACGAGACCCCGCCCATCACCGAGGCGCGCCGCTGGATCGACGCCATCATCAACGACAAGGATCCGGTGGTGCTGCCCGAGCAGGCCTGCGTGGTTTCCGAGATCCTCGAGGCCATCTACACCTCCGCCAAGACCGGCGCACCCGTGTACTTTAACAAATAAGGAGAACCTTCATGCTGAAAGTCGCAATGATAAGCAAGTGGCATGTGCATGCGCCTGAGTATGCCCGCCGCATTGTGGAGACCGGCCGCGCGCAGATCACCTGCGTGTGGGACGAGGACGCCGCCCGGGGAGAAGCCTGGGCAAAGGAACTGGGAGTGGACTTTGTGGCCGATTATGACGCGCTGCTGGCCCGCCCCGATGTGGACGCCGTTATTTTGGATACGCCCACCAATCTGCACAAGGATATGATGATCCGCGCGGCCAACGCCGGCAAGCATATTTACACCGAGAAGGTCATGTGCCTGACGGTGGCCGACTGCGACGAGGTGATCGAGGCGGTGGAGCGCAACCATGTGATTTTCACCATCTCCTTCCCCAAGCGCGCCTGGCCGTGCAATCTGTTCATCAAGGACGCCATTGACAAGGGCGTGTTGGGCGACATCACGGCGGTGCGCGTGCGCAACGCCCACGACGGCGCTTCGGGCGGCTGGCTGCCCGAGTATTGGTTTGACCCCGTCACCACCGGCGGCGGCGCCATGATGGATCTGGGTGCCCATCCCATGTACATCTCCTCCTGGCTGCTGGGCAAGCCCACCCGCATTGTTTCCATGTTTAACGGCCTCACCGGTCACGCGGTGGAGGATAACTCCGTATGCGCCATCGAGTTCGAGGGCGGTGCCATTGCCGTGAGCGAAACCAGTTTGGTGTCCCCCATGACGCCGGACACCTTTGAGGTGTACGGAACCAAGGGCGTGATCATCGTTACGGACAACCAGGTGCGCATCAAGACGGCTGACGACAAGGAGCACTGGCACGAGCCCGAGCTGCCCGCCGCGCTGCCTCACCCCATTGAGCAGTGGGTGACCTCCGTGCTGGACGGCGCACCCGTGCGCTACGGCACGGCCGAGGGCCGCGCGCTTACCCAGCTGATGGAAGGTGCCTATATCGCCCACCGCGAGAAGCGGGAAGTACAGTTCTGATAAAAATATGCGGCGGCCCGCCCGGGTCGCCGCTTTTTTGTTCAAAGGAGAGGGTATGGATTTATTGCTTGTCGTTTTTGCAGCACTGTTTTTAGCAACGTTGTGTTATCTCCCCGTGGGTCTTATCATCCGGTGCCGGGCGAAGCTTTCCTTCCTGCGCCATGCGGCGTGGGTGTGCTTTGGGGCGCAGCTGCTGGTGGTGCTTTTTGCCACGCTGTTTTGGGGAGGGTTTGTGCCTCGCTTTGTCAGTGAATATCATCTGCTGAACTTGCGCCCCTTTGTGTGGGTCGCTCAAACCTATTCCATGGGGGCGGCAAAAATGGCCAAGCAGCTGGCGAAGAATGTGCTCATGCTGCTGCCGGCGGGCCTTTTGCTGCCGGTGCTCTTTCCCCGCCTGAGACGGCTTTGGAAAACCCTGCTGGTCATCGGGGTTTTTGTGTTGGCCGTGGAAACGGTGCAGTACTTCATCGGCCGTTCGGCGGACGTGGACGACCTCATCATGAACACGCTGGGCGGCGCGGCGGGTTACGGTCTGTTTGCCCTGGGGAACCGCGTTTTTTCGCAAAAGCCCTTTTGGAATGCGCTTTTGGGCGAACGCGGTAAATGATTTGACGGGCTAAACGGAATCAAGTAAAATAAACAGGATCCATTTTATTCTAGGCCTTGAGGGGGCGTCCTATGAAGTGCCGGATACTGGTTTGCATACTTTTAAGCGCGCTGCTGCTGGGCGGGGCGTGCTTGCCCGCGCTTGCCGACGGCGACCCCTACGCGGCGTATCCTTTCCCAGTCAACCAATCGCTGCAGGGCAAAACCGTCATCCTCGACCCGGGTCACTGCCAAGGCAGCGGTGGGGCCTATGCGGATTATGTGGAGCATGTGCATGTGCTGCGCATTGCCGAGCTGCTCAAGACTGATCTGGAAAACTGCGGTGCCACCGTGGTGATGACCCGAACCGACGCCACCAAGCAGCACAACCTTATGCGCATGTGCCTGTCCAACTCGGTGGCGCTGGGCATGGTGCGCGGCGTGAAGGAGGCCGCGGGCGCGGCCGACGACGTGGCGGAGATCGATCGCCTGCTGGCGCTGATGGCTTCCATCCGGCAGGATGAATCGCTGGTGCCCACCTATTTCAACTCACCTTATGATTACAGCCATACGCGGGTGATCCACCCGGATCTTAAGAAAATATTTGAATACGAAAGCGACCCCGTCGTAGCGGAAAATCTGCTTTTCGTTTCCCTGCATACCAACGCCCCGGGCAGCAGCGATACGTCCATCAGCGGGTGCATCACCTATTGCCTGAACAACAGTTGGAGCGATTCGCGCAATTATTACACCGCCTACAGCCATGTGGAGCGGTCTAAGCGGTTTGCCCGGCTGATGGGAGAGCAGGTGGCCGCGGCGGCGGATTACCGAAACCGCGGCGTCTCGGTCAACGACTTTTTCATGCTGCGGGAGCACAATATCCCCGCGGCGCTGGTGGAGGCGGGGTACCATACCAACGCCACCGACCGGGCAAAGCTGATGGACGAGGTGTATAAAAAGCGCATTGCCAACGGCGTTGCCTACGCCATCGTGGAGTATTTCACCGGCAGCTCCGCGCCCTCGGGCGGCGAAACCCTGCCCGAAGAGACCCAGGACGACCGCGTGACCAGCAGCGTCTACCGCGTGAGCAGCCAGGGAGTTTCGGGCGTGCCGCTGGGCACGGATGCCGCCGCGCTGCTGGGAAACCTGTCCTCGCAGGATTACGAGCTGCGCCTGACAGACGCCGCGGGGCAGCCCAAGGCGCAGGGCGGCGTGGTCACCGGAGATGTGCTGTGCGCCTACGCCCAGGAGGAGCTGAAGGGTCAGTTCCCCATCGTCTTGTATGGGGATATAAACGGCGACGGGCAGATCGCGCTGCTGGATTTGCTGATGCTGCAAAAGCATTTGCTGGGCACAGCCGCGCTCAACGGCGCATACCTGCGCGCGGCCGATGTCAACCACGACAGCCGGGCGGCGCTACTTGACCTGCTGGTCATCCAAAAATATTTGCTGGGGACCGGGACGATTACCCAATGAGGAGCATAACGATGAAAAAACGGACGGGGAAGCTTTTGACCGCGGCGCTGGCGCTGGCGCTGCTGCTGGGACTGTGGGGCGCGCCGGCTTACGCCGTGGGTGTTTCCGTGTCGGGAAAGACGGTAAAGCCCGGCGACTCGGTGAGCGTGCGCGTATCCTTCAGCGGGGCGGACATTTTCGGTGTGCGCGCCAGCTTCTCTTATGATTCCTCGGTGCTGCAGTTTACCGGGGGCAGCGGTGGCGTGGCCAATGGCAACATCGTGCTGTACGGCGGGGATAAATCGGTCAACTCTTTGAGCTGCACGCTGAACTTCAAGGCCATCGCGGCGGGCAGCGGCAAGGTATCCGTGTCGTGCTCGGAGAGCTATAACCGCGACTTGGCCTCTCTGGGCGGGGGCAGCGGCGGCGCAACCGTCACCGTGGCTGTGCCTGCTGCGCCGGCCACGCCCAAACCCACCGTGCCGGTGGAAAAGCGCGAGATCCCCGTGGAGCTGGGCGGCCAAACCTGGTATCTGTGGCACAACATTCCCGATGCGCAGACAGTCGAGGGCTTTGAGCGCATACAGGGTGCCTGGAAAGGCGAATCCGTGGAGCTGCTGCGGCAGCCGCAGACGGGTGTCGTGCTGGTCTTCCTGACGGATCAGGCGGGAAAAAACGGCGCGCTGATGGTGTGCAGTGAGGACGGTACGCTGTCTGCGTATGTGCCCTTGCAGATCTCCGGGCAATATGTGATCTTAAACCCGGGAACCGCGCAGGTGCCCGAGGGATACACACCGGCGGAGCTGACGCTGGGTGGGGTCAGCGTTGCCGCGTGGCAGGCGGCGGGCGACGACAGCGGGTATTTTCTGGTGTGGGCGACAGACGCCGCCGGGCAAAGCGGCTGGTATTGCTACGACCCGGCGCAGGGAACCCTGCAGCGCTACGCCAAGCAGGTCATTATTGTGGAGGTGACGCCCGCGCCCACGGCTGCGCCCGCGCCTACCCCCGCCCCCACCCCCACGCCCACCCCGGCGCTGGGGCAGCGCCTGGCGGGCGACGCGCAGGCCATGACGCTGATTTTGCTGCTGTTGGCGGCGGTGGGTGTGCTGGCGGCGGCGCTGGTGATCCTGTGCGTGAAGACGGGCAGTAAGGGCAAGGATGCCCCGGCGCAGGACACCGCCAAAGAAACGGCAGTGGAGGAGACACAGGCTCCCGAGGGTGCGGACGCACCCGCCGCGCAGGAAGCGCCGGCCGCGCCCGAAGCAAACGACGAAAAATCATAAACCGGGTGCGGGCGGCGGGAGAAACCCGCCGCACCGCGCTTTTTGGGAGGACAATATGACGGTGCGCGAAGCAAGACCCGATGATCTGGAAGCGCTGCTGGGGCTTTACGAACAGCTGCACGGCGAAACCATGCCCGAAAAAAACAGCCGGTTGACCGCGCTGTGGCAAAAAATCCTGCGGGATGAGGATCAGCACGTTTTACTGGGGGAAGAGGCGGGGCTGCCGGTTTCGTCCTGCGTGGTCACGGTGATCCCCAACCTGACCCACGGCCAGCGGCCTTACGCGCTGGTGGAAAATGTGGTAACCCACGAGGCGTACCGGGGGCGCGGCTTTGCCACCGCCTGTTTGGACAAGGCGCGGGAGTTGGCCGCTTCGGAAAACTGCTACAAAATGATGCTGCTGACCGGCTCGAAAAAGGAAAGCACGCTGCGCTTTTATGAGCACGCGGGCTATAACCGGCAGGATAAAACCGCGTTTGTTCAGTGGCTGGAGCCGTAGTATGGAACGACTGCAGCTGGTAATTACCGAAAAAACTGCCGCGCTGGGCGAGGGCGGGCGCATGGCGAGGGTCAGCCGCCGCGCCGCCCGCGGCATCCTGCGGGATGCGCAGGGGCGCGTTGCCCTGCTGCACATGGCGGGGAACGGTTGCGACAAGCTGCCCGGCGGAGGCATTGAGGACGGGGAAAGCCCGGCGCAGGCCTTTTGCCGCGAGGTGCGGGAGGAGACGGGCTTTGCCTGCGACACGCCCGTGCTGCTGGGCACGGTGGAGGAGCACAAGGTGCGCAACGCCTTTTTGCAGCGCTCCTTTGTGTTTACGGCCGCGGCGCGCGGCGAACCCGGAGAGCGGGCGCTCACCCGGGCCGAGCAGGCGGCGGGCATGGAGCTGCGCTGGCTGGAGCTGGAGGAAGCGCGGGCGCTCACGATGGGCAGTCTGGAAAATTGCGCAGAATACGGCCTCAAATTTATGCTTCTGCGGGAGCTGGCCATTTTAAACGCCGAAAAAGCGCGGCGCGCGCAGGAAAAACAGGAGGACGTTCGTGAATAATCAAGAGTGGTTTCGCCAAGCGAAGTATGGCATGATGGTGCACTGGGGCTTGTATTCCCTGCTGGCCGGGGAGTATAGGGGAATGCCCAGCAACACCTATGCTGAGTGGATCCAGTCCTACCACCGCATTCCCATCGCCGAGTACGGGCGGCTGGCCGGGGCGTTTCAGCCCGTCTTTTTTAACGCTGAGGAATGGGTGACCTTCGCCAAGGAATGCGGCATGCAGTATTTGGTGGTGACCGCCAAGCATCACGACGGCTTCGCCCTGTTTCACTCTCAGGCCGATGCCTACAACGTGAAGGACGCCACGCCCTTCGGGCGGGATGTGCTCAGCGAGCTGGCCGAGGCGTGCTACAAGCATGGGCTGCGGCTGGGGTTGTATTATTCTCAGGATCTGGACTGGCACGAGCGGCATGGCGGCGGGTATTTATCCAACCACCTGCATAACGACGGCAGCACCTGGGACAACAGCTGGGATTTCCCCGAGGAGGAGAAAAAGGATTACAACATTTGCTTTGAAAATAAGATCCTGCCCCAGATCACCGAGCTTTTGCGCAATTACGGCGACTTGAGCCTGATCTGGTTTGATGTGCCCATGACGCTGGAGGAGAAGCACAGCCGCGCCATTTATGAAGCGGTGAAGCGTGATCAGCCCCAGTGCCTCATCAACTCCCGCTTGGGCAACGGCGCGTATGACTATGTTTCGCTGGGCGACAACGAAATTCCCGACACGCTGGACGGCCCGGTGGGCGCGGACATGAACGACATCGGCGGGCTGAAGCCCTCGCCTTACGGCCTGTATGAGGCAGCTGCCACGCTCAACGACACCTGGGGCTTCTCCTATCGGGATCATAACTGGAAATCGGCTACGCAGGTGCTGGAGAACAAGCGCCGCCTCAATTCGCTGGGCATCAATTATTTGATCAATGTGGGTCCGGATGGCCTGGGGCGCATTCCCGGCCCCTCCCAGGAAATTTTACGGGCCGTGGCCAAGAAGCTGTAGACCCAAAACCTGAAAAAACGCCCGCCCAAGGAATGGCTTTGTTTCCTTGAGCGGGCGTTTTGGCGTGCGGGGCTAAACCGAGTAGCCGCTGTTGATGTCAAAGGGCATAATGAGCAACTTCATGATGTCCTTTGCGTAATGGTCAAAAAACCAACCG
>JAQUVY010000076.1:0-8327 GCA_028693155.1 Eubacteriales bacterium
ACGGCGGTGTTTGCCATGGTGGGCATCAGGGTACGGATCCCCTCGGCGCGCAGCGCAGCCTCATGCTCCCCTGCGCGAAAATACGGGTTCACAATATCCAGATCCACCAAAACAGGGGATAACTCCTGTGCGCGCATCGCGCGCACCTCATTGAGCGACAGCTCGGTTTTTCCGCTGCCGTAGCTGCCGATATGCACATAAATCTTCGCCATTTTATCCCCTATGCCCGCTTTCCCGCACGGATGCGCATCGTAAGATCCCGCCAGAAGCGACGAGCCCGCTGAAGTAGCTGATAAGTTTTAACTCTCCATTCATCCACGCGCCCCGGTACGGTGAAATACATAATCTGATCCACAACAAAAACCGCAACGATGAGCACAATTGCCAAAACCAGCAGCACCACGGCCGTACGCCCCGGTGTCTGCGCTACCCGTGTGACCCACTGGGTTATGGGTTTTAGGATACCTTCCCGATAAAAGCTTGCCACAAAGCGGACGATCCCAAGATTCCGAAAGCTTTCAAGAAAGTTAAGTACCTGATTGATTTCCATTTATTTGCTCCTCCATTGAGCAATCAGTCCTTCGGCAGCGCGCATACCGTCTGCCGCAGCGGAGGTAATGCCTCCGGCATAGCCGGCGCCCTCTCCGGCCGGGAAAAGGCCCTTTGCCCACAAGCTTTCCATGGTGTCTCCCCGCAAAATGCGAACCGGCGAAGAGGTGCGCGTTTCAGCGGCGGTGAGCAGCGCATCGCCCAGCAAAAAGCCGGGCAGCTGCCGATCCATTTGCAAAATTCCCCCGCGAATCGCCTGCGCAATGTTCTCGGGCAGGCAGGCAGCGGCGTCACCGGCCTGAGCCGAGGGCTGAATGCTGGCCTGCACGCTCCCCAACCTGCGGCTGGGACGGCGCTTGATGAAGTCCTCCATGCGCTGCACCGTGGCCGCATATCCCTCACCGAAGGCCATGCGTTCGATCTTTCGCTGAAAATTCAGGCCGTCTAGGACGCCCTTGCCAAAATCATCCGGTGTGACAGAAGCCACCAGTGCCGCGTTTGAGTTGATGCCATCGCGCGCGCTCAGGCTCATGCCGTTCACGCTGAGCATTCCCGGCTCGTTGGAGGCGTTGATGATTTGCCCGCCGGGGCACATGCAAAAGGAATAGACCTCCCGCCCGAACACATGCGCGGACAGATGGTAATCGGCGGCGCCTACGCGCGGATCTCCTGCTCGCTTTCCGTATCGCAGACGGTCGATATACTCCCGCGGATGCTCCACGCGCAGCCCCACGGCAAAAGGCTTCGCCTCCATGGGAGCGCCCTGTTCATGCAGCATTTCAAACACATCCCGGGCACTGTGCCCCGTAGCCAACACAACCGCCTGCGCAGGGATCTCCTCGCCGTTCTCCAGCCGAACGGCACACACGGCGTCATCCTGGGTCAAAATGCGCTCCATGCGGCAGCCGAAGCGATATTCGCCGCCCAGGCTTTCGATCTCCCGGCGCAAATTGCGGGCAATGTCAACCAGCAGATCGCTGCCCACATGGGGTCGGGCGTCCGTCAGAATAGCCTGCGGCGCACCAAAGGCCGCATAGGTTTTCAGCACGAAGCCGCACCGGGGATCCTTGATGCGCGTTACCAATTTTCCATCGGAAAAAGTACCGGCACCCCCCTCTCCGAACTGGACGTTGCACGCCGGATCCAATTCCCCGGTGGCAAAAAAACGTTCTACCCGATTGCGGCGGGTATCCACATCTTCCCCGCGCTCCAGCACCAGCGGGCGATAGCCCAGCCGTGCCAGCAACAGCGCCGCAAAGGTGCCGGAAGGACCGGCGCCGATTACAACCGGCCGTGCCTGCAGCAGGCACTCTCCCGGCGCAGGAGGAGCATATTCTTTCTCCTCATAAGGCTGCGCCCCCATCGGCGCTGCGTTGCTTTCCAGCTCGATCACGGCCGAGCAGTTCCATCGAACATCGCCCCGCCGCGCATCGACGGAACGGCGGTGCAGGCGCACGCTGCCGATATTTTCCGGCGCAATGCGAAGTTTGCGGCACACCGCTTCCTTCAGCGCCTCAGGCGGCGCGTCCAGCGCCAATACCAATCCGTCTACTCTATAAAACATATTCTCTCCCAATTCATTCATGCAAGATAGAGTTATTATAGTACAAATCGCGGCATTTTGAAACGCCTTGCGATTTTTAGCGACCAGTGAAATAAATTTAGGTGGGAATCTTCATCTCCGCACGTGGGTAGAAAAGCCTTATCAGGAAGGAAAAACGAACTGAGAAAGGGCAATTCGCCCGTTCATCTCTGAGGGTACGATCACGTTCACATTTAAATGTTTTTACCAAAGTGGCTCCGCATTTATCCGAGCGGATACGGGCGGGTTGCAGCGCTTTTATTGTTACAAGCCGATGTAAAAGCGGCCGTGTGCCCAATGTGTTCTTCCGTTTGTGCTTGAATTCACGCCAATGCTACGGCCGAATGACAATTGTTTCTTGTGCTAAGCAAATTCTGTTTCATAAAGTGGCTTCCAGTAAGATAATAAGCCTTTTTTACTCTTACCGTGGCATACGCAGAGCCTATATGCTAGACGATAAAAAACAAGTGTTTCCCAAGAGGGAGCGCTCTGCGGCACTCGCTTCGGTTCATCCCCGGTTTGCGCGGTGTGACCCAGAAATGTCCTGATATGCAGGTAAGCTTTTCTGGAAAAAAGCCGTCATTTCCATGGCGCAGTTTGAATGTGCCGCAAGAATTTCTATGACGGATTTAGCAAAATACGTTGGCTGAGGTGCTCAAAGCATCTCCGATGACACTCTCTGTGCCGGGAATGGATAGTGAGCAGGGATCAATGCACACCTTATTTGCGTTGAAAGATTTATACGGTTTCAAAGCCGAGCCTACTGTAAACGGTGTTGCTTTGAAGCTTGAGAATGGCATCTGATTTGGTATTGGAAATGATGACCGCATAGGTAGAACAGGCTGAAAAGTACTGCAGCGGTAAAATTATATAGGATAGCCGTTTTTGAGAATATGTTGAATAACTGTGCGGGGTCTCTTCGCGGTCACTGATTCTAATAATTCAAGAAACTCTTTTGAATACTCGCTCATGCCATTGCCTCCAATAGAGATATTTGTTGAGGAACGCTATTAAAAACAGGTAATAACGCCTCGCTAATATATAACGCTTCAAAGGTTGTTGATTTTTTCCCCAACAACAGCGCCTGACTGGAAAGTCCCGCATTTAACAAAAATTTCTGACAGCGCAAATTCGAAGGAAGTTCTTCTCCATACTCTTTTCCACCGCATTCTCCATCGTAACTAATTAGGTATGCCCCACACGGTCAGCAATCGCCAGAGCTGAGAATCCCATATCAATCAGCAAGCTAACGTGGCTGTGACGAATATCGTGGATTCTGATGCGCTTTACCCCGGTCGCCTTGCTGCCCCTATCCATCTCATGGTGCAGATAATGCTTGCTGATGGGGAAAATGCGGTCATTGGATTTTGCGCCATAGAACATTTTGATGTAGTCCTGCATCTCCTGAGAGAGAAAATCCGGCATCAGGATTTTGCGGTTGCTTTTCTTGGTCTTGGGTGTGGTGATGATGTCCTTTCCTTTGAGCCGCTGATAAGATTTTGAGATGGAGAGTATACCTCTTTCAAAATCGAAGTCGGAGGGCTCGAGGGCTAATAGCTCGCCTACCCGAATGCCACACCAGTAAAGCACCTGGAATGCATAATACGACATGGGTTTGTCCATCATGGCATCGGAGAATTGCTGATATTCAGCCTTTGTCCAGAACAGCATCTCCTTGCGTTCCTCCATCCCCATATTGCCAGCCTTTGCCGCTGGATTTAGCCGCAGGTCATAGTAGCGGACTGCGTGATTGAAAATGGCGCTGAGCTGGTTATGAATGGTCTTGAGGTAGGTTGCTGAATGGAGATTGCCTTTGGCATCCTTTGTAGAGCGAATCTCATTTTGCCAATCAATAACATCCTTCGCCGTAATCTCGCATAGCTTGCGTTTGCCGAAATAAGGCAGGATTTTCTTCTGAATGATGCTCTCTTTGGTGAGCCAAGTGTTCTCTTTCAGGCGAGGCTTGATGTCCTTCGTGTAAAGCTCCACAAAGCTATCAAAGGGCATCTCTACATCGGCCTGTTTTTGCTGTAAAAACTCGCGCTCCCATTCAAGTGCTTCTTTCCGAGTGGCAAAGCCTCGTTTGCACTTCTGCTTGCGTTCCCCCTTCCAGTCGGTATATCGCGCCATGACATACCATGTTTTTGTGTCCTCGTTTTTGAATATTGGCATAGTCAATCTCTCCTCTCTTTGATCGAATTGTAGAATTTCTCATAAAAGAACCTGCGGTCAATGCGTCCGGCAATGACGATGCAGCCCTTTTGCTTGAGTTCTTCGTTGAGCTTGCGAATGAGCTTGTAGGCGTAAGGCTCCGACACATCCAACGCTTCTGCAACCTCATTTACCCGCATGAACATTTTTTCGGCCATTGATTATCCCCCTGTTTTTTATTTTCTCAGACATACCGTAGGTTCTGCCCCCTGCGTCCTGCGGCAGCCCACGCCACAGGTTTCGTGTCGGAGTACTTTCTGAATCGCCTCCCGATTTGCCCGGGCGATACATGCCATTACCGTGACATGCGACGGTTGGCTTAACTATATTTATTTAAGTCGTCTTCATTATACTTAACTTATTCCGTTAAGTCAAGTGGTTTTCATATAAAACTGAAACTTTTTTATTTAAGTTGTTCTTGCTATTCTTAAACTTATATGCTATACTCGTGCCAGGGGCAATTTTCTACGAACAGGGGATATGGTTATGGCTATTGGTGAAAGAATCAGGTTTATCCGCAATCTGCGCGGCATGACGCAGAAATATCTTGGAATGGCCATCGGCTTCTCTGAAAAGACGGCTGATGTTCGCATGGCGCAATACGAATCCGGCGCTCGCTCGCCGAAGGAAAATATGACTGCTGACCTTGCGAAAGTCTTGGATGTACGTCCAGAGGCTTTGGCTGTCCCTGATATTGACAGCGATATTGGCCTGATGCACACCTTGTTTACGCTTGAAGACTTGCGCGGTCTGACTGTCGGAGAAATTGACGGCGAAGTCTGCTTGCGGCTAGATAAGTCCAGAGGTATGAACTATATTAGGATGCGGGATATGCTCAACGCTTGGCAGCAGCAGACCGCGAAACTCAGCGCTGGGGAAATCTCCAAAGAGGAATACGACCAATGGCGGTACAACTACCCCAAATTTGACACCTCACAGATATGGGCTAAGGTTCCATCACAAGAGCTTAGCGATTCCATCATAGAAGCCCTAAAAGACGAGAAATAAACACCCTTTTCGGAACAGAAAAAACGGTCTTGCTGACAGCGAATCAGCAAGACCGTTTTCAATGGATAGAGCAGTGGCAACAGAATGGCAACAGGTAAAACACCTGCAAACCACCTGCGGCACAGAATAAGTGCCCAAATGCTCCTGTTATCAAACTGTTATCAAAAGGCAAAAAGAAATCCCGGAAAGCCGCTTAAATAGCGAGTTTCCGAGATGGTTTTACTTATTCCCACTCAATAGTTGCCGGGGGTTTGCTGGTAATGTCATAAACGATGCGATTGATCCCCGGCACTTCATTCACGATGCGCACCGAAACGCGATCCAAAACCTCATAAGGGATACGCGCCCAATCCGCAGTCATAAAGTCCGTTGTCGTAACACTGCGCAGCGCCAATGTGTAGTCATAGGTTCGGCCGTCTCCCATGACGCCTACCGAGCGCATATTGGTGAGCACGGCAAAATATTGATTCATGGTCTGTTCCAGATGGGCTTTGGAAATTTCATCGCGGAAAATGAAATCCGCCTTGCGCAGAGTATCCAGCTTTTCCCGGGTAATATCGCCGATTACACGAATCGCCAACCCCGGGCCGGGGAACGGCTGACGCATAACCAGGTATTCCGGCAGTCCCAATTCTCTGCCCAACTGGCGCACTTCATCTTTAAACAGCATGCGCAGCGGCTCGATGATCTCCTTAAAGTCCACATAGTCCGGCAGTCCGCCCACGTTATGATGGCTCTTGATCACCGCGGCATCTCCCGCCCCCGATTCGATTACGTCGGGATAAATCGTGCCCTGCACCAGGTAATCGACTTTGCCGATCTTCTTGGCCTCCGCCTCAAAAACGCGGATAAATTCTTCGCCGATGATCTTGCGCTTGCGCTCCGGCTCAGCCACGCCGGCAAGCTTGGACAAAAACAGCTCTTCCGCATTGGCTCGAACAAAGTTGATGTTCCATTTGCGGAACGCCTCCTCCACTTCATCGCCTTCGTTCAGCCGCATCAGCCCATGATCCACAAATACGCAGGTCAGCTGGCTTCCCACGGCTTCTGCAACCAAAGCAGCCGCCACGGAGGAGTCCACGCCGCCGGACAAAGCCAGCAACACCTTTCCATCCTTCACCTTATCCCGGATGCTCGCAATGGCGATGTCCTTATAATCGCCCATTGTCCATTCGCCCTTTGCGCCGCAGGCTTTATACAAGAAATTGCGAATCATGGCAAGGCCGTTTTCCGTATGATTGACCTCGGGGTGAAACTGTACGCCGTAAAATCTGCGCTTTTCATCGCAAATTGCCACGTTAGGGCAGGCGGCCGAATGGGCAACCAAAGAAAAGCCATCCGGCACTTTTTCCATATAGTCCCCATGACTCATCCAGGTAACGCCGGTTTCGGGCACATCGGCAAACAACCGGCACGCGGTATCAAAGCAGGTCTCGGTTTTTCCGTACTCGCGTGCGGAGTCCTCCTGCGCCTTTGTCACTTTTCCACCCAGATGGTGCGCCATGAGTTGGCAGCCATAGCAGATACCCAAAATGGGAATGCCCAACTGGAAAATCCCCGGATCAACCTGAGGGGAGTGCTCGTCGTAAACGCTGTTGGGTCCACCGGTAAAAATAATACCGATGGGCGCTTCCTGGCGAATTTCCTCGAGCGAAGTTGTGTAGGGTTTTACCTCGCAATACACATTGCACTCGCGGACTCGCCGGGCGATCAGTTGGTTGTATTGGCCGCCAAAATCCAGAACCAGGACAGACTCCTTTGCCATAATTGTTCCTCTATTTTTCATAAAATTTTTCTGTAACAGCTTGATAGACCACCTGCAGCGGCACGCCGTTTTTTCGCGCCGCGTCTGCGCAGGGTCCGTATTCGGGCGCACCAAACAGCGTCCCGTTCCAACGGCGCTGCTTGATGGGTAGCGTTCCGTATTGCGTTTCTACGGATATGATTTCCCGTTCCAGCGCCGTGCGCTGCATGGATTGCCAACGCACTCCCAGCGTGGTGCTTTCGGCAAAAAGAACGTTTTCCATCTTCTGCCGGTCTCCCTCGCGGCATATGACCTGAAGCAAGAACGCCGGTCTTCCCTTTTTCATGTAAATGGGCGAAAAGAACACATCCAATGCACCTGCATCCATCAGGCGTTCGGCGCAATAAGACGCCGCCTCACCGGTCATATCATCAACATTGGCCTGCATCACCAAGACGCTTTCCCCGTGCTGCTCCTGCGAAGTGCCCAGCACAGCGCGCACGCAGTTGGCGAAGAGAAATTCTTTGGTTCCAAAGCCATAGCCGATTTTTTCAATCTTCATCTGTGGCAGTGCGCCTTGCTTTTTTGCAAAGCTGCGGATGATCAACGCGCCCGTGGGCGTGGTAAGCTCGCTTAACGTTCCGTTGGAATAGCACAGCAGACCCGTCAGCAGCTCCGCGGTGGCCGGCGCGGGCACCGGCATGATGCCATGCGCGCACTTCACGGTTCCCGAACCCGTATTCACTGCAGAGGCTTGAATTTCGTCGGCACCCAGCAACCACATGCAAACACATGTGCCCACAATGTCCACAATAGAATCCACCGCGCCAACCTCATGAAAATGCACCTGATCAGGCGTGGTTCCATGCACCTTCGCTTCGGCTTTTGCCAGCTCACGAAACATTTCAAGGGCTTTTTCTTTGACCAGCGGGTGTAGATCGCTGTCCCCGATGATGTGCTCGATTTCATGAAGCCCGCGGTGATGATGCTCATGACTGTGCGCGGCTTCCTGCGTATGAACATGATCCTGCGCGATCGCCAGTGTTTCTGCGCCGTGCGCATGGAGATGCTCCTCATGCGTGTGATCGTGCGCATGGTCGTGGCCATGCTCCTCATGCGTATGATCGTGCGCATGGTCGTGGTCGTGCTCCTCATGGGCAGCAAGAAGTACATCCGCTTTTGTGCCGCTGATCCCCTGCTTGACCGTCTTTTCGCAGGTAAGAGAAAACTCAT
>JAQUVY010000076.1:8427-11806 GCA_028693155.1 Eubacteriales bacterium
TGCTCCTCATGCGTATGATCGTGCGCATGGTCGTGGTCGTGCTCCTCATGGGCAGCAAGAAGTACATCCGCTTTTGTGCCGCTGATCCCCTGCTTGACCGTCTTTTCGCAGGTAAGAGAAAACTCATGGTGCATGGGCAGCTTGTTCAGCTCTGCACGCAAGGCCTCTTCGCTTACGCCCAGGTCAAGCAGCGCCCCTAAGGTCATATCGCCGCTGATACCGGCGGGGCAATCCAAATACA
The DNA here is from genome assembly GCA_028693155.1 of Eubacteriales bacterium. Lineage (GTDB taxonomy): Bacteria > Bacillota > Clostridia > Christensenellales > UMGS416 > STF2-111. The sequence goes on from JAQUVY010000076.1 coordinate 8,669, forward strand.
GTATTTTCATCACAATCTCCTACAGCTTGTTGATCATGGCGGCAAGAAAGCCCGCCCCGAAACCGTTGTCAATGTTTACAACCGATACCCCGGAGGCACAGCTGTTAAGCATGGTAAGCAGCGCGGACAGGCCGCCAAAACTGGCGCCATACCCTACGCTGGTGGGTACGGCAATGACCGGTTTATCGACCAGGCCGGCCACCACGCTGGCCAACGCGCCTTCCATCCCCGCAACGGTAATGAGCACGTTGCAGGAGCGAATGAGCTCCAGCCGGGATAACAGCCGATGCAGCCCGGCCACACCTACGTCAAAAATCCGTTCCACATGATTTCCCATAAACTCTGCGGTCAGCGCGGCCTCCTCGGCCACCGGAATATCCGAGGTTCCTCCGGTGATGACGGCAATGCGTTTTTCGTTGACAAACGTGACTTCCTTGCGGTGCACCATGATGATCCGCGCATCGCTGCGATATTCCGCCGCATCCCCGGCAACCGCGCGAACCGCATCGTAGGCCGCGTCGTTGGCGCGCGTGGCCAAAATATTGCTGCTATCGTGAGCCATCATGTGAGAAACGATCCCGGCAATCTGCTCGGGCGTTTTTCCCGCGCAGTAAATCACCTCAGGATACCCGGTGCGCAGACTGCGATGGTGGTCGATGTTGGCATAGCCGATGTCCTCATAGGAAAAGTCCTTCAGCTCCTCCATCGCCCGGTCAACATCTACCTGTCCCTGCTTGACGGCCTGCAGCAGCGAACGCAGTGCTTCACTTTCCATGTTGCTCCTCCCCCAGACTTTCATTCATGCTCCCCATACGGTAACCGCATAGATCCAGCGTAACATAGCGATAGCCCGAAGCTTTTCCCAGTTCCACCAGCTCCTGCGCCATGTCCACAGCGCGCTGCATCTGCTCCTTTTGAAACTCCAAGCGGGCAATATCTCCGTGATCTCTCACCCGAAACTGCACAAACCCCTGCTCCCGCAGCGCACTTTCCATCTGGTCTACCCGGCGCAGCAATTCAGGCGTAAGGGGGGTGCCATAGGGAACGCGCGATGCCAGGCAGGCGGCCGCAGGCCTGCTCCAGTTGGGCAGGTCAAGCTCCCGCGCCTTTTCCCGGATCTCCGCTTTGGTGATGCCGGCCTCGTCAAAGGGGCTGAGAATTCCCAGTTCCTCCAGTGCACGGCGTCCGGGGCGGTAGTCCCCGCGGTCGGAGAAATTTGTACCGTCCGCAATCGTGTCGTACCCCTGCTGCGCCGCTGCGCGCTGCAAAGCGGAAAAGATCTCTTTTTTGCAGTCATAGCAGCGATCCGCAAGGTTTTGCACAATACGCGGGTTTTCCAAAACAGGAACAGCAACCAAAAGATGGTTGCTGCCTAATTGTTCCTGTATCCGCCGAACCCACTGCGCGTCGTCGGCGCTGATAAAGGCGCAGTGCGCCGTTAAGGCCAGTACATTCTGTTTACCCAGAATATGCTGTGCCATGGCCAGCAAAAGTGTGCTATCCGTTCCGCCGGAAAACGCAACGGCCAGACGATTTTGCCGCGCAAGAATCCGTCCAAAGCTCTCCCATTTATCCATTTTACTCCTCTATATACAATACGCCGATGGTATACGGACCGCAATGACTGCTGATAACACAGCCCGCTCGGGTATAGACAACTTCATTGAAAACCCCGCTTGCCTCTACGATTTTACCGACTTCTCGATGAAACACATCGTCTGACACGCTATAGGTGACAAACACACGGCTGGTATCCACCCCTTCCAGCGCTTTCATGATGTCCTTGGCATAGCGCTGGGCACAGTGTTGGATTTTGCCGCGATACTTGGAACTGGTGCCCATTTTACCGTCGCAAACCACGATCTTCGGTTTCAGATGCAGTGCATTGGCACCAAACGCCTGCAATGCATTGCAGCGGCCGCCATGGTAAAGATAGGTGAGCGTATCAATTACAAAGCTGGCGCGTACCTTGGGAACCAAAGTGCGCAGCTTCTGCGCCGTCATTTCCAGGGTCATGCCGCTGACGACAAATTCACCGGCCTTCATAACCAGCAGGCCGATTCCCGTGGAAAGATTCTGTGAATCGACCACCTCGATTTTGGTATCGGGGAATTCTTTGGCTGCCAGGATGGCGTTGTTGCAGCAGGCTGACATGTGAGAAGAAATTCCGATAAAAAGAATATCGTCTCCGTTTTGCGCGGCAGGTTTAAAACTTTCGATAAAATCTCCCGGAGTGGGAGCGGCCGTTTTCGGGGTCTCCTTGGTTTTTTCAAAATGCCGAAAAATATCCTCTGGGGAAATGTCTACGCCGTCCCGATAATGATTGTCACCCAGTGTGACATACAGCGGAACGATGGTAACGCCAAAGCGCTCTAGTTGCGCCTTCTCTAAATCGCACGTGCTATCTGCAAAAATACGAATTGCCATTCTAAGCTCCTACACGATGAAATACAAATTTATTATACCATAACCTCCGTGGGATAGAAAAGCAAAAATCCCATCGGGTTTTATTCACTTCCCTTGCTTTGTCAAAAAATCGCAAGTCCATTGCCAAAGAAACGGCTGGATGTTGGGATAGGTCTGCGCCAAGGGCGGCTGGGCGAAGGGGCGAACCTCGGCAATTTCAAGAGGTGGGAGCGGCCCGCGCTCCTGTACCTGCGCAAAGTACAGCGCGCCGTAGCTCGGCGGCGCATCGTCTTTGATCACGCCGTACACGCATACGGGCAAAAGGGAGGATTGCAGCGCGCCTGTTTCCTCGTACAGTTCCCGGCGAGCCGCCTCCTGACAGCTTTCCCACGCCTCGCGGTGACCGCCCGGGATCTCCCAGGTTTGGCGTTGACCATGGCGGCAGTACAGCCAGCGGTCTTTCTCACGGGAGACGATCACAACAAAGGTGATCGCCTCATCCGCAACGCTTCCAAGGGGATAATTTGCCACAGAGATGCTCATGCTTTCTCCTCGTCATACGCCGCATAAGCGGTGCCCAAACGTTTAAAAGCAGCCTTGTCTGCTCGGATGCATACGCGCGTGCCTTCGTCCGCATATTCCACGGACAAGGTTTCTCCAATATCATGCAAACGACTGAGCAGCGCACCCTTATCATAGGGGATGAGAAAGGTCTTTTCGGCAACAGAATCG
>JAQUVY010000173.1 GCA_028693155.1 Eubacteriales bacterium
GCGCAGAATGATGACCGCGCCCAAAATGAGCAGCTCGCTCATCTCCCGCACCAGAACGGTCTTTAAGATCTCCGCGGCCATTTTGAATTCCAGCCCGGTGGCAAGGCCGTCGGCCAGCTCGAACTGCAGCGCGTAATGACGGTGCAGAAAAGAGTTGCCCAGATATTCCGCAAAGGCGCGCGCCGCCGATACCGCCACCACAAAAATACCCATCAGCTCCAGCACGCCGATGATCGGCGGCAGGACGAGTTCGATTACTTTTTCAATATCCATTTTGATTCTCCTTTGTCCAAGCTCCTGTCTAACAGTATACAGGATGTCCCGGTAAAAAGGCAATACGCGCCGCACATACTTTCCCGCCCGGTTCCGTATACATAAAAAAGGGAAAGGGGCGTGGACGCATGGCGCGCCAAAGCTATTTGAAAAACGCGGCCATCCTGACGGCCACAGGCCTGCTGCTGCGGGCTGCGGGCATGTTTTTTCGCATTTATATCGCGGCGCGCATCGGCGCCGAGGGCATGGGCCTGTATCAATTGATTTATACGGTCTACACAATGGCCGTCACCCTGGCCACAGCGGGGCTTTCGGTGGCGGCCACACGTCTTTCGGCGGAGCTGCTTGCCACGAACGACCCCGCCAATGTGCGCACCGCCATGCGCCGCACGCTGGCGCTGGGGCTGGGGCTCGGGGTGGCTGCCGCTGTGCTGCTGTTCGCGGGGGCGGGGCTTGCGGCAGACTGGTGGCTGGAGGATGCGCGGGCCGCGCTCTCGCTTCGAATTCTGGCGCCCAGCCTGCCGTTCATGGCTGTTTCGGCGTGTCTGCGCGGCTTTTTTATGGCGCGGCGCAAGGTGGAGCCAAATTCCCGCGCGCAGATCTTCGAGCAGATCGTACGCATCGGCGTGGTGGCGTTGCTCATTGATTCCGCCGTGCCGCAGGGCATCGGGGTGGCCTGTGCGGCGGTGGTCGTGGGCAATACCGTCAGCGAGGCCTCAAGCTGGGTGTACATGGAATGGTGCTACCGACGCGAGCTGCGGGACGTGCCGCGCCGTGTAAAGCATCCCGTACAGGGCCTTGGCCGGCAGCTGTGGGACATCATGGCGCCCATCGCGGCAAACCAGTATATGACAAGCGAGCTGCGCACCATCGAAAACGTGATGGTACCCGGCTGCCTTGCGTTGTATACGCTCAGCCGCGAAACGGCGCTCAGCCAGTACGGCGCGCTGAAGGGGATGGCCATGCCGCTCATCTTTTTTCCGTTTTCATTTTTGGCCACGCTTTCGACACTGCTGCTGCCGGAGATCACCGAGGCGCATGCGCAGAACAAACGCACGGCGCTGGAGCACCTGATCAACCGCGTCATGCTCATCACGCTGGTGCTCTCGTTCCTGGCGGGCGGCCTGTTCACCCAGTTCGCAAAGGAGGTCGGTCTGGTGCTGTACCAAAGTGAGGAGATCGGCTTCTACCTTGCCGTGCTCGGGCCGCTGATGCCGCTGATGTATATGGAGAGTATGGTGGACGGCATTTTGAAGGGACTGGGAGAGCAACTCTCCTCCTTTCGCTATACGGCGCTGGATTCGGTGGTGCGCATCGCGCTGATCTATCTGCTGCTGCCGCGCTTCGGCATGCAGGGCTTTTTGTTTGTGATGCTCGTGAGCAATCTGCTGACAAGCCTACTTAACCTGCGCCGCCTTCTGTATGTGACAGGACTGCCTGTCCAGTGGATGCGCTGGATCGTCAAACCCGTGTTCTCGTTTTTTGTGCGCGGGCGCGGCGTGCCGGTTTGTGCTGCAGCCGCTGGTGGAGCGCCTGAGCCTGCCGATGATCGTCTGGACCATTCTGGGCGCGGCGTTCACGAGCATCGTCTATGCCTTGTTTATCTGGCTGACAGGCTGCGCCGGGCCCGGGGGTTTCATTGTCAGACGCCCCCAAAGCAAGGCCGGGGAGCAGGCGCCGCCCCTCTGACGCGGCCTCGGGCGGGAAAAAGCCGCAGGCCGCGTCTGTGTAAAATGCCGATTTCCGCCCGAAAAGTTTGGATAAGATGGAGAAAGCAGAAAAAACGGTTGACGAACAAAAGGAAAAGAGCTATTATGTTGTCATGACAACAGGGCGGCCGTGGCTTTCACCCGGACCGCGTTGAAGGCCAGGCGGCAGAGCGCCTGCCGGGGAAAGAGGTGCCTTTGGTGAAAGCGGTGCCCAGATACTTACAGATTATCAATTATTATCAGGGAATGATCGACGCTGGCAAGCTGTCGGAAGGGCAGCAAATGCCCACGGAGGAGGCCATCGGCGCACTGTTCGGCGTGAGCCGTATTACGGTGCGCCAAGCGCTGGACGGCCTGGCACAGGCGGGATATATCTATAAGGTGCAGGGCAAGGGCAGCTTTGTCGCGTCCAAAAAGGCAGACATGCAGCTCAATCACCTGATCGGCTTCAGCGACGAGATGCGAAGCCTGGGGCTGGAGCCCTCCACCATTCTGATGGACCAGATGCTGACGCTGCCCACAGAGGCTGTGGCCAAGGCGCTGAGCATCGATGTCACGCAGAAAATCTACCTGCTCACGCGCATCCGCTGCGCGGATGGCGTTCCCATGGCGGTAG
>JAQUVY010000077.1 GCA_028693155.1 Eubacteriales bacterium
TGTGATATCCCTTTTTTCCCTGACATATATAAAGACCTCCAATCGTACTTCTATCTTACGATTGGAGGCCTTTTTATTCAATGTCCATTTTTCTTGGTTCTAATCGGCGTGCCTTTTTTAATCCGTTGGCAGGTGGCCTGCTGTCAGCCGATCTCCTGCAGCACAAACTCTCTGCTGCGCTTCAGCGCATCCAGCGCCTGCGCGTCATTTTCGATGCGGTTGCGCGCAGGGTTCTCAAAATCCAGTTCGACCGTCAGCAGCCCGGCATAGTCCGTGCGCGCCAGCTCGCGCAGAAATTCCCGCAGGGGCAGCTTTCCCTCGCCCAGGGTCTTGTGCTCCGCGCCGTCGGCGTAATCGCTCAAGTGAATGTTGCGCACCAGCGGCCGAAGCCGCTCAAAGGACGGCAGCAGTGCCAGCCCATAGGAGGCAAAATGTGTCACATCAAAGGTGATGGGAAGCTTCCGCTGAAGCACCAGCGACGCGAACCGGTCAAAATCTCCCAGCAAGGTGCTTGTGCAGGCTGCGGGAAGGTTTTCCGTGGTCAGAACGACGCTTTGGCTGCCGTATCGCGCCAGGTTGTCCAAATGCTCCTCCTCCAGGGTTCGCATGGGGCGAAAAACATTCTCTCCCAGCACCATATGGCTGTTCACCAGCCCCGCGCCCAGCAGGTTTGCCATGCTCATGCACCGCTCGATCCAGAAGGCCTCGTCTTCCCGGCGGGCAAAGGCGATAAATTCCAGCGGGGTATGAAGGCTCGCCACCTTCAAGCCCCGTTTTTCTGTCTCCCGGGCGATCCGCTGCACGTCCCAGTCCACAAAGGCATGGTTCAAAAACAGCTCCAGGTCTTCATAACCGGCCTCTTGCAGCAGATCCAAAATTGCTTCGCCGGTTTTGGTTTTGTAGTATAAACCGGTCGATGCAGACAGCTTCATCGCTTGGCTTCCTCCCGCGCTTCCCGCACTTGCCGTTTGTCCTGCCGGCGCTCGATCACCACCAGCAAAAACAGCACCGCGATCACCGCGGCCGCCGCCGCAAACAGCCCCACCGACGCGTCGCCCGCGCCGCATAACCGCGCAATTTCGCCGGCCAGCACCAGCGCGCCCGCGCCCGCAAAAAACCAGGGAGCCGGGGTGATCAGGTTTAGCTTAAAGCGTCCCTTTTTCTCGTTCATTGCTGTCCTCCCTCAGGAAAAATCGAATACGGCATAGGGTTTATCGACGGTCAGAGTCTCGTTTTTCGGCCCTTTGCTGTTGAACGCCAGCAAAAGCTTTTTCCCGTCGGCGCTCCAGCGCATATGGTTGTAGCAGTCGTCCAGGTCGTTATAGACGCGGTAACGCTCATACACCATGCTTTTATACAGCACCGCCACATAGAGATCGCGGGTGTTTTCTCCCGTGCGCCGCAAATATGCCACCTGCCGTCCGTCATCGCTGACGCAGAAGAGATCCGACTCCGTGGAGACGGCGTAGGGCTTGGTTCCTCCGGCCTGCGCCCAAAAGATGCCCTCGCCGTCGGTGTATACCAGCGACTCGTCCTGCAGCATCTCAAAGGCATGGGGCAGATCCCTGCCAAAGTCCCAAAGCACCTGCGCCGCCTCGTCAGCCATGGAATAACGAACGAATTTTCCGTTTTTTAAAAGCAGATATATTTTGGTTCCGTCCTCGCTGACGCGCAGCACATGCCCCCGTGCCATATAGTAAGGCTGCGCCGTTCCCGCCGCCTGCGCCAACCCGTCCAGCGCATAGGTTGCCGTCGTATCCGTTTCATGGGAATACAGCAGCAGCGTCGGCACCGCTTGATCTGTCTGCACGACGACCCCTGACCAATTGCTGCCCGCCGACCAGCCGTAGGCTTGCAGCTGAATGTGATCGTCCAGCACCTGAAGGTCGGCCGGGTGTCCGGCGGCCATGGATATAACGCTCAGCGTGCGCTGCCCCTGCTTTCCATAGCACATCAGCAACAGCTTGTCGCCATCCCGCGCCGCGTCATAAACCTCGAACCGGCGCTGCGCCAGCTCCTGCGGCCATGGGATCTCCTCGGTGAACCCGGTCGTATAATCCACGCGGTAAAGCATATCCCCTTTGGGGAGCTCCTGGGCTGCGCGCAGCGGGCTGTCCACGCAGGCGATGCCGCCTCCGTCCATCCAGGAGAGCAGATCGTGCTGCGAAGCGTCATCCTGGCTCAGGCCGGCCACCTGCCGTGCGTAATATCGGCTGGTCAAATAACCCGACGCCTCTTCCGGGTTGACGGTTCCGGTGGGCTGCGGCGTTTGCTCGATCCGCACCAGATAATGGTTGGGATAGGTGGCCGCGCAGCCGCTGAGCATCAGCGCGCACAGAAGCGGCGCCATCCGAAAGCGCTTCATCCTTAACCCTCCGCCGCCCGGGGAAGCATAACGGTGAACACCGTCTCCTTGCCCGGCACGCTGGAAACGCTGATCTCTCCCTTGTGTTCCTCCACAATTTTCTGGCACAGGCTCAAGCCCAGCCCGGCGCTGCCCATTTCGCGGGATTTTTTCTTATCCGTGCGATAAAAAGGTTCAAAAATCTTCTCCGCCTCTTCCGGCGAAATGCCCTTGCCCCGGTTGCGCACCTCCACGCAGGCACGGCCGCTGCGCTGCGTGGCCACCACCAGCACCTCCGTGCCCGACTCGCCGTATTTGATGGCGTTGTCGATCAGATTGATCCAAACCTCGCGCAGACGGGCGGTGTTGGCCATGATGGTCAGCTTTTCATCGGCCAGGCAGCGAATGGAATAACCGTATCGCGTGGCCTTAAACTGCATGGCCTCGCAGGTGTCCTTCACCTGCGCCGCCAGATCCATCTGCTCATAAGGCACGTCGTTATAGTGCTGATTGTCGGACATCTCCAGCAGCTTGACCACCATGTCCTTCAGACGGTCGCTCTCCTTGATGATGTGCCCCATGCCCTTGTTCAAAAAGGCCGTGTCCTCATAGCCGCCGTCCATGATCATCTGGGCGTAGCCGCGGATGGAGGTGAGCGGTGTTTTCAGCTCATGGGTAACGCTGTCAAAAAATTCTTTACGGTGGTCATACAGCTTTTGAATGCTGTCTCGGTCCTGCTTGATGGTGCGCACCTGAAAATTCAGCTTGGAGACCATCTTAAAAAAGTTGTCCGCCAGCTTGCCGATCTCGTCTCTGCGCCCCAAAGGCATCTGCCGTTTGAGCTGAATGGAACTCAGGCGGGAATTGGCAATGTCGTCCGCCACCAGCTGCGACACGCGGCTGAGACGAACGACAGGTCCGGTGATGTTTCCCACAAGGATCATGATGAGCGCGTACATGACGGCGAACACCAGGATGGTGGTGATCATAATGGCGGTGGTCGTCTCCCGACTCTGGCCGAAAAGCGGGGTGTAATCCTTCACAAAGCGCAAAATGCCCACGGTGGCGCCTTCCACCACCACGGGAAAGGAATAGCAGGCCGACGTGTGGCCCGAAACCGTGTTCAGCTCGTAGGCCGTATTGCCGGCCACCGCCTCGGTAATATCCGCCGCCGAGGGATCGGCAAACAGCTCCTGCGCCGACGCGCTGATCAGCGTGCCCTGCAGGTCATATGCCCCCACCGGGACGCTGAGGCTCGCCAGCAGCTCGGTGACGATCTGATTGGCGCTGGTCTGAAACGCCGCGGCGTCGTTGTTTAGCCCGCTGAGCATAAAAGACTGGCGCACATAAATCTCGCAGTTGGTCTTGATGGATGCCAGCTCGGAGGTAATGGTATCGCGGTTGTTCTCCCCCACCTTAACGCCCACCACGATGTTGATGATGGCAAAGGCAAGGGCAAAGATAGCCAGCATCAGCACTGCCAGCTTCCCCCGAATGGTATTCCAATATTTCTTAAAATTGTCCACTATTTTGCGAACTTATATCCCACGCCGAACACCGTCTGAATGGTGTCGTGAAGATCCAGCTTTTTGCGCAGACGCTGCACATGGATATCCACCGTGCGCGTATCCCCGTAAAAGTCGTAACCCCATACCGTATCCAGCAGCAGCGTACGCGAGAGCACCTTTCCCCGGTTGTTGTACATATAGAGCAGCAGCTCGTATTCCTTGGGCGTCAGCGGCACTTCCTCGCCGCGCAGCTTTACCACCATCTCCTCGGGAAGGATCTCCAGGTCGCCCACGCGGATGACCTTGCTCTCCTCCTCCTGACCGCCCCAGTTCTCTTTTTCCAGGCGGCGGCGAATGGTGTTGATGCGGGCAATGACCTCCCGCATGTCAAAAGGCTTGGTGATGTAATCGTCCGCTCCCATCTCCAGCCCGCGCACCCGATCGTCGATATAGGAACGCGCGGTGATCATAATGATGGGGATGTTCCACTTCTCGGTTACGCTCTTGCAGATGTCCAGCCCGCTGATGTCGGGCAGCATCCAGTCCAGCAAAAGCATATCCGGCCGAAAAGTCTCCAACGCCTTCATGCCCTCTTCCCCCGTGTTGGCCGCCATCACTTCAAATCCCTCGCGCGTCAGGCCGTAATACAGCAAGTCGGCGATAGGCTCTTCATCTTCAATGATCAAAATGCGCATTTCTTTCTCCCTGTCTTTGTAATGGCCGCGGCGGAGCCGCTTTGGCAAGTATACCCAATGCGCCGCAGCGCAAACTTAACTGTATTATACCAAACCATGCAAAAAAAAGAAACACATCCGCCGGGATGTGCCTCTTATTTTACAAGACTGATAAAAAGCAAAGCTTTCCGCATCAGCGGCAACGCATAAAAACTAAACGTTTTTCCGACTGGTTTAAACTTTAATATCCAGCCATTTTCTCCCGCGGAATCGAAGATAGACGATGACCAGACGCACCAGCTGATCCACCACCAGCGCGACCCACGCGCCGATCAGCCCACACTGGAGCACCGTGACCATCAATGCGCTGAGCGCCGGGCGGATGCCCAGCACGCCGACAAAGACGCTGATGGCCGGCCAGCGCGAGTCCCCCGCGCCGCGCAGCGCGCCGGACAGAATAAACGTGGAGCATTGAAAGGGCTGCAGCAGCGCCACGATGCGCAGCACCTGCGCGCCCATGGCGATGACCGCCGCTTCGTCCGAATACAAGCTGACCAGCGGCCCGCCCAAAAAGAGAAACACCGCCGCCAGCGCCAAAGCCACCATCGCGCCCAGGCGCTGCACCTGAGAAGCGTACAAAAGCGCCATATCCTTTCGCTTTCTGCCCAGGCTTTGCCCTACCAGGCTGGTGGCGGAGGTGGAAAAGGCCATGCCCGTGGTAAAGGACAGGCTCAAAATGTTTAGCGCTATCTGATGGGTGGCAAACACCGTTGTGCCCAGCCCGCTCACCGTGCGGGTGTAAATGAGCAGACCCACGCGCATGGCCAGCTGCTCGATCATCGCCGGAATGCCGATCTTCACGATGCGGCGAATGGTCTCCAGGTGCGGCTTCCAGCTGTCATGGCGGTGAACGGCCAAATACTGCTTTCGGCGAAAAACAATGGCCAGCGCCATAGCGTAGCTCACTACCGTGCCGATGACCGTGGCCAGCGACGCGCCCGGCACGCCCATCTTGGGAAAACCCAGGTTGCCGTAGATCAAGCAGTAATTCAGGATAACGTTGACCACGTTTGCCGTCACGTTCATGTACATGGCCATGCGGGTGTTGCCCACGCCGCGCAGCGCGGCCGCGATGCACAGCCCCATGGCGGTAAACACAAACCCGTACATCTGGATGCGCAGATACTCCACCGCCGGCCCCAGCGTGTCCGCCTCCGCCCCCATGAACTGGATCAGCTGCGGCGCAAACACCGCGCCCACCACCGACAAAACGGCCGAAAGCACCAGCGTCAGCATCATGGACTGGCGAAGCACCCGGTTGGCACCCTCCTGATCGCCGGCGCCTTTCATGCGCGCCACCAGCGCGGTGGTGCCTACGTTCAGCGCGATAAAGCAGGACAGCAGCACAAACCGCGGCTGGGTGCACAGCCCCACCGACGCAATGGCATACGAGCCCAGCTTGCCCACCATCATCATGTCCACCATGGACACCAGGCTGACGAGCACCTGCTCCACCAGCGCCGGCCACGCCAGCTCCATAATGTCCTTGCGCACCCCCGGCATATCTGCCCCTTCGGGAATGCTGCGGGGATTCAACACCCAGTCCTTCGCCTTTTTCAGCCACTGCGCTATCCTGTCCACAGGTCACGACCTCTCTGCTTTGGTAAAGATGAATTTATGATACCATATCCATAGCGTTTTTAATATAGTTGGATGGTATCATATTTTTAGGATTCTAAGCATTTTTTCGTCATTGCCGCACCCCGCCTTTCGTTTGCAGGGGGGGCACGGAGCAGACGGCGCCTTAGGAAAGCGCCGATCCTCTCAGCAAAGCGCGCCTCGGAGCTTCTCCGAGGCGCGCTTTTTTCACAGGCAATGTTTTACACCTTTGCACCGCACTGGCCGCAAAACCGCACGCCCGCGGGCACGGGTGCTCCGCAGCCGGGGCATTTTCGCATTTCCAGGCTGGCGCCGCAATTGTTGCAGAACTTGCCGGGATTGCTGGGCTTGCCGCAGGTTGGGCAAATGATGGTTTGGGTTTGAAGCTTGCCGCGCCAAACCGTCTGCTCCTGCGCCGCTTCATCCAGGTTGCGCTGCATGGCTTGTGCCTTGGCGCGGGCCACCGCCACGTTTTCCCGCGGTGCGCAATCGGTACACATTCCCTCCTCCTCGTTGAAGCAGGCGGAGCACACCCAACGATGGCAGCCGTGGCAGCGGTTGAAATGCTGCTGTGCCTCGTTTTGCGCGCGAACAAACGCCTGCTCGTGTTCCTTTTGCCACTCGGGGCTCATGCCATCAAAGCGCTGTGACAGGACATTGGAGCCATTTTCCACCGCATAACCCAAGTCACTCAGCCTGCCGCCGAAAAGGCTGCCCAAAACGCCAATCCCCTGCCCCAAGCCTCGCAGTCCCCGGTTTTTGCGGTAGGCTTCCGCCTCGATGAAGCTGGTCTTGTAGCCGTCGTTACACACGTCGCAGTAAAAGGTAAATTGAAAGCCGGCTTCCGTGCTGTTATCCTCATAATTCCGGGTAAATGCTGTCATCATAACGATTTGTTTCCTCCATAACTACATTTTCTTGCCGCAGGCCGTGCAGCGTGTGTTTTCAAAAAACTGCATTTGCCCGCAGCGCGGATTGGGACACGCCTTCAGCAGAGTCCCTCCGCAGGCATCACACCGCTCCCCGACAAAGGTTTGGCCACCGCAATGGGGGCAGGACACCCGCAGCGGCCTGCCGCAGCCCGCGCAAAGCCGATCCTCCCGGCTGACCTGCCGCAGGCAGGCGGGACACAGGTCGGCAAAGGGCGCCCCGCTGCAGCACTTTGGGCAAAACCGGCTATCTCGGGCAAGTAATGCGCCGCAATGGCGGCACGGCTGTTTATATTCTGCCATTTTGTTTCTCCTGTCTGGGCGCAGCTGCGCCCTTGCAGTGTTTACACCAGCGGCAATCTGGTGAGCCTTCCCTCCACCCAATCGCGCGCAAACCCGCTTTGCGTCATGAGCGGAAAGTTCAAGGTGGCTTCCCCCGAAGGGTAAATGCAGATGGTATAGGGCTGCACATCGCTTTGCGTCGTGCCAAAGGGCGCGGTGATGGTTTGCCCCGCCGCCTCTATGGTCATAGTTCCGCTGATCGTCATCACGCCGCTCACCTCGCCCAAAGCCATCATGGCCCCCGGAAAAAGGTCGGAAATGGGCACCGGGAGCTGCTGGGTAATGGTTTTGTCCTTCACATGGCCGACCAGCACCTCATGATAGGCTGCGTCATCCATGGGCGTGACCGTGACCTGAATGGGCAGCGCCTGAAACCCCTCATCCGTCTCAGTGTAGTCGGTGATTTTTCCGCCCTCGCCGCCCATTTGTTGGTTCATGACTGCAAGGAAGTGCTCCGCGTTTAGATCCGCATCGCCACTGAAGGTTCCCTGATAGGTACCCACAGCCGTTTTTCCGCCCTGCTTCTCCGCTTGGAAGGTAATCGTCACCTCCGCCAACAGCGTTATTCCGTCGGTGGTGATCTCTGTGGAAAAGGGCTCGTCAAACTCCAACCGCCACAAAAATTCTTCCGCTTCCGGAATATGCTCTACATCAATCACTTCAGGCGGCAGCTCAATGGGGATTTCTCCATCCCCACCCTGCGGTGGCTCGGGCGGCGTGTTCCCGTCGCTTTTTGCCGGTTTGGCGGCATAAATCACCGTGCAGCACGCCTCTTCGCCCACTGAAACGGCGCATTCCGCGCTTTTTTCGCCGGATGTTGCGGTTATCGTACACGCTCCCGGCGTCTTTGCCGTTACGCGCCCCTGCGCGTCCACCGCGGCAACACTTTCATCGCTGGACGCCCATTGAACCAAGGCTTGCGCCGGGGAGAGCACCGCTTTCAGCTTCAGCTCCCGCCCCGCAGGCAGGCTGACCGCCGCGGGGTAAAGCGCGACGCTGTCTGCCTGCTCTGCCGTCTGCGCGGCGGGGGCGGCCTGCCCCGGCTAGGCCTGCGGCTGCTCCCCGGGAACCGCGGCGCATCCGGCCAGCAAAAGGACTGCGGCAAAAAGCGCAACTCGTTTTATCATTTTGCCCTCCATCGGCTTTTATTCGCCCAGCCCGGCGGAGATCTGCAGATGCTTTTCCTGCTGAGAATAGCCCATCACAATGGACTTGTTTCCGCTGGTCGCCTGATACAAAAATCCGCTTCCCTCGGTGGTCATCTCCACGGCGTTTTCGGTAAAGCCCGCGTTTTTTACGGCCTGAAGGTAGGCGTCAAAATCAGCCTTTTCCACCTCATCGATGTCGATGATGCAGGTTGCTTCCATATTCACGACGGATGAAATGATGCCCTTGTCAAGCTTGGGAATAGCGTCGGCCGCGGCTCCCGTGGGCCATTGAGTGCTCCCGATTTCCACCGTGTTGCCGTCCTCGTCCTGATAGGTGTATTTCTCCCCGTCAATATCCACCTTGACGCTGCCGCCCGAGGCACCCTCCAGAATCTTTTCCGCGGCCTTTTCCTGCGCCTTTTGCGCCAGACCGCAGCCGCCCAATACACCTGCAAGCAGCAACGCAACCATCAACAAACAAATCTTCTTCATTTTTCCGTCTCCTTTTCAAAGTCGTGATAGCGGATGATGAGCGCCGCGCGGGACGTTACACCCAGTTTTCGGTAGATCGCGGTCATGTGGGTGTTGGCGGTGGAGTATTTCATGCCCAGCCTGTCCGCGCTTTGCTGTAGGGTGCAGCCCTGCAGCAAAAGGCGGAGCACATCCAGCTCTCTGGGGGTGAGGCCTGCTTGCCTTACGCGCTGTGTATGGTCGCTTTCACCCTTGGGTTCCTTGCGCAGTTTTTCCTTCAAACGCGTCCACAATGCCATATCATCCCCTCGCCTCCCACAAGATCGTTTTCCCCTTTGCACATTTATTTTGCCCGAAATATCCGCCTGCCGCCATTCACTAGTTCACTCGAAAGCGAAAAACAGCCCCTCATTAGTTCTAATGATGGGCTGTTTCCGCAAAACATTTCGCCGGAAATGCTGCCGGGCGGCGGTTGCCACCATGCACCGGGGTATGATCAGTCGATAAACTCTTTAAACAAAATGGTCAGCTCGGTGCGGCTGTTGATGCTCAGCTTTCGGTAAAGCGCCGTGCAGTAGGTATTGGCGGTGGGGTAGGCAATGTTCAGCATGGCCGCAGTCTGACGCAGGGTGTAGCCCCGCAGCAGCAGCTCGCACACCTCGCTTTCCTTTGGGGAAAGACCCGCCTCCCGCAGGCGCGTTTTCAATCGGCTTTCAAAAGTCACATCCTGCCGGTAGCTGTCGTCGATCCACTCGCCTTCGTAAAGCGAGCGCAAAAACAGCGGAGAGAACACAAAAAACAGAATCACCACACAGACGGAAACGATGCTGATGATGGGCAGCGCACCTCCCAACATGTGCACCGTGCCGTACCCGAAGAAATAGTACACCGCCGAAAGAATGATCCCAACGCGATAAAAGGTGAGATTGCGCAGCTTCTTTGCCATAAAGCCCGACAAATAATAAATATTGACCATTCCGATGCTGTACGCCGCGCCAAAGCAGCCCGCCGCAAGCAAGAGGGCCTGTTCCCCTTCCTTTATGGCGATACTGATCACAAAGCCCATGGCCAGCAGCGCCATGGAAATGTTAAGCATCAAGCCAATATTAAGCTTAAATCCCTTTTGCAAAAAGACGACCAGAAACAGCCCCGCCGCAATGCCGCCGAAATACCACAGCTCCAGCGGCATCCCCGAGGCTTCCTTCAATGCGACCAGCACCAAGGGCGCCACAACGTCGTTAAAGGCCAGCACCAAAAACACCATCGCCATCAGCGACCATGCCTTCTTGGGGAAGGGAGCCTTTCCCACAACGGGAATGTCCGCTTTTTCCTTTCGGAAAAACGCCGAGCAAACCAGCAGCGCCGCCAGGCAGCCCAGCAAAACCCAATCCGCGTAGGCCATCCCATGCAGATGCTGCGCAATCACGGGGTGCAGCAGCAAAAGCACCTTGGGCAGCCCAATACCCAACACCATGGAATAAAACTTTTCCGTGTTGTTGAGGATCATAAAAAAGCCGTATCCACAGGAGGCAAAGATATGACCCACGCAGGCAGCCATGGCAATCTGCAAAAGGAGCGCAACCGCGCCGGTTTTAAACGCCAGCAGCCCTGCAAAGCAAAGCAGGGCGAGAATGACGCTGTAAATGGTTTTGGGAACGTACCGATCCGCCTTTGACAGGGTGGTGATCAGCGGGCAGACGATCAGCCAGATATAAGTGGCGGCACGCCCGTAGCTCTCCCCCTCCGCGCCGTTGACAAACAGCAGCCTGCCGTTGGGAAGAAAATAGCAATATAGCCAGGTAAAGATGATCACCCACCCGGCAAAATACGGCACAGACGCCCTGCGAATCGACCGAAGATTCAGCACCGCGCCCGGGCTTTTCAAAAAGCTGGTCATCCTGGCTGGCAAAACATCCCTCCGCTCCCCGTCCGGATATATTTTTTGCTGCCTGTGCGCCGCGGGGTTCTTCACCTCGGCCAGCGCTCCGCCTTGCCCGGCAGCGCCGCAAACGCGCCGTGCGGCTCGCTTTGATACCAATAGGCCACCGTAGAAACATCATCCTGCCGCTCAAAAAGCCCGCCGTGCCCCACGCCGATCTGCTGCAAGGTAACCCTCAAGTCCGTGCGAAAACGGATAGGATCCATCACATGCCAGCGATAAAAGGCGCGCATGGGCGGGCAATCCCGGTTATGATACCGGTTGTCCACGCCGTAATCCTGATTGGCGTAAAAGGGATAGCCCAGATAGGGGGTGCAATAGGTCGTCTCTCGCATCTCGCTGCCCTCGTGGGTTGCAAAGCTCCATGCGCCGCCGAAGTAATCCTCCGTACCCGTGCCGCAGATGGTGGGGTATTCCTCGTCGCCGTCCAGATAAAACTTCATTTCACCCTCACCCCACCAGTAGCGCTGCAGCGTAGACAGCGCAAGGAAGGTCCCCACATACTGACCCTGCCCTTTCACGCCATCTAGCACAACATAATCCTGCCCGACGCAGGTGATGGGCTGCCGCCGCCACTGGGCGTGCAGGTAGGCCATGCCCGCGGGCAGCTCGTCATACAGGCAATAATCGATCTGAAAAAAGAACCCGCCCACATCATTGCTATGCTGGCTTTCCACC
>JAQUVY010000174.1 GCA_028693155.1 Eubacteriales bacterium
GGATCTCCACCCTGCAAAAGCCCACGCTGACGCGGGTGCATTCCAGAATGTCCCCGTCTTCGCCGCGCAGCGTCACATACAGCTCGTACAGCGCCGGGGTCTCGGCGCTCCACAGCGCGGGAGATTCCACCTTCATGGTCAGCTCCTCCCCGGCCGCTTCGCCCACCACGCGTCCCTTGGCGTCGCACAGGCGCACCGAAACCGCTGCGCCGCTCCCCTCCAGATCGGCATCCACCGCCACCTGCGCCGCGGTAAAGTCCTCATTGAGGTTGGTGTGTACCCGCACGTCCCTTAAATAGGTCTGCGGACGGGCGGTCAGATAAACATCGCGCCAAATGCCCGACATGCGCCACATATCCTGGTCTTCCAGATAGGTACCGTCGCTGTACTGCATCACCTGCACGGCCAGCAGATTCTCACCCACCTGCGCATACTCGGTAATGTCAAACGTCGCGGGCATATGCGGCACCTTGGAGAAGCCCACCAGCCCGCCGTTTACGAACACGTAATAGCAGGAATCCACGCCCTCAAAGGTCAGGTGAAGGCGCTTGCCCGCCCACTCTTCGCCAATGACGAAGGTGCGCCGATAAAGCCCGGTGGGGTTTTCATCGGGCACAAAGGGTGGGTCAAAGGGAATGGGATAGTTCACGTTGGTGTAGGTGGGGTACCCAAAGCCCTCCATCTGCCAGCACGAAGGCACCTGGATCTCCTCATACTCCTGGGTATCCTCGCCGGCGGCAAAGCCCTGGGGCACATGCTCGGGCATGTCGGCGAGCAAAAACTCCCATCTTCCGCACAGGCTCTTAAAATAAGGCGAAGCGTTGGGTCCCTGCTTTGCCCGTTTTTCATCGGGGTAGGGATAAAAAGTGGTGCAGGGGGCCAGCCGCCCCTGCTGCAGCATGGCGGGGTTTTGCCAGTCGGTCTTTATATGATTCATGGCGTGTCCTCCGTTTGATCGTTGCTTGCTTTTGCGGCCATACGCCGTCGGCTTCTATTGTAGCAACCCGGCTCGCCGCGGACAATACACATTTTGCCAAACGACATAAAAAGCAGGAGACCTGCCTGGGCAAGCCTCCTGTTTCGGCGGTAAAAAAACAGCCTCACATCAGTCGATGATATAAGGCTTCATGCTCTCGGGCGCCGCGCCTTTATCTCCGCGCACGCTCATCACGAAATCAACATTGTTCTTCTGGGAAAGTTCCTCCAGCTCGCTCATGATCTCGTCCATATTGGCCGCATCGCCGAAGCCGCCCAGGCGCGGGAAGCCCAGCAGAAACACCGTCTCAATATCAAAGTTGCCCGCCAGCAGGCCATTCAAAAAGCCAATAAAACGATCAGGGCGGGTTGCCTTGTACTCCGAAGCATCAATATAGCGAATGTCATGGTTCACAGTAAGCATATACCGGTTGTCCCGACTGATAAAAACCACATGTCCCTTGGCGTTGTTGATGGCCTCGTTGGCCATGTCGATGACGCGCTCGGTTTTGCCGCTTCCACGTTCGCCGTAAAGAATCCGTATCATGGTAACCACTCCTTTGGATTTTGTTATTTATATTATACCACCGATTGCACAAAAAAGAAAACCGAAAACTTACGAATATGCACATTTTTGTAAATAAAGCGTGAACACGGCACCCCCGCGAAAAAGAAAGCGGGCACCCGGGGGAGGCGCTGTGCCTCCCGCAAGGCCCGCTCAGGCGGCGCTACTGCGCCCGCACGACGTCGATTTCGTACCAGTTGTTCCCGATATATTCACCGCTGGCCGGGTCAAAATCTCCGTCTCCCGTATAGGTAAAGGCCATGAGCTTGACCGACTCCACCTCTTCGCTGCGCTGGCCTGCGGTCAGCTTGATGGACGAATAGACGGTGTTTTCCTTGACATCCTTCTCCTCCACGTGGGTATAGCGCACGCCGGGAGTCTGGTGCACATCGTCATACAGATACAGCTCGATATATTCCTTATGGATCTTCGTATCCGATGGGGTGCGGATGACCTGGGTCACGCTGGTACCGTCCTTGAGGGCGAAAACCACCCGGAAGCCGACGTGCGCATCGGCGTGGCCGTCCAGCGCATCCCAGTATTTCTGCCAGACTGTGCTCAGGCGGCTGGCGGAAATGCTTTCCTCCCCCGAAGCTACCGCGTCAAAGCACTTGATGTCCTTGCCCTTGACCCACTGGCTGGAAAAGGTGGTGACCCGCTGGCGCTTGCTGCCCTCCTTGATATACAGCCCCATGTTGCCCATGCTGGGCTGCAGGGTGGGGCTGGGCGTGGGGGTAGGCTCGGGGGTGGGCGTAGGCGAAGGCGTGGGCTCGGCCGTAGGGCTGGGCGTGGGGGTGGGCGCCTGGGTCGGTTCGGGGGTGGATATGGGCACAGGCGTAGCGGTGGGCGCTGCGGTGCAGGCCGACAGACCCAGCACCAGCGCCAGCGCGGCCGCGCCCAGGGCGACGATCTTGCGGTTCATGGCAGCTTGGCTCCTTTGGTTGATTTGCTGTTTATTATAGCACAGATCGTGCCCGGTGGAGAAAGGATTCCCCGCCTAAAAAAGCGCAGTGCCGCGGAAATGTCCGCGGCACTGCGC
>JAQUVY010000004.1 GCA_028693155.1 Eubacteriales bacterium
CCGGCGCGACGGTGCTGGGCGGCGACACGCGCATCGCTCACGACTCGGTGGTGGGCGGCAACGTGTGGTTGACGCACAGCATCCCGCCCTATTCCATGGTGCACAATGCCCAGCCCTCCCCGGCCATTAAGGATATGTCGGGCAAGGGACGGGCATAAGCGGGGGAGACCCGCTGACGCAGTGCAGTTATGGGAGCCCGGCACTTTTTGCCGGGCTGCTTGATACCGCGGCGTATTTGACACGCCGCGGAGGCACACTTATGATAAGAGCACATAGCCGCGGCGCGCAGGAAAGCGGGGTCGCAGGCGCGGAGGGTATATGCGCACAGAGCCGGGTTTTTTCCGTAAAAATTGGTTGGCCATCGTCAGCATCGGCATTGCCTTTGTGATGATGATGGTGTTTTTCTTCACCACGGACAGCCTCACCACGCTGGGCGAGCTAAGCGGCAATATGCGCTTGGGGTGGCTGGGCGTGGGGGTGGGGTGTATGCTCGTGTTTTGGCTGCTGGAGGGCGTGGTCATCCACCTTTTGGTTCGCCGGGTAGATCGGCACTATTCCCTGGCTACGTCGGTGCAAACCGGCATGGTGGGGCAGTTTTACAGCGCGGTGACGCCCTTTTCCACCGGCGGGCAGCCCATGCAGGTTTTGCAGATGCACCAAAGCGGCCTGGCGGTGGGCGATGCCACCTCCATCATCACGCTGAAGTCGCTGATCTTTCAGGTGGTGCTGGTGGTCTATGCCATGGTATGCGTCATCGCCAAAATGGACTATTTTCAGAACAGCGTCAGCAATTTTTCCTTTGTGGCGGCGGTGGGGCTGGCGGTGCAGGTGCTGGTCATCGCGGTCATCGTGGTGCTGGCGTCCAGCCGGGTCAACACCGACCGTGCGGTGCGCGGCATGCTTCGGTTTCTCACCCGCATTCACCTGGTGAAAAACCCCGAAGGCGCGGCGGAAAAGGTGCAGGAGCAGCTGGATGTGTTTCACCGCAGCCTGCGCGTGGCGCCGCGGGACACCTTGCCTCTGGCGCTGGCGCTCCTCCTGACCGCCGTGCAGCTGACCGCCTTTTTTGCCGTGCCCTACTGCATTTACCGTGCCTTTGGCTTTTCCGAGGCGTCGTTTTTCACCATGACGGCGGCCATGGCCTTTGTGTATGTGGTGTCCATGTTTGTGCCGCTGCCCGGCGCTTCGGGCGGCGCGGAGGGCAGCTTTCTGCTGTTCTTTGGGTTGTTTTTCCAGGCGGGCACCATCACCTCCGCCATTTTGCTGTGGCGCATTCTGACGTATTATCTGAACATCGGCGTAGGCTGCCTGTTTACCTTTCGAGCCAAGCGGCGGGAAAAGCTGGGGGCAGGCCCGGATGTTCCGCAGGCATAGCCCTGCAAAAGGGGCTTAAGGAGGGGCAATGGATTTCAGAAAGACGTACGACCGCATTCCCGAGGAGTTTGACCGGTGGAGACCACGCTATTGCCCGGAGCTGTTTGCCGAGGTGATCGGATACGCAGGGCTGGGGACGCACAGCGCGGCGCTGGAGATTGGCCCGGGAACGGGGCAGGCGACCGAACCGTTTTTGCGGTGCGGCTGCAATTATTTGGCGGTGGAGCTGGGCGAGCGGTTTGTGGACTTCATGAAGCGGCGCTTCGGCGGGTACGACAATTTCCACATCGTCCACGGCGATTTTGAGACCTGCGAGCTGGGGCAGGAACGCTTTGATCTGGTGTTTTCCGCGGCGACCATACAGTGGATCCCCGAAGCCGTGGCTTTTTCCAAGTCGTTTCGGCTGCTCAAAAGCGGGGGCGCGCTGGCCATGTTTATGACCCGCACCGATGACAGATCGGCCAATCCCGAGCTGTATGAGGCCATCGAGCGGGTGTATGAGGCGCACTTTCATGTGGAGACGAAATATACCTGCAAGCTGGATTATACCAACGCGGTAAATTACGGATTTACGGACTTTCATTATCAGGATTGGAAAAACGTCCGCATCTATACGGCCGAGGAATACGTTCAGTATCTGGCGGCTACGCAGGTGGAGCACATCACGCTGCAGGAGCCCTATCGCTCCCGCTTTTTTGACGGCGTTCGTCAAGCGGTGCTGGCCGCGGGCGATCGCATTGAGCTGCGGAACACCATTGCGCTATATTTGGCAAAGAAGCCCTAAACGAACAAAACAACAGCCCGGAGATTGCTTCTCCGGGCTGTTGTTTGATAAGGGGGCTCAGGTGAGATCCTGCACGGTGATTTTGCGCAGCTCTTTTTCGTGGCGATCCTGTTTGCGGCAGGCCAGATAGATCAGCAAAAAGAGGAGAGTAGGAATGTTGCTCACCAAAAAGGTGACCAGCGCAAAAAGCGCGACGGCACCCGCGGGGGAGCGGCCGGCTCCCTGCGCGCCCACGGCCAGCAGGTCCCCGGTGGAGGGTAAAAAGCTGTGCTCCTCCTGCTGGATCGCTGCCGAACCGTCGGGCAGCTGAGTGGCCTGACTTTGCGTGGTGGCACCCCCGGGGATAAACAGCGTCAGCGCGACGGTGATGCTCAGCGCAAGTAGCAGGCTGACGCCGGGGAGGATCAACCCGGGCAGCTTTGCCCTGCGCCGGGAGAGGAACACCTGCAAAACCACCAGCCCGGCCAACACGGCCAAAGAGTGCAGCAAAACCAAAAAAATCAATGCCAGGGCGTTCATGATAATTTCTCATCCTCCTTGTGATGCTTTTTGTATTCGCCGATCAAAAGCTTTGCGGTTTCCACATCCAGCCGTTCGCTCACGGCCAGGCGCTTGACCAGCGCGATAAAGGGCTCCTGCGCGGCGTCCGAGTTGATCTGGATCTTCTGGATCAGCCGATCCAGGCGCAGGCGAACGGTGGGGTATGTCACGCCGTATTGCCCGGCCATCTCCTTAAGCGACCCCGAGGCCAGGATAAAACGCTTGATAAAGGCCACGTCGTCGTCATCCAGCTCGGCCATCCATTCCGGAACAATTTGTATGGACACGGTATCATCTCCTTTCAACAATATTTATAATAACGTTTAATAAAGTTAAAGTCAATAGAAAAATAAAACTAAATAATATTTTTTGCAGTCGGCCTGCCCGCCATTTGCCATGCGACGAAGAAAACACACGGGGGCGCTGCGCAGCGGTGCTCTTGCTGCGTTTTTCTTTGAAATGAGGCAAAATGCAACAAATTGCATGGGAAAGTGCCGCAATGCCGTTGTTTCTTCGCGCACGGAACGACGAATTCCGCAGCCGGGCAAAGTTAGGATGGAAGAAAACAAAACGATTTGCATTTTGCCAAACGGTGCGCGAAGGAGAGAACATGAAACGTTGGCTGCAAAAGATGATCAACGGCCCGGTGTGGCGGCGGGCGGTGGTGTGGGCGGGAACCATCGCGGGAGGCGTCCTTTTGGGCAGGGTGGATCTGCTGGGGGGCATCATGCCCTTTGGCGGGGCGTGGGTCATGGCGGCGGGCATGGCCGGGCTGCCGGTGACGGGAGCCATACTGGGCGTGCTGGTGGGCACCCTGACCCTGGGCGTGTCTTTGACGCATTTGACCGTGCTGCTGCCGGCGGCGCTGGTGTTTTTTGCCATGCTGGTGGCGCGCCGAACCCAATGGCAGCCCGGCGTGGGCATGGGCATTTTGCTGCTGACGGCGGCACGGCTGAGCCTGCTGCCCTTTTCTGCTTTTTTGATCTACGATCTGGTGCGCTTTGCCATTGAATCTCTGCTGGCCGCGGGAAGCTGCTATGTGCTGTGTCATGCCGCCCAGGCGGCGCAGCAGCGTTTTCACATGAAGGAAGGGCGGCAGAGGCTGTGCGTAACGGTGGCGGCGGCCATGCTGCTGTGCGGCTTGACCGATGCAGAGGTGTTTGGGTTTTTTCCTCAGTATTTTTTGGCGGCGGGGCTCACACTGTGGGCGGCCTGGGTGGGGGGCGGCGCGTTGGGCGCGGCCTGCGGCCTGGGGGTGGGCATGGTGCTGTCGCTGGGTGGTGTGGATGTGTCGGTGGCGGCGGCGCTGGGCGCGGGGGGATTGCTGTGCGGCGTGTTTCGGCCGGCCGGGCGCGTTTTTTGCGCGCTGGGGCTGCTGCTGGGCGATGTGGTCATGACAGCCTGGACGACGCTGTTTGCCGTGCCGGCGCTGCCCCTTTTGGAGACGGCCGCCGCAGCGCTGACGCTTGTGGTGGTGCCCACGCGCCCGGCCAAGCAGTTTGCGCAGAGCATTTTGCCTTCGCAGCAGGAGCGAGAGCGGCAGCGGGAGCTGAAGCTGGACAAGCTGCGCAGCGAAACGGTGGAGCGTATCGACTGCTTTGCCCAGTGCCTTGAGGAGCTGTCCGGCGTGTTCAGCGAAGCGGTGGTCAGCGAAGCGGGCACCATGGAGGATGTGGCGCCGCTGCTGGAGGCGGTGGCGGACGAGGCGTGCGGCGACTGCCCGCTTTTTGAACGCTGCTGGGAAAAGGAGTTTTATGTGACCTATCAGTGCTTTGTCCGCACGCTGACCGCCCCGGGAAAACGGCGCATCATTTTGGAAGAAGATTTCCCCCCCGAGTTTCGCCGCAAATGCCGGCGCTTTGAGGCCGTGATGCGTTCCCTGCGCACCGTATACAGCCTGTTTCGCATTAAAACCGGCTATCGCAAGCGCATTGAGGAAAGTCGTTTTCTGGTGGGGCGGCAGCTGTCGGGCGTCAGCCGGGTCATGGAGGAGCTGGCCGGTCAGGTGGATCTGCAAATTCGATTTGACGACGATGCGGCGGCATTGGTGCGCCAGGCGCTGGAAAACGCGGGCGTGTCGGTGCGCAGCGCCGTGGCGCACCAGACTGCGGGCGGGCTGGTGGTCAACGCGGCGGTGAAGGGCTGCGGGGGAAAGCGCAAGTGCCGAAATCTGGAGAGCATCATCAGCCGTGCCTTGGGGTATCCCATGCGCAAGGCGCCCAATGTATGCAAGGGAACAGGAACCTGCTCACTGTGCTTTCGGCAGGCGGCCATGATGCACGTGGCCTGCACCATGCGCCAAATGGCGCGGGAAACGGGAATGTGCGGCGATTCCTGCGTGCATATGGCGGTGGAGGATGGCTATTTTATGGCCGTGTCCGACGGCATGGGCACAGGCGCGCGGGCGGC
The DNA here is from genome assembly GCA_028693155.1 of Eubacteriales bacterium. Classification (GTDB taxonomy): domain Bacteria; phylum Bacillota; class Clostridia; order Christensenellales; family UMGS416; genus STF2-111. The sequence goes on from JAQUVY010000004.1 coordinate 5,108, forward strand.
GATGGAATCCAAGGCTACCATTTCGCTGCTGAAAAAGTTTTATGCGGCGGGCTTTCCCGAGGATATTATTTTTGACGCCATCAACCAGGTGATGCTGCTGCGGTCGGCCAGCGAAATGTATTCCACGGTGGATTTTTGCAAGCTGGATCTGGTGGCGGGAGAGGCCCGGTTCATCAAGATCGGCGCGCCCCCTTCGTTTATTTTGCGGGGCAGCCGGGTGCTGAGCGTGCTTTCGCCCAGCTTGCCGTTGGGCATTATGGAAAACGTGACGCCCGGCGCGGTGCGGCGGGTGCTGGAGGATGGGGATCTGGTGGTCATGCTCAGCGACGGCATTTGCGCCGAAACGGAAATGGAGTGAGTGGAGGCCACGCTGCCTAAGCTGAACCGTGAGGATCCCGAAAAACTGGCGGAGGAGCTGATGCGCCGCGCGTGCGACCGCTTTGGGCGGCGGGATGATATGACCGTGCTGGCGGCGCAGGTGCGCATGCCGCGCGGCAACACCGCCGCCACCCGCGAGCGTCATAAGCTGGTGCGCTGGCGCGCCAGGGTAGAAAGCGCCGCGCCTTTGGCGCGGCGCGAGGGCGGCTAAGAGCTTCTGCTGACGATGATGCCGATAGGAATACCGCAGGTGTTCCGAAAGGCGGTGGCGCGGCGCGAGGGCGGCTAAGAGCTTCTGCTGACGCTGATGCCGAAAGAAACACCGCAGGTGTTCCGAAAGGCGGCGGCGCGGCGCGAGGGCGGCTAAGAGCTTCTGCTGACGCTGATGCCGATAAGGAATACCGCAGGTGTTCCGAAAGGCGGTGGCGCGGCGCGAGGGCAGCTAAGAGTTTTTGCTAACGATGATGCCGGCAGGGCGTCGCCCTGCACCCAAGGGGCGGCTGCCCCTTGAACCCCTTCTTGGGTACATAAAGAGTTTAGCGCTTGCCCTTGGCCATTGGGCTTGTGAAAAAGCGACGGGGTCGCCGCAGGATTTCTGCCACGGAAGCAATTTCTTAAGCGCAGAAGCGGTTTTACCCCGGGGTCTGGGGGATACCCCCAGACGGGAGGGGGAATGGGGGTTGCCAGGGGGATTTGGGGGACGCATCGTAACGTCCCCCAATCTCCTTGGCCCCCGCCGGAGGCGAGTTCCCAAAGGACGAAGTCCCTTGTGGGCATTTTTAGCATTTTTCTGCCTACACCGCTCTCATATTGCCGCTGCACGGCAATATTGCGCTTAAGTTGAGCGTGTTTCAGCCGCCAGTGCCGCTGGGGCGGCACTGGTTAGGGGCGAAGTCCCTTGTGGGCATTTTTAGCATTTTTCTGCCTACACCGCTCTCATATTGCCGCTGCACGGCAATATTGCGCTTAAGTTGAGCGTGTTTCAGCTGCCAGTGCCGTTGGGGCAGCACTGGTTAGGGGGCGGTCGCCCTGCACCCCTCTTGGGTACATAAAAGGGTGGCAGGCACTCTTTACCGCTGGGCTTGTGAGGAAGCGACGGGCTGGCCGTCCCTTGCCGCCTATCTTGTTTTTTCTTTGCAATGAAGTTACAATAATGGCATCTTATTTCGGCAGGTGTGCTTTGCGGGCTCAGGTGAAGGATTTTATTGTAACGCGCGGATTGCTGCCTTCGGGCAGCCGTGCGGCGGTGGCCGTGTCGGGCGGAGCCGATTCGGTGGCGCTGCTGCATGTGCTGTGCTCCTTGCGCAGGGAACTGGGCGTGGAGCTGTGCGCGGTGCATTTTAATCATCATCTGCGGGTGGAAAGCGATGAAGAAGCGCTTTTTGTGGAGCGCTTATGCCGGGAATGGGATGTGCCTTTTTTTTGTGGAGAAGCGCAGGTAAAAGAGTTGGCTCGCGCGGAGCATATCTCGGTGGAGGTGGCGGCCAGGACGGCGCGCCACGCTTTTTTTCGGGTGGTATGCACGCAGCAGCGCTGCACGGCGCTGTGCACGGCGCATCACGGCGACGACCAGGCCGAGACGGTGCTTCTGCGGCTGCTGCGGGGCGCGGGCACGGCGGGTTTGGCGGCGATGGCGCCGCGCGAGGAAACCGGCATTGTGCGCCCGCTGCTGGGCGTGACGCGCGGGCAGATTCGTCAATACTGCGCCGAGGAAGGCCTTTCCTGGCGGGAGGACGCCAGCAACGCCTGCTTGGATATTCCCCGCAACCGCGTGCGCCACGAGCTGCTGCCATATCTGCGGCAGCACTTTAACCCGGGGGTGTCCCGGGTGCTGAGCCGAACAGCGAGCCTTTTGCGCGCCGACGAAGACTATCTGGAGGAGCAGGCGGCGCAGGCCTACGGCGCGCTGCGTTTGCCGGGAAGCGAGGAAGGGCTGGAGGCGGCGGGGCTGCTGGGGCTGCACGAGGCGCTGAGCCGCCGGGTCATTCGCCGGGCGGTCAAAGCGGTGGGGGTGTGCCACGATCTGGAGGCCGATCATGTGGAGGCCGTGCTTGCACTGCTGAAACATGGGCACACCGGCGAGAGTTTGGATTTGCCCATGGGGCTTAAGGCGGTGCGTGATGCCCAAGCACTGGTTTTTTACTTCCCCCATGAAAAAGTGGGATACGAGGTACCGTTATTGGGCGAGGGAGAGTTTGCCTGCCCGTCGGGAACGCTGCGCGTGGAGGCGGCGCAAAGGCCGCACAGCCTGCGCCATGACAACGCCCTGGAACAGTGGGTGGATGCGGAGGCGCTCCAAGGCGCAGTGCTGCGCACCCGGCGCATGGGAGATGGTATTTGCCCGCTGGGCGCCCCGGGGAGCAAAAAGCTCAAGGATTTTTTGATCGACAAAAAGATTCCCGCCCGGCTGCGGGACGCGCTGCCTCTGGTGTGCGCGGGCGACCGGGTGCTGTGGGCGGTGGGGCTGTGCCTCAGCCGGCAGGCCGCCGTTACCCCAATCACAAGCCGCGTGCTGCGGCTGCAATTTATACCGAATCATCAAAGCGAGGGAGAGAAGGAATATGAACCAGGATGTGAAAGAGATTCTGTACGATGAGGCGGCGCTTGCCCGGCGCGTAGCCGAGCTGGGCAAGGCCATCAGCCAGGATTACGCGGGCAAGGACCTGCTGGTGGTGGGCGTGCTCAAAGGTGCGGTGGTGTTTTTTTCCGATTTGATCCGCGCCATCGAAACGCCGCTGGAGATGGATTTTATCGCCGTGTCCTCCTATGGCCGTCAGACCAGCACCACGGGAAAGGTGCGCTTTATCAAGGATCTGGACGTGTCCGTGGAGGGACGCCATGTGCTCATCGTGGAGGATATTCTGGACACGGGGAACACGCTTAAATATTTGTACGATGTGATGTGCAGCCGGAAGCCCGCCTCGGTGAAGATCTGCGCGCTGCTGGATAAGCCCAGCCGCCGCACCGCCGAGATTGATGCCGATTATGTGGGCTATGTCATCCCCAACGCCTTTGTGGTGGGTTATGGGCTGGATTATGCCGAGCGCTACCGCAACCTCCCCTACATCGGCGTGCTCAAAGAGGAAGTGTACCAATGAAGGAGCCGGAAGCCTGCCCCCGCAGAACGCGGGAGGATCACCCCTGCAAGGACTGCAACGAGGCCTGCCCCATGGCAAAGGCCTTTGTGTCCGCACCGGCCGACTGGAAGGTGTGGGCGCTGATGGCAGCGGGCGTGGTGCTGGCGGCAGCGCTGTTGAAGCTGCTGCTGTAATCCCTTACATCACCCGGCACAACAGGGAGGCCGCCACAATGCCCGCCAGCATGGAGATCAATGCAGCGGGCAGCGTGTGGCGGCTTTTTGTTATGCCCTGGCTGCTAAAGTAGACCGATATGGTATAAACCACCGTTTCGGTGGAGCCCATGAGCACGCAGGCGGTGCGGGCGGCCGGGCTGTCCGGGCCGGTCTGGATGAACACATCCTGCAGGGCGGCCAGCGCGGCCGAGCCGGAAAAAGGCCGCAGCACCACCAGGGCGGACAGGGAGCTGTCCAGCCCCAGCCATTTTAGCGGCGTGCGCAGCAGCGCGCTGAGCACATCCATGGCGCCCGAGATCTTCATCATCTCCACTGCCACCAGCGCGCCCAGCAGGTAGGGCAAAATGCGTGCCGCCGTGCGCAGCCCCTCCCAGGCGCCTTCCACAAAGGCGTCGTACAGCTTGACCCCCCGCAGCGCGCCGCACCCCACCAGCGCCAGCAGCAGCGCGGGAACGATGAATTTACCCATGGCGGCGCACCCGTGCCAGCACCCAGGTAGCGGTGATGCCGAAAATGGTAGTCACCACCGTGGCCAGCAGCGCGGGCAGCGCAATATCTGCCGGAGATGCAGACCCTGCGGCCGCCCGCAGCGCCACCACCGTGGCGGGAAACAACTGCACAGAGGACATGTTCAGCACCAAAAACATGCACATTTCGTCGGTCGCGGTGCCTGCGCTGTTTTCCAGCGTTTTCATGCGCGCGATGGCGGCGATGCCCGCAGGCGTGGCGGCGTTGCCCAGACCCAGCATATTGGCGGCAAGGTTGGCGGTGATGGCTTGGCGTGCCTCTTCATCGGCAAAGGCTGTGGGAAACAGCTTTTTCAGCAGGGGTGCCAGCGGGCGGGACAGCAATCGCTGAACGCCGCAGGCCTGCGCGGCTTTGAGAACGCCGCTCCACAGGGCAAAGGCCGCGCACAGCCCCAGCACGGTTTCCACCGCGCGGGCGGCACCGGCCAGCGCCGCACCGCCCAGCGCTTCCCCCTTACCAAAAACAATGGCGCAGACCGCCGAGGCGGCCAGCAAAATGATCCAGATGGTGTTCATCCTTCCACGCTCCGCAAAAAAAATAGGACCCCTGCATTTCTATATGCAGGGGTCTGCGCGTGTATGTGTTTCAGCGCGTGGCGACCCAATAGCGCCGGATGAGATGATCTCCATCGGAAACCTTGTTTTCCAGCACGCCGCCCGCCTTTTCAATGACCCGCGCCGAGCCGGCGTTGGTATCGTCGCAGGTGATGAGCGCGCGCCGGATTCCAAGGTCATGAGCCAAAGGCAGCGCCAACCCCAGCATGGCACAGGCATAACCCTGCCTGCGGCAGCTGGGTCGCACCCCGTAGCCGATGTGGCCGCCGGTGTGTGCCAGGCCTCCGTTTAGGGTGTGGCGAATGTCCACCGCGCCCAGCAGCGCGGAGCCGTCGCTTAGGAAATACAGCGTAGCGGGCACCAGATGGGCAGGGCAGCACGCGGGATCCTCCAGCGCCTGCAGCTGGGAACGCCACATGGAAAAGGGCAGGTCGTGGGGCGCGCTGGCAAAGGGGACGATACGCTCGCCCGTGCTTTGCCAATCGCGCAGATAGTCCCAATAGGCATCTTCGGTGATTTGGGAAAAATGAAGCAATGCAAGACCCGGCATATCCACGCTCCTTACGCGCCTAGCAGCGTCATGGGCAAAAGACCGCTGGTAAACAAAAAGCCCAGCGTCAGCACGATCATGGCCAGCACCAGAAGAAAGCGGATCAGCTTGACCGCAACCTTGGAAAACAAAACGATGACCGCCGCCAGCAGCAGCAGCCAAATGAGATCGGTCAGGTTAAACGACACCTGCTGCTGCCATTGCACCAGGCGCTGCATCCATGCTTGAACCGCCATATATTTCTCCTCAGGTCAGTTTTTCTCCGCGGGTGTAGGTTTCGCCCTCGGGGGAGCAAAACTCCACCCGTGTGATCTTGCCCAGCTTCAGCGTCAGACGCACAAGAAACCGCACGTCCTGCTTGGCCGGGCCGGTGATGAGCGCGCATACGCGGTAATGCGGCTCGTCAAACAGGCCTCTGTCCTGCACAAAACCCGAGAAGGCCTGCCCGTCATACCCCGCGTACAGGCCAAAGCGCTTGCTCAGCTGCTTGACCACCCGCTGGGGGCCTTCGTAGGTATAAATGGAATCTATACTGGCAAATACGCAATCGGGGCGCAGATAGGGACCCAGCGGCTCGAAGGTTCCTTGGTTAAAGCAGCGGATCCATAACGCATATGCACCGTCCGATGTCATAAAAAGCCCCCTTAAGACACGCTGGAGTAGGGCGCGGGCTGGGCAAGCCATTGCTTCCACAGGGCGTCCCAAGCAGTCTCTTCGTAACCGGTGGCTCGTTTAAAGCGGCAGGGCGAGCCTCCCCGCAGGGTTTTTAGAAGAGCGGTTCCTTCCTCTTCATCGGTGAGGAACGCCGCGTAGAGGCAGGCATAGTTGCTCTCCCCCCGGGCGAGAAAGTCGGGGTACAGCGCGCTGGAGGCGCCGTCGGTCATGGCCGAGGGCAGAGGTGCGTTGGAGGCGTCCCCCCCGGTGTAGTAGGAGGCGCGGTCTCCGCCCTGCGCCATAAAGGCGGCAAAGGCGTCGGTCAGCAGGTAGGTGTCGTTGGTGCCGATGACGGAGCGCACCATCTGGCGCACCATCTGGTAAGTGACGGCCTGCATCTGCAAAGCCGAGTCCTGCTCGGCGCAGCACAGGTGCAGCTTGGAATCGGCCAGCACGGCCAGCGGTGCCGCGCCGGGCGCGTCGCTGCCCGTCAGCTCCGTCAGCTCCTGCGAGCTGCGGTGGATCACCACCGAAATGGTGCCCGCGCTCTTGATGCCCAGATATTCTGCGGCCTTGGTGTAAACCTCCTCCAGCTTGGGGGCCAGCTCTTTGGCGTAGGCCACCTCCTGCCGGTAGCAATAAAAGGAAAAATGCTCCGACCGGGCGCGAATGATGCGGCCGTTGCGGTTCATCCCGATCAGGAGCACGATTCCGCACAGCAGTGCCGCGCCCAAAATGCCCAGCACCACATAAAAACTCTTCTGCTTCTTCAAAACGATCCTCCGAAAATTTCACCGGCGCTTTGCCCGGCCACCGGGGCAGCGGGGCAGATAAACGCCGTTTCTTTGGCACTTGCCGGAAAGTCCCCGGGCACATTATACCACGCGCGGGCGCCGAAGGAAAAAGGTTATTGCTTTTTTACCGCGCCTTGGTGTACCTGATAGGTTTGCGCTGCCACGCCCAGCGCCGCCAGCTCCGCCTCCACCCGCACGCAGGTGATAAGCGTCTGGGTATCGCCCACGGCGCAAAGCAGGCTGCGCCGCCGGTTTTCATCCAGCTCGCTGAGCACGTCGTCCAGTATCAGCACCGGCGATTCCCCGGTGCTTTGTTCCAAGATGGCCAGCTCTGCCAGCTTCAGCGCGATGGCCACCGTGCGCTGCTGCCCCTGGGAGCCATAGGCGCGCAGCTCCGCGCCGTCTATGGCAAAGGCGATGTCGTCGCGGTGCGGCCCCGCCTGGGTGGCCAGCAGCCGCAGGTCGACATCGCGGCTGCGGCGCAGCTTCTCCAGCAGCTCGGCTTCGGCCTCGTCCTCCCGGTCGCTTTCCACGCACCCGCGATAGCGCAGGGAAAGGACGCTGTCCTTGGCGATGCGCTCGTGCAGGGCGACGGCCAGCGGCTCCAGCCGGGTAAAAAACTCCCGCCGCCGCAGCGCGATGCGTGCGCCGCTGCGCGCCAGCTGCTCGTCCCATACGTCCAGCGTGTCGGCGTCCCGCTCGCGCAGGCGCAGGCCCTTGAGCAGGGCGTTGCGCTGCAGCAGCGCCCGTTGGTAGGTCTGCAGCTCGTAAAAATAAACGGCGTTGCTCTGGGAGATCTCCATATCCATGAACCGGCGGCGGCCGCCCGGGCCTCCCCGCAGCATGTTCAGATCCTCTGGGGAAAAAATGACGGCGTTGACATGCCCCATCAGCTCGCCCAGACGGCGGGCGGGCAGGCCGTTTACCCGCAGGGATTTGCGCCCGCTGGCGTTGAGCCCCAGCTCCACCCGGTGCATGCCGTCCCGGTGCGCCGCGTCGCAGCGCACATAAGCCTGCTCGCACCCGCGGCGGATCAGCTCCTTATCGTGAGCGGTGCGGTGGCTGCGCCCGGTGCAGCACAAATAGACCGCTTCCACCAGATTGGTTTTGCCCTGGGCATTTTCCCCGGTGAACACGGTAACGCCCTCTGCAAAAGAGAGGGTCAGCTCGCTGTAATTGCGAAAATCGCGTAAAATCAGTTTCTCAAGTTTCAAAGTTGATCCTGATCTGCCGGTAACGGCGCCGCCCGGCTTGCGCTTCGGGCAGGGAATCCAAAAATTCCAGCACGGCATGGTTAAATTCGCGGGATTTTTCCTCGTGCGGCAAATAGCCGCAGCGGGGAAGCTTAAGGAGGCGGCAGTCGGGCATTTCATTCAGAAATTCCCGCGCCATGGCCGGGGGGTGCGCGGCGTCCCGATCGCCCCACACCAGCAGCGCAGGCTGCTGTGCCCGGTGCAGATGATCGAACACAAAGCCGTCCTGATAGCCCCGCAACTGAAGCAGCAGCCCCTGGCGCGCCTGGGCGATGTCATAGGGCAGCATACACTGCCGCAGCATATAGCCGTTGACCAGCGTTTCGTCAAAATAGCACCAGGAGAGAAAGCGCGCCAAAATGCCGGCGCTGAACCGATTCATAAAGAACTCACCCACCCGCGGGCTGTCCAAATAGCGCATGCTCAAAGGGTAGGTGCGCGTGACGCTGCCGGGGCTGACCAGCACCAGCGCCGAAACGAGCGCGGGGTAGCGCAGGGCGGTTTCCAGCGCGTAAATGCCGCCTTCCCCCGCGCCGCACAGCACCACCTTTTCCAACCCCAGCGCTTCAAGGAAGCGGGCGATGAGTGCGGCCATGCCCTGGGGGGAGAAGTCCGCGTCGGCGGGAAAGCGGGTGTACCCGCCCGGCAGATCCAGCGCGATGGTGCGGCAGAACTGCCCCAGGTAGGGGATGTTGCGCCGGAAGGTAAACAGCGACAGCCCTGCCGGCGGCAAAAGAAGAACAGGGCGGCCTTCCCCGTCCTCATAATAGTGCAAAATGATGTTATCGATGGCCTGAAACGAGCCCATTTGGGCAGAGTTCACGAAGGTGTTTTGAAACACAACTGCCATAGCCGCACACCGCTTGCGTTTTACCGCCGATTCCGTTTTTCTTTTTCTGTTTATATATGATTATTATTTCTGTTTTTCCCCTCCTTGTCAAGGCATGGCATGGGTGCGCGGGCGCTTGCGCGGCATATTTTACAAAATAGCATCAACCCTTTACCGCTCCGGCCGTCAGACCCGACACGATATACTTTTGCATGAAAACATACAGCACCAGGATGGGCAGCAGCGCCAGAAGGAAGGCGGCGAAGGCCAGGTTTGCCTCAAAGCTGTATTGGTTTTTGAAGTTGAACATGAACAGCGGCATGGTCCACATTCTTGAGGATTTGTTCAGCACCAGCAGGGGGAGCATGAAGTCGTTCCAGATCCACAGGGCGTTGAGGATGATGATGGTGGAGGTCATAGGCATGATGAGCGGGTAAACAATGCGGAAGAAGGTCTGCAAAACGGTGCAGCCGTCCAGCAGCGCCGATTCCTCCAGCTCCCCGGGGATGGAGCGCAGGTACCCCACATAGAGAAACACGGACTGCGCCAGCGCGAAGCTCAGATAACACAGGATCAGCCCGGGCAGGTTCATCAGGTTCAGCTTGTTCAGCACCAGCGTCAGGGGCACCATGATGACCTGAAAGGGCACAAAAATGGCCATCAGCAGGTAATAATAAAGCCCGTTGTAAAACTTGGATACCCGCATTTTCCGGGCGATGGCGTAGGAGACCATGGGGGTGACGACTACGATGAGCGCGATGGAGGCCACGGTCACGATGACCGAGTTTTTCACATAGGTCAGAAAGCTGGAGCGGCTGAGGATATAGCGAAAGTTTTCCAGATAAAAGCTTTTGGGCAGCGCAAAAAAGTTTTCGGAAATTTCCGCCGGCGTCTTAAAGGCCGTTGCCACCGTCAGATACATGGAGAACAGCACGATCAGCGAGCCCAGGGCAACGAAGAGATAAATCAAAATTTTTCCCGGGCGAATGCGCACACGCATATCAGATGCCCTCCTTTTCGCGGGTCAGCCAAAACTGCACCACCGACACCAGCGCGATGATGAGAAACAGCACCACGGACTGCGCCACGCCGAAGCTAAAGCGGTTTTCCGCAAAGGCGTTGCGATAAATAAGCAGACCAATGGATTCGGTGGCGCGCCCGGGGCCGCCGTCGGTCATGCCGCGCAGCAGGTCAAAGAGCGTGAGGCCGGCCTTGAGTGTCAGCACCAGCACCACGTTGAGCACGGGCATGAGGTAGGGCAGGGTGATGGAACGAAAGCGGTGCCAGGCGTTTGCGCCGTCGATGGTGGCCGCCTCGTACAGCTCCTGCGGGATTACCTGCAGACCGGCCAGCAGCAGCACCGTGGGCGTGGCCACGCCCTGCCAAAGATTTACCAGCAAAATGCCGTACTGCGCGGTGGCCGGATCCGAAAGAATGCTTTTCTTTAAAATTTCAATGTTCAGCGCCTGACCGATCATAGGACCGATGCGGTAAAGAATCTCATTCCACATAAGGCCGATGACCACCATGGACAGCACGGCGGGAAAGAAAAACACGGCCCGGAAAAAGGTTTGCCCTTTGATGCGCATGTTCAGGCACAGCGCGCACGCCAGCGCCAGCACCAGCACCCCCACCACCAGCATGGCGGTGTAGCGAAAGGTAAAGCCCAGAGAGTTGAGCATGCGGCTGTCCTGGAACATTTTGATGTAGTTGTCCAGCCCGATGAATTCATGAGTGCGGGAGACGCCGTTCCAGTTGGTCAGGGAGTAATAGATGCCGATACCAATGGGGACAATCAGGAACAGCGTATACAGCGCCGAGGCGGGCAGCACGAAGGCCAAATAGGTGCCGCTGCCCGAACGGCGGCGGTGGGAGGCGGATTTCAAAACGGACACTTCCTTTCCGCACCCAAAAGGTGCCGAAAATAGCTTTTGCAGATCAGGGCGCGGCATACTGGAAAGAAAAGGGGCAGCAAAAAACGCGGCTCATGGAACCGCGTTTTCAGATCGGCACAGAGGGGCTATTGTTTGAAGTCCTTAAAGGTCTGATCCAGCTCCTTATAGAAGGCCTCCCGGGCCCAGGTGGTCAGGAAGTTCTGCTTCACGATGACAAATTGATCGTACAGCCCGGCCGGCCAGTCCGAATCCATGGGGCCGGCGATGGCCTGCCCCGCCTGGATCTTTTCGGTGATGGCGGCGTATTCGGGCAGCCCGCTGTTGACGCCCTTGATGCAGGACAGGGAGCCGTCCTCATCGGCCCAGGTTTGGGCGCCCTTGTCCACAAAATAGTTCAGGAACTGAACGGCGGCGTCGCCCTTGGCGGCGTCCTTGGGCTGGGCGCTTAGGCACAGCGCGTAGTCGATGCCCCAGTGCGGCTTGGTATCCTCGGCTTTTTCGGCGGGGAAGGGGAACACGCCGAACGCAAAGCCGGGGTTGGCCTTGCGCAGCACGGGGATGATCCAGTTGCCCTGAATGAGCATGGCGCCGGTTCCGTTGGCAAAGTCGCCCAGCCCGGCCTCATAGCCCGTGCCCAAATAATCGCTCTGCACATATTCCTTGCGGGTCTTTTCCAGAAAATCGGCATATTTGTCCATGCCGGGAATGTCCTTAACGCTTAAATCCCCGTTGATGACCTCCAGGATCTGATCCGTGTCCATCAGGTTTTCCATGACGGTGGTGCCGGCATGGCCGAGGGTCCACTGCTCCTTGTCGGTGACCTGCAGGGGCTGCACGCCGTCGGCCTTGAGCTTGTCGCACACCTGATAAAACTGCTCCAGCGTGGTGGGGATCTCCACCTGCTTTTCCTCAAAGATCTTTTTGTTGTAAAACACGCCCACGAAGTTCAGCGACACGGGCAGCATATAGTTGGCGTCTTTGTAGCGGGTGAATTCTTTATAAGGCTCCTCAACCTTCTCCATGAAGGCTTCGCCGGTGATGTCCCGCACATAGCCTTCGTCGATGAGCAGCTTGCCGTCGGCGTTGAACCAGCTGGAGAACAAATCGGGCACGTCGCCGCTGGCGCAGCGGGTCTTGAGCACGGTGCCCGAGTCGGGGATGTTGTTCTGCTCAATGGTGATGTTGGGGTTTTGGGCGGTGAAGGCGGCGATGATCTGGTCAATAATATCCACCACTTCGCGCTTTTGCTGAAAGAACTCCACTGTGACCTTCTTTTGCGTGTCGGCCGAGGGCGTGCCGGCGGTGGTGCCCGGGGCGGGGGTGGCCTGGGGTTGGGTGCGGGCGCAGCCGGCAAGACCGCCAACGGCCAGCACGCCGCTCAAAAGCCCGGCCAGCAGCCGGATCTTTGTTTTCATAAAAAATCATCCTCCTTGAGTTTTGCCATTAGCTTGCGTAAGCCGCGGCAAAATCATGGATGCCTTTTTATGGAAGGAATTCCGATGTTTTTTGCAGGATAAGCGTTTCGGCGGGAAAGTCCAGCTGCAAGCGACCGCGGCTCAGCGGGGTGGGGCGGCACACCGCCGCGCCGCCCCGCGTGGTCAGGTAGCCTGCCGACAAATAAATGTTCTGCACCCGGTAACCATCCGCCCAAAGGCGCACCAGCGTGTAGTCCCCCGACGGCCGGGGCACAAAGATGGCGGCGCTGCCGTCCTGCGCCGTCCATAGCCCCGAAAGCGTGGGATAGGCCGGCAGCACGGCAAAGCGCAGATAAGCGCCGGTGCGCAGCGCGCTGTAAAGGCGGCACACGGGCTGGGGCAGGCCGCGGCGCAGGTCGTCGCCCGCGCCGTTCGTCAGGCGAAAAGAAAACAGCCGCGCCGCGTTGGCGGGCATGGGGCAGTGCGTGGCCTCCCGGCCTTGGGGAAACCAGCAGCAGCGCGCGGCGCGCAGCACATCCGCCAGGGCATAGCCCTCGCTCAGCAGGGCGGCGCACAGGCTGGCGCTGTGCATCAGCTCGCCCTTGTCCTGCGCATCCCAAGCGCAAGCCAGCAAAATATCCCACCGCGCGGGCGCGGTCATGCCCCGGTTGCGGCTGCACAGCGCGGCCGCCCCGGGCAGATCTCCATCCCACAGGCGCGCCTGCGCCATGCGGCAGCCCCAGGTATCCAGCAGGCTCTGGGCGGGCGCGAAATCTTCCAACTTCACCGCCACAGAGGCAGCCTCGCCAAAGCGGCCGTCCTGCGCGCATAACCAGGCCTGGCATAACGCCGCCCAGTCGCCCGCCCGGCGGTAAGCAGCGGGAAGGGAGGCATACAGCCCATAGGCCCGGGTCATATCGCCCGCTGCTCGGGTGGCCTGCGCCTGCCCGAAGGTGAGCCGCGCGCCGGCCAGCACGCCCACACCCAGACACAGCATCCCGCAAAGCAGCAGCGCCCTTAAGGTAAACCGTCGATGATAAAAAAAGAAAAAGCCTGCCACAACGACGGGCAGGCAGCAAAGGACAAACAAAAACCAGCCGGGAAGCGCGCGGCAAAGCGCGGCCAGCCGCACAGCAAAGCGCATACAGGCGGACACGTTCATGGCGGCCTCCCTCAAGGTTTTTGCAAAAAATACAGTAGGAATGTAAAAAAGATCGTTGACAGCACTTGACAGCTGTGATAACATAGGTAGACGCATTAAGGTGGGGTTTCATGCCATGCGTATATGTGCGTATGTGCCTTGCGAAAGGCGGTATCCCATCATTTTCCAGTGGTTATACTACTGGATGATGCTTTTCGGTGCTGGTATCTATAGTATACACTGCGCCGAAAAAGTCAAGCACAGTGTTTTTAGACACATAAATTTTTTTCAGGGGTGATTAATTACATGGCGCATGTAGTCAAGGTCAAGCCGATGGACACCGGTCAACGCACCCGCATGAGTTTTGGCAAGATCAACGAAGTTCTCGATCCGCCCAATCTGATTGCCGTGCAAAAGGATTCCTACGAGCATTTTATCCGGCATGGCTTGCGCGAGGCCCTCAACGATATCTCTCCCATCACCGACTATAACGATACGCTCAGCCTCGAGCTGGTGGATTACCGGGTGGAAAAAGAGCCCAAATATTCGGTGGTGGAGTGCAAGGAACGCGACGTGACCTACGCCACGCCTTTAAAGGTGAAGGTACGCCTGGTCAACCGCGGCACGGGAGAGGTTCAGGAGCAGGAAGTGTTCATGGGCGAATTCCCGCTGATGACCGACCAGGGCACGTTTATCATCAACGGCGCCGAGCGCGTCATCGTTTCTCAGCTGGTTCGCTCGCCCGGTGCGGTCTACAGCGAAACCATGGACAAAACGGGCACCCCCATGTATGGCGCCACCGTGATCCCCAACCGGGGCGCGTGGCTGGAATTTGAAAGCGACGCCAACAATGTGCTGTGGGTACGCATTGACCGCACCCGCAAGCTGCCGGCCACCGTGCTTATCCGCGCGTTGGGCTATGGCACCGACGCCCAGATCACCGAGCTGCTGGGCGAGGAAGAGCGCCTGCTGCTGACCATGGAGCGCGACGGCGCCAAGGATGAGGACTCCGGTCTGCTGGAGATCTATCATCGCCTGCGTCCCGGCGAGCCCCCCGTGGTGGAGAGCGCCCGCTCTTTGCTGAATTCTTTGTTTTTTGACTCCCACCGGTACGATCTGGCGCGTGTGGGTCGCTATAAGCTCAACAAAAAGCTGTCGCTGGCGCTGCGCATTACCAACCAACATGCCGCGACGGACGTGATCCATCCCGACACCGGCGAAGTGCTGGTGAAGGCCGGGGAGAAGATCTCCCGCGAAAAAGCCTGGGAGATCCAGAACGCCGGCATTTCCGCCGTCGATCTGGCGTTGGAATCCCGCACGCTGCGCGTGCTGGGCAACAACTTCGTGGATGCCGGCATTTATCTTTCCCCGCTGGGACTGGATGCCGCCCAGCTGGGTCTGAACGAAATGGTGCACGCCCCCATGCTCAAGGCCATCATTGCCGATGCGGCCGGAGATCTGGACGCCCTGAAGGAGTCCATCCGCGCCAACGTGGACAATCTGGTGCCGAAGTATATTTATCCGGATGATATTTTTGCCGCTCTGAGCTATATGATCGGTCTGTTCTACGGCGTAGGCCGCACCGATGACATCGATCATCTGGGCAACCGCCGTGTGCGCTCGGTGGGTGAGCTGCTGCAAAACCAGATCCGCATCGGTCTGGCGCGCCTGGAGCGCGTGGTCAAGGAGCGTATGGCCATTCAGGATCCCGATAAGCTGACGCCACAGTCGCTCATCAACATCCGCCCGGTCACCGCCGCGATCAAGGAGTTCTTCGGCAGCTCTCAGCTGTCCCACTTCATGGATCAGACCAACCCTCTGGCCGAGCTGACCAATAAGCGGCGTCTGTCCGCTCTGGGCCCCGGCGGCCTGAACCGCGACCGCGCCACCTTTGAGGTGCGTGACGTTCACCACTCTCACTACGGCCGTATGTGCCCCATTGAGACGCCTGAAGGCCCCAACATCGGCCTGATCGGTTCTCTGGCCATTTACGCCCGCATCAACGGGTACGGCTTTATGGAATCTCCCTATCGCCGGGTGGACAAGAAAACCGGCGTGGTGACCAGCGAAATCAAGTACATGACCGCCGATGAGGAGGATCAGTACGTCATCGCCCAGGCCAACGAGCCCATGGACGACGAAGGCCACTTCATTCACGAACGCGTTTCGGCGCGCGCCTATAAAGACATCATCGAGGCGCCGCAGGAGCTGATCGATTATATGGACGTTTCCCCGAAGCAGGTTGTTTCGGTGGCGACGGCCATGATCCCCTTCCTGGAGAACGACGACGCATCCCGCGCGCTGATGGGTTCCAACATGCAGCGTCAGGCTGTTCCGCTGCTCAAGACCCAGGCGCCGTATATCGGCACCGGCATGGAGTTCCGCGCCGCCCGCGATTCGGGCGTGTGCGTGCAGGCAGAGCAGGACGGCGTAATTGAAAAGGTGTCGGCCAACAGCATCACCATGCGCTGCGACGACGGCACCAAGCGCAGATACTCGCTGCTGAAGTTCCTGCGCTCCAACCAGGGCACCTGCATCAACCAGCGGCCTATCGTCAAGGAAGGCCAGCGGGTAACCAAGGGTCTGGTCATTGCCGACGGTCCTTCGGTGGATCAGGGCGAGCTGGCTCTGGGCAAGAACATCCTCATCGGGTTCATGTCCTGGGAAGGCTACAACTACGAGGACGCTATCCTCATCAGCGAACGGCTGGTGAAGGAGGACGTGTTTACCTCCATTCATATTGAAGAGTATGAGCTGGAGTCCCGCGATACCAAGCTGGGGCCCGAGGAGATCACCCGAGAGATCCCCAACGTGGGCGAGGATGCCCTGAAGGATCTGAACGAGCGCGGCATCATCCGCGTGGGTGCCGAGGTGCATTCGGGCGATATTTTGGTGGGCAAGGTCACGCCCAAGGGCGAGACCGAGCTGAACCCCGAAGAAAAGCTGTTGCGCGCCATCTTCGGCGAAAAGGCACGCGAAGTGCGTGACACGTCGCTGAAGCTGCCTCACGGCGAGCAGGGCATCGTGGTGGACGTCAAAACCTTCAACCGCGACAACCATGACGAGCTGCCTCCGGGCGTCAACGAAATGGTGCGCGTGTACGTGGCGCAGCGCCGCAAGGTGCAGGTGGGCGACAAAATGGCGGGACGCCATGGTAACAAGGGCGTTATTTCCCGCGTGCTGCCCGAAGAGGATATGCCTTTCCTGCCCGACGGCACGCCGCTGCAAATCGTGCTGAACCCCCTGGGCGTGCCTTCCCGTATGAACATCGGGCAGGTGCTGGAGGTTCACTTGGGCTGGGTCGCCAAGGCGCTGGGCTGGCATGTAGCCACCCCCGTGTTCGACGGCGCCACCGAGGAAGACATTCAGGAGCTGCTGCTGGAGAACGGTTTCCGCGGCGACGGCAAAACCCTGCTTTATGACGGCCGTACCGGCGAACCCTTTGAAAACCCGGTGACCGTGGGCTATATGTATATGCTCAAGCTGATCCATCTGGTGGACGACAAGATCCATGCCCGTTCCACGGGCCCCTACTCGCTGGTCACCCAGCAGCCTTTGGGCGGCAAGGTGCAGTTCGGCGGGCAGCGCTTCGGCGAGATGGAAGTGTGGGCGCTGGAGGCCTACGGCGCGGCGCATACCCTGCAGGAGATCCTCACCGTCAAGTCCGACGATGTGGTGGGCCGCGTGAAGACCTATGAAGCCATTGTCAAGGGCGAGAACATCCCCGAACCCGGCATCCCCGAGTCCTTTAAGGTGTTGATCAAGGAGATGCAGTCGCTGGCGCTGGACGTGAAGGTGCTGGGCGAGCAGGGCGAGGAGCTGGTGATCCGCGAGCTGGACGACGACGATTATCCGTCGCAGCCCCGCCGCGAGCTGGAGGAGAACAACTCCTCCGCCGATTATGATAACTTGGGCGTGCCCACCGATTACGACGAAACCGCCGAGGGTGCAGGGGATGAGGATACGCAGGAGACGGAAGGCGTCTTGAGTGACGACTTCGATCTTTCCCCCGAAGAATTGCTCTCCGACCTGGGCCTGGACGACGAGACCGACGACGACGAGAATTAAGGGGTATTGCCGATGATGGAAAACAGAGTGGAAAAAGAAACGAAAACCGACGGCAAGATCATCTTTAACCTGGATAACTTTGATTCCATGAAGATCGGTCTTGCTTCGCCCGAAAAAATTCTGGAGTGGTCCTATGGCGAGGTAAAAAAGCCCGAAACCATCAATTACCGCACCCTGAAGCCCGAGCGGGACGGTCTGTTCTGCGAGCGTATCTTCGGGCCCATGCGGGATTGGGAGTGCCACTGCGGCAAGTACAAGCGCATCCGTTATAAGGGCATTGTCTGCGACAAGTGCGGCGTGGAAGTGACCCGCGCCAAGGTGCGCCGCGAGCGCATGGGCCACATCAACCTGGCCGCGCCCGTGTCCCATATCTGGTATTTCCGCGCCATCCCTTCCCGGATGGGGCTGCTGATGGATATGTCCCCGCGCCTGCTGGAGCGCGTGCTGTACTTCGCCTCCTATATCGTGACCGATCCAGGCACGACGGCGCTGACCTACAAGCAGCTGCTGACCGACCGCGAGTACCGCGAGGCGCGCGACACCTACGGCGATGCCTTTGTCGCCGGCATGGGTGCCGAGTATGTGAAGAAGCTGCTGCGGGACATCGACCTGGAGAAGCTCACCACCGAGCTGCGCCAGGAGATCGAAGACTTTACCGGGCAAAAGCGTGCCCGCGCCATCAAGCGTCTGGAGGTGGCGGAGGCTTTCCGCACCTCGGGCAACAAGCCTGAGTGGATGATCCTGGACGTGCTGCCCGTCATTCCGCCGGAGATCCGGCCCATGGTGCAGCTGGACGGCGGCCGTTTTGCCACCGCCGACATGAACGATCTGTACCGCCGCGTGCTGAACCGCAACAACCGCTTGAAGAAGCTGCTGGAGCTGGGCGCGCCGGACATCATTGTGCGCAACGAAAAGCGCATGCTGCAGGAGGCGGTAGACGCCCTCATCGATAACGGACGGCGCGGCCGCCCCGTTACTGGCCCGGGAAACCGGCCGCTGAAGTCGCTGAGCGATATGCTGCGCGGCAAGCAGGGACGTTTCCGTCAAAACCTGCTGGGCAAGCGCGTGGACTACTCCGGCCGTTCGGTTATCGTGGTAGGCCCGAGCCTGAAAATGTATCAGTGCGGTCTGCCCAAGGAAATGGCACTGGAGCTGTTCAAGCCCTTTGTGATGAAGCGCCTGGTCAAGGATGGCCACGCGCACAACATCAAGTCCGCCAAGCGCATGGTGGAGCGGGTTCGCCCCGAGGTGTGGGACATCCTGGAGGATGTCATCAAGGAACACCCGGTCATGCTGAACCGCGCGCCCACGCTGCACCGTCTGGGTATCCAGTCCTTCGAGCCCATCCTCATTGAGGGCAAGGCGCTGAAGCTGCATCCCCTGTGTTGCACCGCGTTCAACGCAGACTTTGACGGCGATATGATGGCAGTCCATGTGCCGCTGAGCGTGGAAGCCCAGGCCGAGAGCCGCTTCCTGATGCTCTCCAGCACCAACCTGCTCAAGCCCAACGACGGCCGCCCGGTCACCATCCCCACGCAGGACATGGTTATCGGCGTGTACTACATGACCATTGTGCGCCCCGGCGCCAAGGGCGAAGGCCGTATTTTTGCCGATCCCGAGGAAGCCTTCATGGCTTACGAGCTCAAGGAGATCGATCTGCAGGCGCAGGTGAAGATCCGCGTGCGCAGAGAGATCGACGGTGTGATGCACAGCAAGCTGCTGGATACCACCGTGGGACGCTGGGTGTTCAACACCGCCATCCCCCAGGATCTGGGCTATGTGGATCGCTCGGTGCCCGGCAATGAGCTGGAGCTGGAGATCAACGATCTGGTAGGCAAGAGCAAGCTGGGCGAGATTATTTACCGCTGCTTCACCGTGCACGGCGGCAGCCGAACCACCGAGGTGCTGGATGCTGTTAAAGCGCTGGGCTTCAAATACTCCACCCTGGGCGCGGTCACCGTTTCGGTGTCCGACGTGCAGATCCCGCCGGAAAAGCCGGCGTTGCTGGAAGCGGCGGAGAATGAGGTTAAGAAGATCGAGAACGCCTTCAGTGAAGGCCTGATCTCCGAGGACGAACGTTATAACCGCGTGGTGCGCACCTGGCAGGACACCACCGATAAGGTCACCAAGGCCATGATGGACGGTCTGGGCCGCTTTAACCCCATCTACATGATGGCGCATTCGGGCGCCCGTGGTAACACCAACCAGATCCGCCAGCTGGCGGGTATGCGCGGACTGATGGCCAACCCGTCCGGCAAGATCATTGAGGTGCCCATTAAGGCAAACTTCCGTGAAGGCCTGACCGTACTGGAATTCTTCATTTCCTCCCACGGTACCCGCAAGGGACTGGCCGACACCGCACTGCGTACCGCCGACTCGGGTTATCTGACCCGCCGTCTGGTGGATATTTCGCAGGATGTGGTGGTGCGTGAGGACGACTGCTTCGCCTCCCATGGCGAGCGCCCCCGCGGCATTTACGTCAAGGCGATCACCGACGGCAAGCAGGTCATCGAGCCGCTGGCCGACCGTATCTGGGGCCGCACCCTGCTGGAGGACATCGTTGATCCGCAAACCGGCGAAGTGATGTTCCGCGAAGGCGAAATGCTTACCCGTGAGCAGGCAAAGACCGTGGAGAACGCGGGTGTGGAGCAGGTGCTGATCCGTTCGGTGCTGACCTGCCGCAGCGAGCACGGCGTATGCGCCAAGTGCTACGGCGTGGATATGACCACCGGCGAGCGCGTAAGCGCGGGTGAGTCGGTCGGCATCATCGCCGCCCAGTCCATCGGCGAGCCCGGCACGCAGCTGACCATGCGTACGTTCCATACCGGCGGCGTAGCCGGCGCGGACATTACCCAGGGTCTGCCCCGCGTAGAAGAAATTTTCGAGGCGCGCAAGCCCAAGGGCCAGGCCATCATTTCCGAGATCGGCGGCCGTGTGTCCCAGGAGAGCGAAGGCAACCTGCGCAAGATCAACGTGACCAACGTGGAGGACGGCGAAGCCAAGAGCTACGACATCCCCTACACCTCGCGCATCTGCGTGGAGGACAATCAGGTCATTGAGGCGGGCGACAGCCTGACCGAGGGCTCCATCAACCCCCATGAGATCCTGGCGATCAAGGGAATTCGCGCGGTGCAGGATTACCTGCTGCGCGGCGTGCAGATGGTGTACCGGATGCAGGGCATTGAGACGGCCGATAAGCACATCGAGATCATTGTGCGTCAGATGCTGCGCAAGGTGCGCGTGGAAGACGTGGGCGATACGGATCTGCTTCCCGGCAGCATGGTGGATATTTTCGACTTCGAGCGTGCCAACGAGGCTGCGGTCATGAGCGACAAGCGCCCTGCCACCGCGCGGCGTATGCTGTTGGGCATCACCAAGGCTTCTCTGGCCACCGAGTCCTTCCTGTCCGCTGCGGCGTTCCAGGAGACTACGCGCGTGCTGACCGACGCTGCCATCAAGGGCAAGTCCGATCCGCTGGTGGGCCTGAAGGAGAACGTCATCATCGGCAAGCTGATTCCTGCCGGTACCGGCATGAAGCGCTATAAGAACATTCAGATCAATGCCGAGCAGAACAGCCTCTCCGAAGCGGATAAGACGGATCTGGCCGAGCTGTCCAAACAGCTGGGCACAGAGGAAGAAACCATCGTCACGACGGAGGACGATCTGAACATCGATCTGGGCGGTCTGGATCTGGACTGATTTTCCAAAAGGAACAAGCTGCGGTGCGCAAGTGCCGCAGCTTTTTTGCGCCGTGCCTTGGGTGCACAGCCAACCGCGCGCGCAGCCGTCAAAGGACACAGCCCCATAGTGCGGACTTTAGCGGGCTAAGTTGTGCACAGGTGGACGCCGTTTTGTGCACAACCGCATGAAAAAAGGAAAATAAAACATGTTTTTGGCGGGATTGTATTGACAAATCCCGTCACAGGTAATAAAATAACAAAGCGTCAGTGTAGGGAAAGTGTGTCTTTCTCTGTCCCTGCGCAGAAAGCAAGGTTTTTTCTTGAACGATTTAGCGATCCCTGACCGACGGGTGGTTGGCGCCAAACAGGTGCTGCGCGCGCTGGAAGGGGGAAGGGTGGAAAAAGTCTTTTTGGGTCTGGATGCCGACGACCATATTCTGCGTCGTTTTCGCGCCCTGTGCAAAGAGCATAACGTCCCCTATGAAGAGATCGAATCCATGAAAGAACTGGGAGCCGCCTGTCATATCGACATCGGTGCGGCGGTCGCCTGCCTTGTGCGGGCGCAATGATTTTCTTGCGTACACGTTTCCCGAGGGTTGCGGGGAATTTGTATATCATTAATTAAGGAGGTGCGGTTCATACATGCCTACTATCAATCAAATCGTACGCATGGGACGGAAGCGCACAACGAAAAAGAGCAAATCTCCCATTATGGACAATTGCCCGCAGAAGCGCGGCGTTTGCCTCGTGGTGAGAACCGATACCCCGAAAAAGCCGAACTCGGCTTTGCGTAAAGTCGCAAGGGTGCGCCTGACCAATTCCAAAGAAGGCACGGTTTACATCCCCGGCATCGGCCATAACCTGCAGGAGCACTCCGTCGTGTTGATTCGCGGCGGCAGAGTCCGGGATTTGCCTGGTGTTCGTTATCATATCATCCGCGGCGCTCTGGATGCCGCCGGTGTAGATAAACGCCGTCAGGCCCGTTCGTTGTACGGTGCCAAAAAGCCCAAGAAATAACCAAATGGTTCTTTTCGAGGCGTCCGAAAGGTGATTCGCGCTTGGAACGTGCGTAAAGTACCCGCCGGAGGCTTTTAAGAGAACTGCACAATAACGCGTGATTTAAGGAGGTATTCCTATGCCAAGACGTAGCGGAGTGCCCAAGCGCGAAGTGCTGGCCGATCCTATTTACAACAGCAAAGTTGTAACGAAGCTCGTCAATAAGGTTATGCTTGACGGTAAAAAAGGGACCGCGCAGCGCATTTGCTATGGCGCATTTGATATTATTAAAGACAAGACCGGCCGTGAGCCGATGGAAGTTTTTGAAGAGGCCATGAACAATGTCATGCCTCTGCTGGAAGTGAAAGCCCGCCGTGTGGGCGGCGCCACTTATCAGATCCCCATGGAGGTACGCCCGGTG
Source organism: Eubacteriales bacterium (assembly GCA_028693155.1). Classification (GTDB taxonomy): domain Bacteria; phylum Bacillota; class Clostridia; order Christensenellales; family UMGS416; genus STF2-111. Next base: position 27,577 of record JAQUVY010000004.1, read on the forward strand.
CGTCGTCAGACGTTGGGTCTGCGCTTCCTGGTGTCCTTCGCCCGTACCCGCAGCGAGCGCACGATGACCGAGCGCCTGGCTGGCGAGGTCATGGACGCGGCGGCCAATACCGGCAACGCCGTGAAGCGTAAGGAAGAGATGCATCGTATGGCAGAGGCCAACAAGGCTTTCGCCCATTACCGTTGGTAGGCTAAAATATAAGCTGGATGCAATCATGCGGGTGGAGGAGCGTTGGGTCGTTTCTTCACCCGCATCTTCGTATGTATAAACAAGCCCAGTGCGGGTTATGTAAGAATAGGAAACATTCCGTAAGGGCAGCACCCTTCGGTGAAATTTTAGGAGGATAATTTAGAATGGCCAGACAGCTTCCGCTGGAAATGACCCGTAACGTGGGCATCATGGCGCACATTGACGCGGGCAAGACCACGACCACAGAGCGCATTCTGTTCTATACCGGCGTGAACTACCGCATGGGCGAAACCCATGAGGGCGCCGCCACGATGGACTGGATGGCGCAGGAGCAGGAGCGCGGCATTACCATTACGTCTGCCGCGACCACCGCTTATTGGAAAAAGCACCGCATCAACATCATTGATACTCCCGGACACGTGGACTTCACCGTTGAAGTGGAGCGCTCGCTGCGCGTGCTGGACGGCGCCGTGGCCGTGTTTTGCGCCAAGGGCGGCGTAGAGCCCCAGTCCGAGACCGTGTGGCGCCAGGCCAGCAAGTACAGCGTGCCGCGCATCGCCTTTGTCAACAAGATGGACATCACCGGAGCGGATTTTTACCGCGTTGTGGATATGATGCACACGCGCCTGCAGGCCAACGCAGTACCCATTCAGCTGCCCATGGGCGCTGAGGATACCTTCGTGGGCATGATCGATCTGATCGAAAACCGCGCCGAGGTCTATGAGGATACGCTGGGCAAGGACATGGAGTACATGGACATCCCCGCAGAGTATGCCGAGAAGGCCGCGCAGTATCGCCATCAGCTGATGGAAGCGGTGGCCGAGACCAGCGAAGAGCTGATGGAGAAGTTCTTTGAGAACGACGAGCTGAGCAAGGAAGACCTGAAGGCCGGCCTGCGCAAGGCCTGCCTGGCCTGCGATCTGGTGCCCGTGCTGTGCGGCACCGCGTACCGCAACAAGGGCGTGCAGCCCCTGCTGGACGCCGTGGTGGATTACCTGCCCTCGCCTTTGGACATGCCCCCCATCACCGGCACCTCGGTGGACGGTGATGAGCAGCTGGAGCGCCATCCCGGCGACGACCAGCCCTTCTCCGCGCTGGCGTTTAAGATCATGACCGACCCCTATGTGGGCAAGCTGGCATTCTTCCGTGTGTACTCGGGCAAGCTGGACGCAGGCGCGGGCGTTTATAACGCCAGCAAGCGCAAGCGCGAGCGCATCGGCCGTATCCTTCAGATGCACGCCAACGAGCGAAAGGATCTGGAGACGGTGTACTGCGGCGACATCGCCGCGGCGGTTGGTCTGAAGAGCACCACCACCGGCGACACGCTGTGCGATGAGTCCAATCCCATCGTGCTGGAGTCCATGGAATTCCCCGAACCGGTCATCAAGGTGGCCATTGAGCCCAAAACCAAGGCCGGCCAGGACAAGATGACCATGGCGCTGGTAAAGCTGGCGGAAGAGGATCCCACCTTCAAGACCTACACCGATACCGAAACGGGACAAACCATCATCGCCGGCATGGGCGAGCTGCATTTGGAGATCATCGTGGATCGTATGATGCGCGAGTTCAAGGTGGAGGCCACCGTGGGTCAGCCCCAGGTTTCCTACCGCGAAGCCATTCGCAAGGCAGCACGCGGCGACGGACGTTTTGTTCGCCAGTCGGGCGGCCGCGGCCAGTTCGGTCACGCCGTCATCGAGATCGAGCCTTTGGAGCCCGGTTCCGGCTATGTGTTTGAGGACGGCATCGTGGGCGGTGTCATTCCCAAGGAATATATCCCTGCGGTCGATGCCGGTATCCGCGAGGCCATGATGAACGGCCCGCTGGGCGGCTATGAGCTGGTGGACTTCAAGGCCCGTTTGGTCGACGGTTCTTACCACGAAGTCGACTCCTCGGAAATCGCCTTCAAGGTGGCCGGCACCATGGCGCTGCGTGAAGCCTTGAAGAAGGCCGATCCCTGCATCCTGGAGCCCATCATGAACGTGGAAGTCACCATGCCCGAGGAATACCTCGGCGACGTCATCGGCAACCTGAACGCGCGCCGCGGACAGATCGAAGGCATGGACATGAACGCCGGTTCGCAGATCGTGCGGGCGAAGGTGCCGTTGGGCGAGATGTTCGGTTATGCAACCGACCTGCGCTCCCGCACCCAGGGCCGCGGTAACTTCTCCATGGAGCCTTCGCATTTCGCCGAGGTACCCAAGGGCGTGGCCGACAAGCTCATCGAGAAGAAATAAGAACAACGGTATACACAGCGGCCTCCCGATTTTTGGGAGGCCGTTTTTTGCTGCGAGTCTAGCTTTTTGTGCCTGGGATGTTCGGTGAGCGCCTGATGAAGCGAATATTTTGTTAAGCGGCACAAAGGCGCGGGCAAAAGGAACACGGTGCGGAAATAAACCCGATCGGTTTCGCAAAAAACGTGAAAACATCGGCACAACTGGCGAAGAGCCGCTGCCGAATGTCCTTGCAGGGGCGGCGGCGCAGCTGAGACACCACGGATTGGAAAAAATTGTGAATTGCAATCATGAATGGGATATCATGGAAGAAAAAGCGAAAAAAAGATAGGACATAAGCCAAATTACTCAAAAAAACATCTTGCATTACCGGGAAAATGATTGTATACTTTAAAAGCTGCCGTTCTATGGGAAGAGGTGGGAGGTTGCTTCTGCGACCTTGGCAGAGGGTTTTTCCACCGACAATAGTCCGAATGATCGGGCGACGGGTCACCGTCGCGATTCATTTTAATCGCGGCACACGCGGCAGAGTGTACATGACCCGCAAATTAAAGGAGGGACTGAAATTGCCTACCAGTAAAATCCGTATCAAGCTCAAGGCATTTGACCACAACCTCATCGACCAGTCGGCCGAGCGTATTGTGGAAACCGCCAAGAGAACCGGCGCCGTGGTCTCCGGACCCATTCCGCTTCCTACCGATAAGGAAATTGTGACCATCCTGCGCGCCCCGCACAAGTACAAGGACAGCCGCGAGCAGTTCGAGATCCGCACCCATAAGCGCCTCATCGACATCCTCGCCCCCAGCTCCCGCACCGTTGACTCGTTGATGCGCCTTGACCTTCCCGCCGGCGTAGATATCGAAATCAAGCTCTAAGCCGTAAGGAGGCAGAAAGATGAAGAAAGCAATTCTTGGAACCAAAGTGGGCATGACCCAGATCTTCAATGAAGACGGCTCTGTCACCCCTGTGACCGTGGTCGAAGCGGGTCCGTGCTATGTGATGCGCAAAAAGACGGTGGAAACCGACGGCTATCAGGCCCTTTGCGTTGGCTTCGGCGCCATCCGTGAAAAGCTTGTCAACCAGCCCGACAAGGGTCAGTTCAAGAAGGCGGGCATCGAGCCCACCCGTTACATCCGCGAATTCCGTCTGGACGATATTGCCAGCTACGAAGTCGGTCAGCCCATCAAGGCTGACGTATTCTCCGCCGGCGACATCATTGACGTGATCGGCACCAGCAAGGGCCACGGCTTTACCGGCCCCATCAAACGCTGGAACCTCTCCCGCGGCCCCATGGCTCACGGCTCCAAATATCACCGTGGTCTGGGCTCCATGGGCGCAGGCACCAGCCCCGGCCATGTTTTCAAAAACAAGAAGATGGCCGGCCACTGGGGCGATGAAAAGATCACCATCCAGAACCTGGAAGTGGTTCGCGTCGATGCTGAGCGCAATATGATTCTGATCAAGGGTTCGGTTCCCGGCGTCACCGGCAGCCTCCTGGTCATCCGCAACGCCATTAAGAAGTAATCGAGGAGGAAGCAGCAATGCCTAAAGTTGATGTATACAACCTTGAAGGCAAGCAGGTCAGTCAGATTGAGCTGTCCGACGCCATTTTCGGCATCGAGCCCAACGCGCCTGCCATGCATCAAGTGATCGTCGCCCATCTGGCCAAATGCCGCCAGGGCACACAGTCCGCTCTGACCCGCTCTGAAGTGAGCGGCGGCGGCAAAAAGCCCTGGAAGCAGAAGGGCACCGGCCATGCCCGCCAGGGTTCCACCCGCGCGCCCCAGTGGCGTCACGGCGGTATGGTTTTCGCGGTGAAGCCCCGCGATTATACCCAGAAGGTCAACAAGAAGGTCCGCCGTCTGGCGATGAAATCCGCCTTTTCCAGCAAGGTGCTGGACAGCAACCTTATCGTGCTGGAAGGCTTGGAGCTCGCCCAGGGCAAGACCCGTGAACTGAAAAATGTGCTCAGCGCGCTGAATGTGTCGGGCAAGGCCCTCATCGTCACCAATGACATCAATGAGAACCTGCGCCGTGCCGCCGCCAACTTGGAGGGCGTCAAGCCCGCCATCCCCGGCATCCTGAATGTGTATGATCTGATTCGTTACGACAAGCTGGTCATCACCGCTGACGCTCTGAAAAAAGTTGAGGAGGTGTATGTCTGATGACTTTAGCTCAGGATATCATCATTCGCCCGGTTCTCACCGAGAAGAGCTATGACAACATGGCTGCCAAGAAGTACACCTTTGAAGTGGCCAAGAATGCCAGCAAGCCCCAGATCTGCTGGGCTGTGGAGACCCTCTTCGCCGGAACCAAGGTAGAAAAGGTCAACACGCTGTATCGCAGAGGCAAGCTGAAGCGCATGGGTCGTTTCGAAGGGACCCGCGCCACGCGCAAGTTCGCCGTGGTGAAGCTGACTGCCGACAGCAAGGGTATTGAGTTCTTCGAAGGCATGGCTCAGGATTGATAAGGGAGGAAACGACTGATGGCAGTTAAGAAATATAAACCGACGACTCCCTCGCGCCGTTTTACGACGACGCTGTCCAGGGAGGAGATCACCAGCCGCAATGCCGAGCCCTCGCTGCTCGAGTCGCTGAAGATCAACAGCGGCCGCAACAACCAGGGTCGCATTACCGTGCGTCATCGCGGCGGTCAGGTTCGCCGGATGTACCGCAAGATCGACTTCAAGCGCGCCAAGGATCAGGTGCCCGCCAAGGTGGCCACCATTGAGTACGATCCCAACCGCTCCGCAAACATCGCGCTGCTGCACTACATCGACGGCAGCAAAGCCTACATCCTGGCTCCTGTGGGCCTGAAGGTGGGCGACACCGTCATGAGCGGTGAAGGCGCCGACATTATGCCGGGCAACGCGCTGCCCATTAAGAACATCCCGCTGGGCACCATGGTGCACAACGTGGAAATGACCCCCGGAAAGGGTGGCCAGATCGCCCGCGCCGCCGGCAATGCCGCTCAGGTGATGGCTAAGGAAGGCGCCATGGCGCAGCTGAGACTGCCCTCCGGCGAGATCCGCTACATCTCCATGGATTGCAAAGCCACCATCGGCCAGGTCGGCAACCTCGACCACGAGAACGTGTCTTTGGGCAAGGCCGGCCGCAAACGCCACATGGGCTTCCGTCCCACCGTCCGCGGCGTGGTCATGAACCCGAACGACCATCCCCACGGCGGCGGCGAAGGCAAGTCCCCCATCGGTATGCCCGGTCCTGTAACCCCCTGGGGCAAGCCCACCTTGGGTTACAAAACCCGCAAGCATAAGAACCTGAGCGACAAGTACATCGTACGTCGCCGCGATAAGAAGTAAGGAGGTCTGTAGGATATGAGCAGAAGCGTCAAGAAGGGGCCATATGTATTTGACCGTCTTTACAAGAAGATCGTCGAATTGAACAACAACAATCAAAAGCAGGTCATTAAGACCTGGTCGCGTGCTTCGACCATCTTCCCCGATTTCGTGGGACACACCATCGCGGTGCACGACGGACGCAAGCATGTGCCGGTTTACGTCACCGAGGATATGGTGGGTCACAAGCTGGGTGAGTTCGCCCCCACCCGCACATTCCGCGGTCATGCCGGCGAGAAATCCAGCAAGGTGAGGTAAGGAGGAAGATCATGGCAACCAGACAGAAAACCAAGACGGCCAAGCGTCAGGAAACCGCCGAGAAGCGGCCTCACGCCACCGCCCGTTATATCCGGATATCCTCCAGCAAGGTCAAGATCGTCATCGATCTGATTCGCGGTAAGCAGGTAGACGAGGCGCTGACCATTTTGCGCTTCACGCCCAAGGCCGCTTCTCCCGAGGTGGAGAAGGTGCTGCGCAGCGCGATTGCCAACGCGGAGAACAACCTGGAGATGAACCGCGACGAGCTGTATGTTGCGGACATTCGTGCCGATCAGGGCCCCACGCTGAAGCGCTATCGCCCCCGCTCCCGCGGTATGGCGAACCCCATTTTGAAGCGCACCAGCCACATTTCCGTGATCCTTGACCGCAAGGCAGAAAAGGAGGAAGCCTGATGGGCCAGAAAGTGAATCCCCACGGCGCGCGTGTCGGCGTCATCAAGAACTGGGACGCTCGTTGGTATGCCAACAAGAAGAACTTTGCTGATCTCCTCATGGAAGACCAGAAGGTTCGTAAGTTCCTGAAAGAAAAGCTGTACCCCGCCGGTATTTCCCGTATTGAGATTGAACGTTTCCCCAGCAAGATCATCATCGGCATTCGTGCCGCTAAGCCCGGCATCATCATTGGCCGCGGCGGCGCCGGCATCGAAGCCCTGAAGAAAGAGCTGGAGGCGATGCTGCCCGGCAAAACCGTCAATATCAACATCTTCGAGATCAAGAATATCGACGGCGACGCTCAGCTGGTGGCCGAGTCCATCGCTGCGCAGATCGAAAAGCGTATTTCCTTCCGCCGCGCCATGAAGCAGGCGCTCACCCGTGCCAACAAAGCGGGCGTCAAGGGCATTAAAACCATGGTGTCCGGCCGTCTGGGCGGCGCGGACATCGCCCGTACCGAAGGCTACCACGAGGGCAGCATTCCCCTGCAGACCCTGCGCGCGGACATCGAATACGGCTTTGCCGAAGCGAAAACCACCTATGGCCGCATTGGCTGCAAGGTGTGGATCTATAAGGGCGAGGTTATGCCTACCAAAAAGCGCGTGACCGCCGAGCCCAAGCAGGAAGGGGGCAAATAAGCCATGTTGATGCCCAAACGCGTCAAGCATAGAAAACAGCATCGCGGCCGCATGACCGGCCGGGCCCTGCGCGGCAACACCGTGACCTACGGTGATTTCGGCCTGCAGGCCATGGAACCCGCTTGGGTTACCAGCCAGCAGATCGAGGCTGCCCGTGTGGCTATGACCCGTTACATGCGCCGTGGCGGCCGTGTGTGGACCAAAATATTCCCCGATAAGTCGGTAACCAAGAAGCCGGCCGAAACCCGCATGGGCTCCGGTAAGGGCTCGCCCGAGTACTGGGTGGCCGTTGTTCTGCCCGATCGCGTTATGTTCGAGGTAGCCGATGTGCCCGAGGAAACTGCCCGCGAAGCGCTTCGCCTGGCCGCCCACAAGCTGCCTTTGAAGTGCAAGATTATCGCCCGTGCCGACCAGAAAGCCGCCGGCACTGCAGAAACGGACGGTGAATAACAGTGAAAGCCAATAAGATCAGAGAGCTGTCCACCGAAGAGCTGAACGCCAAGCTCGGCGATTTGAAGACAGAGTTGTTCAACCTCAGATTTCAGCAGGCCACCGGCCAGCTGCAAAACCCCATGAAACTGAACGATTGCAAAAAAGACATGGCCCGTATTAAGACCGTCCTCCGTGAGCGTGAGCTGGGTCTCAAGCGTGCGTAAGTAAGGTGAAGGGAGGAAATTGAAGATGACCGAAGCTAGAAACCTGCGAAAAACCCGCGTCGGCACCGTGGTCTCTGACAAAATGGACAAGACCGCCGTTGTCGTCATCAAGGATAAATACAAGCATCCGATCTATGGCAAGACCATCAACCTCACCAAGCGCCTGAAGGCTCACGACGAAGAGAATCAGTGCGGCATCGGCGATGTGGTGGAAGTCATGGAAACCCGTCCCATCTCCAAGGAGAAGCATTGGAGAGTCATTCGTATCGTAGAGAAGGCTAAGTAAGAGCGTCGAGAAGGAGGCAACAAGCCATGATCCAACCCCAAACCAGGCTTAAGGTCGCCGACAATACCGGCGCCAAAGAGTTGATGACCATCCGCGTGATGGGCGGTTCTTTCCGCGATCACTGCAACATCGGTGATGTTGTGGTGGCCTCGGTGAAGAGCGCGACCCCCGGCGGCGTGGTCAAAAAAGGTGACGTAGTCAAGGCAGTCATCGTGCGCAGCCGTCGCGGCATTAAGCGTAACGATGGTACCTATATCCGCTTTGACGATAACGCCGCCGTCATCATTGACAACCAGAAACAGCCGCGCGGCACCCGTATTTTTGGGCCCGTGGCCAGGGAATTGCGCGAGAAGGAATACATGCGTATTGTTTCTCTGGCACCCGAAGTGCTGTAAGGAGGCCCGACATGCACGTCAAAAAGAACGACAAAGTAATGGTGATGTCCGGCAAGGACGCCGGAACCATCGGCAAGGTGCTGGTGGCTTTCCCCCAAGAGGGTAAGGTCATCGTGGAAGGCGTGAACATGGTCACGCACCATGTCAAGCCCCGCAACACCCAGGAGCAGGGCGGCCGCGTTAAGCGGGAAGGCGCCATTTACGCCGCGAAGGTGATGCCCGTGTGCGGAAAGTGCAATAAGCCGACCCGTGTGCGCAACAAGATTCTTGAAAACGGCGATAAAGTCCGCGTGTGCGCCCGTTGCGGCGAAACGCTGGATTGATCGCGCAGGAGGTAAGATAACGTGGCCCGACTGAAAGAGAAATACGTAGCCGAAGTGGTACCGGCGCTGACGCAGCGTTTCGGTTATAAGAACGTCATGGAGGTACCCAAGCTGGTGAAGGTCGTGGTGAACATGGGTCTGGGCGATGCTAAGGACAACGCCCGCATCCTGGACAACGCCGTCTCCGAGCTGGGACTCATCACCGGCCAGAAGCCCATCGTGACCAAAGCACGCAAGTCCGTTGCAAACTTTAAGCTCCGCCAGGGCATGAGCATCGGTGCAAAGGTGACCCTGCGCAATGAGCAGATGTTTTCTTTTGTGGATAAGCTGTTCAACCTGGCCCTGCCCCGCGTCCGCGACTTCCGCGGTGTGTCCGGCACTGCTTTTGACGGCCGTGGCAACTATGCCATGGGTCTCAAGGAGCAGCTGATCTTCCCCGAGATCAACTACGATCAGGTGGAAAAGGTTCGCGGCATGGACATTATTTTCGTTACAACAGCCAAGACCGACGAAGAAGCCAAGGCTCTGCTTGAGCTGATGGGCATGCCCTTCGAGCGGGCCTGAGCGGCAGGAGGTATCACAAAGTGGCAAAAACAAGTTTGAAAATTAAGCAGCAGAGAGAACCCAAGTTCTCTACCCGTGCCTATACGCGCTGCCGCATCTGCGGGCGACCCCACTCGGTGCTTCGCAAGTACGGCATCTGCCGCATTTGCTTCCGCGAGTTGGCTTATCGCGGTGAGATCCCCGGCGTGCGCAAGGCCAGCTGGTAAATACGAGGGAGGTAGAAGCGATGTACGTAACCGATCCCATTGCCGATATGCTCACCCGTATCCGCAACGGTCTGGTAGCCAGACATTCGACGGTGGAAGTTCCCGCTTCCAACATGAAAAAGGCTATTGCTCAGATCCTGTTGGATGAGGGTTATATCAGCAATTTCAAAGCAGAAGATACTGACGACAAACAAGGCCGCATCGTCGTGACCCTGAAATACGGGCCCGGCGGTGTCAAGGTCATTCAAGGCATCAAGCGCATCAGCAAACCCGGTCTGCGCGTCTATGCCAATAAGGACCAGATTCCGAAGGTTCTGGGTGGTTTGGGTATCGCCATTTTGTCCACTTCTAAGGGCATTATGACCGATCGCCAGGCGCGCAAGCTTTCCGTGGGCGGCGAAGTGCTTGCCTACGTCTGGTAATGGAGGTGCAAGATGTCTCGAATTGGTAGAAAACCCATCGCCATCCCCGCCGGCGTCACTGTTACGGTGGCCGACGACAACACTGTCACGGTAAAGGGACCCAAAGGTACGCTGAGCCAGTGGGTGAACCCCAACATCACCGTGACCCAAGAAGGCGCCGAGCTGGTGCTGACCCGCTGCGACGATCAGAAGGAAAACCGCGCCAAGCACGGTCTGTACCGCAACCTGATCGCCAACATGGTCACCGGCGTGACCGAAGGCTATTCCAAAGAGCTGAACATCGTGGGCACGGGCTACCGTGTCGCGCTGGCCGGCAAGAAGCTGACCATCAACATTGGCTTCTCTCACCCTGTGGAATATACGGCCCCCGAAGGCATCTCCTTTGACGTGCCTGCCCCCAACCGCATCATCGTATCGGGCATTGACAAGCAGCTGGTCGGAGAAACCTCCGCTCAGATTCGCCGCATCAAGGAACCCGAACCTTACATGGGCAAGGGGATCCGCTACCTCAACGAGGTGGTCCGTCATAAGGAAGGCAAGACCGCAGGCAAATAGTGAAAGGAGTTAATTGACATGCTGAATAAGGCAGATAAAAACCTGGTTCGGACAAAGCGTCACTACCGTGTGCGCAATCGTGTCGCGGGCACTGCCGAGCGTCCTCGCTTGAATGTGTATCGCAGCCTGAACCATATTTATGCGCAGGTCATTGACGATGTACAGGGTCACACCATTGCCTGTGCATCCACCACGGAAAAGGACGCCCGCGCCGCCGTGGCCGAGATGACCAAGGTCGATGCAGCCAAGTATATCGGCAAGCTGATTGGCGAAAGAGCCATGGCCAAGGGTGTGGAGGCCGTTGTGTTTGACCGCGGCGGTTACCTGTACACCGGACGCATCGCGTCCCTGGCCGACGGCGCTCGCGAAGCCGGGCTGAAATTCTAAGGGAGGATAAGAGCAAATGCAAAATTTCGATCCCAATACCCTGGATCTGAAGGAACGGCTCGTTTTCGTCAACCGCGTTGCAAAGGTCGTCAAGGGCGGCCGTAATTTCCGCTTCACCGCGCTGATGGTGGTGGGCGATGGAAACGGACACGTGGGTGTGGGCATGGGCAAAGCAGCCGAAATTCCCGAAGCGATTCGCAAGGGCGTAGAGGATGCCAAGAAGAATATGGTAAGCGTGCCCGTTCAGGGCAACAGCATCCCGCACGAGGTGCGCGGTCGTTTCGGCAAGGGCAATGTTTTGATGCTCCCCGCCGAAGAGGGCGCCGGCGTTATCGCAGGCGGCAACGTGCGTGCAGTGGTAGAGATGGCCGGCATTAAGGACATCCGCACCAAGTCTTACGGTTCCAACAACCCGGTCAACAGCGTGAAAGCCGCGCTGGAAGGCCTCAAGCAGCTGCGCACTCCCGAACAGATCGCCGCGCTGCGTGGTAAGACCGTAGAGGAGATCCTGGGCTGACCGCCACAGGCACCCTGAACAATAACGGGGCGCATTCGTCCCATACCGGAGGTTAAGCAAAATGACTCAACAAGCTGGAAAGCAGTTGAAGATAACGCTTGTGAGAAGCGCATGCAGCGCCAAGCCTAAGATCAAGGCGACGGTAGCGGCCATGGGCCTCGGCAAGCTCCACCACTCCGTAGTGCTTCCAGACAATGATGCAGTGCGCGGCATGATTTTTGCCGTGCGACATCTTGTCGAAGTGCAGGAAATGTAAGAGCGGAGGTCGCAGAATATGAAATTGCATGAAATTCAACCCGCGCTGGGTCACCGTGAGGTGGAAAAGCGCAAGGGCCGTGGCCACGGATCGGGCAACGGCAAAACCGCAGGCCGCGGCCAAAAGGGTCAGTGGTCCCGCTCGGGCGGCGGTGTCCGTCCCGGCTTCGAAGGCGGCCAAATGCCGCTGTTCATGCGCTTGCCCAAGCGCGGCTTTAAGAACCATTTCCGCGTGGAGTTCGCCGAGGTGAACGTGGGAGCACTGAACATCTTCCCCGCTGGCTCGGAAGTGACCCCTGCGGCGCTGGTAGAGGCCGGCCTGGTGCGCGCGAACATGTCCAAGAACGTCAAGATCATGGGCAAGGGCGAGCTGGATCGGGATCTGAAGGTCTCGGCCCATAAGTTTACGGCGAGCGCCAAGGAGAAAATTGAAGCTGCTAAGGGCAGCGCTGAGGTGATCTGAGATGCTGCAAACGCTCCGTAATGCCTGGAAAATACAGGAACTGCGGAAGAAGATCCTGTATACGCTGTTCATGCTGTTGATCTTCAGACTGGGCTGTGTGATCCCCACGCCGTTTGTAAACGTGACGACCATTCAGAGTCTGTTTGAAACCAATGGCCTACTGGGTATGGTGGATATGTTTAACGGCGGTACGCTGTCGAACTTCACCATCTTCGCGACGGGCATTTCGCCGTACATTACGGCGTCCATCGTGATCCAGCTGCTGACCGTCGCCATTCCCGCCCTGGAGAAGCTCCAGAAGGAAGGCGGCGAGGACGGCCGCAAGAAGATCGCCCAGTACACCCGTTACGGTGCCATCGTGCTGTCCATCATTCAATCTATCGGTTACATTGTGACCTTCAGCAGCCAGACGACCGGTGTGCTTACCGACAATTCCTGGTATGTATATATCACCATCGTTTTGCTGCAGGCTGCAGGCGCCGCTTTTGCCATGTGGATCGGCGAGCGCATTACCGAGAAAGGCATTGGCAATGGCATTTCGCTGTTGATCTTCATCAACATCGTGGCGCGTTTGCCGGTGCAGTTCACCAGCGATATTCTTTCAGAGCCCATTAAAACCATCAGCGAGCTGTGGACCACCCCCGGCTTGGCCGTGAAGTGGCCCGCTCTGCTGGCATTGCTTGCGACCAGCGCACTGCTGCTCTTCGGCATTGTGTATGTGGATCTGGCTATCCGCCGCATCCCCGTGCAGTATGCCAAGCGCGTGGTGGGACGCAAGATGTACGGCGGCCAGGCCACGCACATCCCCTTCAAGGTGAACAACAGCGGCGTAATGCCCCTGATCTTTGCCATGACGCTGATCAACTTCCCCGCAATGATCTTGCAATCCTTTACCGCCGGCACCGGTTGGTTCAACCGCTTTGCCGCCGGTTACATGACGGCCATGTCCAGCACGACGGTGCTGTACAACGTGGTGTTGGCGCTGTTGGTTGTTGGCTTTACTTACTTCTATAGCCAGATCGCCTTCAATCCCGGCGACATTTCCAAAAACATTCAGCAAAACGGCGGCATGATCCCCGGCATTCGCCAAGGCAAGCCCACCACGGATTATCTTGCCAAGATCAGCAACCGTTTGTCCCTGTTCAGTGCTCTGTTCTTCACCCTGCTGGCCATTGTCCCGTCGCTGCTGAAGGCCTTTACCGGTCTGAACAGCCCCTTCGGCGCGACTTCCGTGCTGATCCTTGTGGGCGTGGCGCTGGAGACCAGCAAACAGCTGGAGAGCCAGATGCTCATGCGGCATTACAAGGGCTTCCTGGGTTAAGGAGGACGACATGAACTTGGTGTTTTTGGGCCCCCCCGGAGCGGGGAAGGGAACGCAGGCCGCTCGCATCAGCCAGACGTATGACATTCCGCACATTTCCACCGGCGCCATGCTCCGCGAAGCCATCGCGAACCAGACGCCTTTGGGGATACAGGCGAAGGCCACCATCGAGCGAGGCGAGTTGGTATCCGATGAGATCGTCATCGGAATCGTAAAGGAGCGATTGGCGCAGGCCGATTGCGCCAAAGGCTATTTGCTGGATGGGTTCCCCCGCACAGTGCCCCAGGCTGAAGCGTTGGATCAGTTTTCCCACGTGGAAGCGGCGGTGAATGTGGATGTGCCCGCTCAGGTCATCATCGACCGCATTGCCGGTCGGCGGATGTGCCAGGTTTGCGGCGAGGCGCTGCATGTAGATCTGCTCAAGGGCAGTGATACTTGCCCCAAGTGCGGCGGCAAAATGGTTCAGCGCGACGATGACAAACCAGAGACCGTGCGCAACCGTTTGGATGTGTACGAAAAACAGACGAAGCCCCTCATCGATTACTACCGCAGGCAAAACGCCCTGCTGGATGTAAACGGCAACCAGCCCATTGATGAGGTCCAGGCTGATATCCGTAGAGCCCTGGAAGAGGCAATGAAATGATTACCATTAAAACACCCGCGGAAATCGCTTTGATGCGCGAGGCCGGAAGGCTGACCGCTCAGGCGATGGAGGCGGTTAGCGCATTGATTTGTGAAGGTATTTCCACAAAAGAACTTGACAAGTGCGCAGAAGACTATATAATCACAAGGGGTGGAAAACCCTCCTTTAAGGGTTATCAGGGTTATCCCGGCAGCATCTGCGCGTCGGTAAACGACGAAGTGGTGCATGGGATTCCGGGTTCGCGCAAGCTGCGTCAAGGCGATATTATCAGCATTGACATGGGAGCCATTTTTCATGGCTTTCAGGGCGATATGGCGCGCACCTTTGCGGTAGGCCAGGTTACCGATGAGGCGACCCGGCTCATTGCCGTCACCAAGGAATGTTTTGAAGTTGGTATGGCACAGGCAAGAATCGGCAATCGTATTGGCGATATTGGTCATGCTGTGCAGGTGCTGGCGGAGGGACAGGGCTATGGTGTCGTGCGTGACCTGTGCGGTCATGGGATCGGGCAGGAAATGCATGAGGATCCCGAGGTACCTAATTTCGGCAGGGCGGGTCATGGCCTGCGGCTGAAGGAAGGCATGGTGTTGGCCATTGAGCCGATGATCAATACCGGAACGTGGCAGGTGGAGTTCTTAGATGACGGCTGGACAGTGGTCACCGGTGACGGAGGACTGTCCGGACACTACGAAAACACCGTGGCCATTACGGCAGACGGCCCCCAGATCCTGACAGCCTTGTGAGCACAACGCGGGAGGAAGCAGAGTGGATACATCCGTACCGGAACCGGGTACTGTAGTTCGATCCAGAGCCGGCAGAGACAGCGGACGTTATTTTGTGATCACCGCGGTCATTGATGAGAAGTATGTGCTGATATGCGACGGAGACGTGCGCAGACTCGCAAACCCCAAGCGAAAGAAGCTGAAACACCTGGAGCTTACACCGGTGTGTATCCCTACCCTGCGGGAAGGGCTGCGCAGTGCAGGCGGGGTGTATGACGCCGAGATCCGTAAAAATCTGGAATCGCTGGGCTACTGCGAGGGACGCAGATAACTGAACGAGTTTTTAAGGAGGGATACCTTGCCCAAACAGGATGTTATTGAAGTAGAAGGCACGGTGGTGGATGCTTATCCCAACGCCATGTTTGAAGTAGAACTTCCCAATGGCCACAAGATCGTGGCGCATATTTCCGGTAAGCTGCGTATGCATTATATCCGCATTCTGCCGGGAGATAAGGTTACTGTGGAATTATCACCCTACGACCTGACCCGCGGCCGGATCACCTGGCGCGGAAAGGCGCAGAGGCAATAGGTCAAGGAGGAAACAACCATGAAAGTGAGACCGTCCGTCAAACCCATTTGCGAGAAATGCAAAATCATCAAGCGCAAAGGCCGTGTCATGGTCATTTGTGAGAATCCCCGTCATAAGCAGAGACAGGGCAGCTGAGAAAGCGGCGCCTGCTTTTGCGCGCAGGCTTTCTGCCTGGTGCCAACCCAAGGGTTTGCGCCGGACACGAAGTCTGCGCAAAGATTTCGCGGCTCCTTTTGGATCCGCATCACGTACTTGTCGATCCTGCCAGATATGGGTGTCATACACAGGAACGCGGCTGCCTGCGGTTCGCTCTCGCGGGTGTTCGTGTGTCTGCGCACATAGGGGGCATGGGATATATTAATTGGAGGTGCAATACTGAATGGCACGTATATCCGGCGTAGATCTGCCTAGAGATAAGCGTTTGGAAGTGGCCCTGACCTATATTTATGGTATCGGCCCCACCACCGCCAAAAAGATCCTGGAAGAAACCGGAATGAATCCTGACATCCGCGTACGCGACCTGACCGAGGTTGAAGCGGGTCAGCTGAGAAACTATATTGAAAACAACCTGCAGGTGGAGGGCGATCTCCGCCGCACGGTGTCTCTCAATATCAAGCGCCTGATGGAAATTGGTTGCTATCGCGGCATTCGTCATCGCCGTGGCCTGACCGTTCGCGGCCAGAACACCAAGCAGAATGCCCGTACCCGCAAGGGTCCCCGCAAGACTTCCATCGGTAAGAACAAGAAAAAGGCGTAAGCGGGAGGTAAGATAAGTGGCTAAGGCTAGTGCAAAAAAAGTAGTAAAGAAGCGTCGTGAGAAAAAGCATATTGAGAAAGGCGCCGCTCATATCCACTCCTCTTTTAACAACACCATCGTCACCATCACTGACGTGAACGGTAATGCGGTGTCGTGGTCCACTTCTGGTGCGCTGAATTTCCGCGGCTCCAAGAAGTCCACGCCCTTTGCCGCCCAGATGGCAGCGGAGACCGCCGCCAAAGCAGCCATGGAGCATGGCATGCGCAGTGTTGAAGTGTACGTGAAGGGCCCGGGTTCGGGCCGTGAGGCTGCGATTCGGTCGCTGCAGGCCGCGGGTCTGGAAGTCACCCTTATCAAGGACGTGACCCCCATCCCCCACAACGGCTGCCGTCCGCCTAAGCGCCGCAGAGTTTAAGAAAGGGGAACGAAACGATGGCAAGATATACCGGTCCCTCCTGCCGTTTGTGCCGCCGCGAAGGCGCCAAACTGTTTTTGAAGGGTGATCGCTGCTTTGGCGGCAAGTGCGCTTTTGCAAAGCGCCCCAATGCCCCGGGTCAGCATAAGCAGATGCGCCGCAAGGTTTCCGAATACGGCCTGCAGCTGCGCGAAAAACAGAAGATCCGCCGTGTTTACGGCATCCTGGAAGGCCAGTTCCGTCATTACTTTGATATGGCCAGCAACAAGAAGGGCGTTACCGGCGAGAACCTGCTTCAGCTGCTGGAGTGCCGCTTGGACAACGCCGTTTACCGCATGGGTTACGGTGAGTCCCGCGCACAGGCCCGTCAGCTGGTGCTGCACGGACATTTCCTCATCAACGGCAAGCGCGTGGATATTCCTTCCTACCAGATCAAGGCAGGCGACGTCATTACGGTGAAGTCCTCCAGCCGCGACATTGAGGTGTTCAAGGCTCTGCGTGAGGGCGCTTCCCGCACCCTGCCCAAGTGGGTGGAGCTGAATGCCGACGCGCTGGAAGGCCGCGTTGTGGCTCTGCCGCAGCGTGACGACATCGACATGACCTTCGATGAACATCTGGTGGTCGAGTTCTACTCGAAACTGTAATGCAATTTGCGCGCAAGGCAAGAGGTGTTACACTTTTCTTCGACCCGAAGGAGGAATAGCCGATGATAGAAATCGAAAAACCCGCTATACAGTGTGTAGAGCGCAGCGAGGACAGTCGCTACGGCAAGTTCGTGATCGAGCCCCTGGAAAGGGGCTTCGGCACGACGCTGGGCAACGCGCTGCGGCGGGTGCTGCTGTCGTCCCTGCCCGGCGTGGCGGTGACCAGCATCAAAATAGAAGGCGTGTTGCATGAGTTTTCCACTATCCCCGGCATGACAGAAGACGTTACAGAGGTCGTTCTGAACCTCAAGGGTCTGTGTGCCAAGCTGTTTACCGATCAGCCCAAGGTGATCACCCTGAGCGCGGTCGGCCCCTGCGAAGTAACCGCGGGAGACATTCAGCCCGACAGCGAAGTGGAGATCCTCAACCCCGATATGCACATCTGCACCCTCAACGAGGACGGCAGACTGTACATGGAGATGGTCTTGGAAAAAGGCCGGGGCTATGTCAGCGCCAACATGAACAAGAACCCCAACCAGGCGATCGGCGTGATCCCGGTGGATTCCATTTATACGCCCATCCGCAAGGTGAATTACTCGGTGGAGAATACCCGTGTGGGTCAGAACACCGAATATGACAAGCTGACGATGGAGATCTGGTCCGACGGCACCATCAGCCCCGATGAGGCGCAGGCGCTGGCGGCTAAGATCCTCAGCGAGCACTTGGCGCTGTTCATCAACCTGATCGACGACACGGACAACGTGGAGATCATGGTGCAGAAGGAAGACGCCAAGAAGGAAAAGATCCTGGAGATGACCATTGAGGAGCTGGATCTGACCGTGCGTTCGTACAACTGCCTCAAGCGCGCCGGCATCAACACCGTGGAGGAGCTGGTGCAGCGCAACGAGGAAGAGATGATGAAGGTTCGTAACCTGGGCCGCAAGTCTCTGGAAGAAGTCATCGTCAAGCTGCAGGCGCTGGGTTTGTCTCTGCGCAAAAACGAGGAATAATCTGCCCGGCGGCTGGCAGAAGCCAGCCAGGGTAAGCGAATCTTAGCTCAGTACCTAAGGAGGAAATGACAAATGGCTGGATACCGCAAACTGGGTCGCAGCAGCGATCAGCGCAGCGCCATGCTGCGCTCGCTGACCACCGACCTGATTTGGCACGGAAAGATAGAGACCACCGAAAAGCGCGCCAAGGAAGTGCGCCGTCAGGCGGAGAAGCTCATCACCATTGCCGTTAAGGAATATGGCAACGTGGTGGAAGTGGAAAAGCGCGTCTTTAACAGCAAGGGCCAGAGCGAGGAGATCACCGTGAAGAACGACTCCCCCTCCAAGTTGGCCGCGCGTCGTCATCTGATGTCCGTGCTGTACAACTATAAGACCCCCAAGAACGCCAAGGAAAACCGCACCGATTATAAGGAGCGCACCGGCGACATCAACAACGCCGTGATCGAGAAGCTCTTTGGTGAGCTGGCTCCCAAGTATGCCAAGCGCAGCGAAGAGAGCAGCGCCAAGGGCGGCTATACCCGCATTTATAAGCTGGGGCCCCGCCGCGGTGATGCCGCTGAGATGGTCATCATCGAGTTGGTGTAAGTTGCACCGCAAAGAGACGCAGCAATGCGTCTCTTTTTTTATGCCTGCTTGGCGCAGGGCAGGCTTTTGCGCCGTGACGCTGATTGGGTTTTCGCTTAAGGTGTGGTATAATAAAATATTCAATTTGTGCTTGTGCACAGCGGACCCAAGGGAGGAACCATGGAAGAACCCATTGTAAAAATTGAACAGCTGACCTATCGCTATCCCCAGGCGGAAGGGGAGGACGTGCAGCCTCTGGCGCTGGATGGGGTGAACCTGCAGGTGTACCCCGGCGAGTTTGTCGCCGTGGTGGGGCATAACGGAAGCGGAAAGTCCACCTTGGCGCGTCAGATCAACGCGCTGCTGCTGCCCGAGGCGGGGGTCGTGTGGGTAAAGGGCATGCGCACCGATGAGGAGGAAAACCTCTGGGAGATCCGCCGCACGGCAGGCATGGTTTTTCAAAACCCGGATAACCAGCTGGTTGCCAATGTGGTGGAGGACGACGTGGCCTTTGGACCGGAGAACATCGGCGTGCCCCGCGCCCAGCTGCGCGTGCGTGTAGATGAAGCGCTGGCAGCGGTGAAGATGAGCCAGTTTGCCGATAAAGCGCCTCATATGCTTTCCGGCGGCCAGAAGCAGCGCGTGGCCATTGCAGGGGTGCTGGCGCTCAGGCCGGACATTGTGGTGATGGATGAGCCGACGGCCATGCTGGATCCCGAGGGGCGGCGAGAGGTGATGCAGGTGATCCTGGATCTGAAGGCACAGGGCATCACCGTGCTGCTGATCACCCATTTTATGGAGGAAGCGGCGAGAGCCGACCGCGTGGTCGTGATCGACAATGCCAAGATGATCACCCAGGGAACGCCGCGGGAGGTTTTTCGCCAGCGGGACATGCTGATGGCCTGCGGGCTGACCATTCCGGCCATCAACGAGCTGGGCGCGCAGCTGAGGCAGGCCGGCATTCCCGTGAGTGAAGATGCAGATACCGTAGAAAGGATGGCAGACGAGCTGTGCCCATTGTTTTTGAAAAAGTAAGTCATGTGTTTATGCCGGACAGCCCGTTTATGACCAAGGCGCTGAACGAGATCTCGGTGGAGATACCCGACGGCCAGTTTGTGGGCGTGATCGGCCACACCGGCAGCGGAAAATCCACCATGATTCAGCATATCAACGCCCTGCTGCGCCCCACCTCCGGCACGGTAAAGGTGGACGGCGTAGATACCGCGGCAAAGGGCGACGAAATGATCGCGCTGCGCCGCAAGGTGGGCTTGGTCTTTCAATATCCCGAGCATCAGCTCTTTGAGGAGACGGTGGTCAAGGATGTGGGCTTCGGCCCCCGAAATATGGGGCTGCCGGAGGAGGAGATCAAACGCCGTGTAAGCGATGCTTTGGCCCAGGTGGGGCTGGACGAGGCCGGGGTGGGGGAGAAGTCACCCTTTGAGCTGTCGGGCGGCCAGCGGCGCCGTGTGGCCATTGCAGGCGTGCTGGCCATGGAACCGCGCATCCTCATTTTGGATGAGCCCTCGGCAGGTCTGGATCCCCGGGGACGGCGCGAGGTGCTTGCGCTGGTCAAGAGCATTCACGAGGCGAGAAAAATTACCGTAATGCTGGTTTCGCACTATATGGATGAGGTAGCGCAGGTGGCGGATCGGGTCATCGTAATGAACGACGGAAAAATCGAGATGGACGGCACCCCGGCGCAGATCTTTATGCGCGCGGCTCGCCTGCAGCAAATCGGGCTGGACGTGCCCGCCGTGGTGCGGCTGTGCGACATCCTGCGTGCCAGAGGGGTGGATGTTCCGGCGGAGATCGTGACGCCCGAGGCATTTTGTGCCTTTACCCTGCGGGCAAAGGAGGGCGGCAATGTTTAAAAACATGACCTTGGGGCAATATTTCCCCGGAAATTCGCCCATCCATCGGCTGGATCCGCGCACCAAGCTGTTGGCCACGGTTGCCTATATCGTGCTGATCTTCCTTGTGAAGACCTTCTGGGGCTATTTGGGCGTGTTGGCCTTCCTGGGTGTGGTGGTCGCTTTGTCGGGCGTGCGCTTTGGCTATGTGGTAAAGGGGCTGAAGCCGCTGCTGTTCATCATCCTCTTTACCATGGTCATCAACGCCTTTTTCACCAGCAGCGGTACGGTGTACTGGCAATGGAAGTTCCTTTCGCTGTCCTCGGGCGGCATTTTGCTGGCGGTGCACATGGCGCTGCGGCTGACTTTTTTGGTGCTGGGCACCCAGCTGCTCACCCTGACCACGCCGCCTTTGATGCTTACCGATGCCATTGAGTCGCTGCTGAAGCCGCTCAAGGCCATCAAGCTGCCGGTGCATGAGCTGGCCATGATGATGAGCATCGCGCTGCGGTTCATCCCCACGCTGATGGAGGAGACGGACAAGCTGATGAAGGCGCAGGCCTCACGCGGCGCGGATTTTGAGAGCGGCAACCTATTCCGCCGGGCAAAAAACATGGTGCCCCTGCTGGTGCCGCTGTTTGTGTCGGCGTTTCGCCGGGCGGACGAGCTGGCGCTGGCCATGGAAGCGCGCTGCTACCGCGGCGGCGAGGGGCGCACCCGGTTGAAAGTGCTGCGCTTTACCCGGCTGGATGCGTATGCGCTGATCGCAATGCTGGTGTTCACAGCGTTTTTGCTGGTGGATTTTTTCGTGCTGGGGAAGTAACATGAATATTAAGCTCATTGTGGAATACGATGGCACGAACTATTGCGGCTGGCAAAATCAGGATAACGGTCTGGCGGTGCAGATGGCCATTGAGCAGGCCATTGCCAAAACCGAAGGCGAACGGATCGCGCTGCACGGCGCGGGGCGTACGGACGCCGGTGTTCATGCCCAGGGAATGTGCGCCAATTTTCACCCGCACATGGCCATTCCCCCGGAAAAATGGGCGATGGTGCTCAACACCCGGCTGCCGCAGGACATCCGCATTGTTTCTTCCTGCCAGGCGCCGGAGGAGTTCCATGCCCGGTTTGACGCGGTGGGGAAGCATTATCGCTATACCATATTTCACCGCAGCGTGGCCTCGGCGCTGGACAGCCGCCGCAGCTGGCATATTTTTGGCCCGCTGGATACGGCGCATATGCAGCAGCAGGCGCGCCTGCTGGAGGGAACGCACGATTTCATCGGCTTTGTCGCCTCGAGCGGCAAAAAAAACGCCACGGTCAAGACCATTTACCGCAGCGCGCTTACCTGCCGGGGACAGTATCTGTACTATGACGTGTGGGGCAGCGGCTTTTTGTACAACATGGTGCGCATCATCGCAGGCACGCTGGTGGACATGGGGCGGGGCAAGCTGCCCGGTGTCACCATGGAGGACGTGCTGGCATCCCGGCATCGCCTGGGCGCGGGAATGACCGCGCCGGCGCAGGGGCTGTGCCTGATGGAAGTGTTTTATGAGGAAGCGGTTTTGAAAAACCAGCTGGCCCATTTGGATTTTGACTTGCAATGAGGCAAGGCCTATGATAAAATAATATTCGCATCCGATGTTTGTGCCGGTGTGATGGAATTGGCAGACGTAGTGGACTCAAAATCCACCGCCCCTTAAAGGCGTGCCGGTTCGAGTCCGGCCACCGGCACCAACTATATCGCAGAGAATTGATACAATGATTGTATTCGTTCTCTGCGATATTTTTATGCCAGAAAACGCCTTATTTGCAGGCTTTTCGGGCTGTTTTCATTATAAACCTCGCTTGCCGGAAGCTCCGGCAGACATCGATTCTTGCTTTTGAAACTCCGATTTTCCTTTCATTCGCCGCTGTCCCTCCGACAAATCGTTAACGAGCAGTATTTTGGTGCATTTTTTGCGCTTTGGTGCATCTTTGGTGCAAATCGAATTTTCACAGTTCATCTGCGGAAGCAACGTAATAAAAAAGCTCCCCGCATCGCTTTCGACGCAGGGAGTCTATGCCCATCGCTTATTCAATTTCGCTGCCGTCCATCAGGGTAAAAACCAGACGCCCGTCGGCGTGTACGGTCGCCTTTTCCACGACTGCCAACCATAGCCTCTCGTCAAATTCCGTAAGCGACCCGCGCTGCTGCTCCATCGTGTCAATAAAAGCTGTGAGCACCGTGCGCTGGATTTTTCGTTTTTCCATTTCGGCTTTAAGCTCATCGATGCGTTTTACCACTGCATTGTACTTTGACACAAGTTCCTCCTGCCGCTTTTTATATGCTTTCTGATCCTGTGCCGCCGATGCGTTTTCAGCGATGTGCTTGCGATTCATTTCGATAAGCACCTCGGCTTCCGCGTTTTTTGCCGCAAACTCATCGTCAATGGCGGCGCTGTCAAAAAGCTCGGCAAGTGCCAACCGGCACTCACTGATAACCTCATCGGTAATGTCCTGCATACCGTTCCACGCCTGAATGAAGCGCTCCTTTATTTCATCCTCGGTAAAATGTGGTGTGGCACATTTCTCGCCCTTTTTGAACTTGCTGTTGCATTGCCATATCACGCGGCGGTACTTGTCCGTTGAATGCCAGACCTTCGAGCCAAAGAAGCCGCCGCAATCGCCACAAACCAGCTTCGCCGAAAAGCAGCTCTTACAATTATAGCTGCGCCCTAATGCTTTACGCCGTGCGAACTCTGCCTGTACCATTTCGAAGTCCTCGGCGTCAATGATTCCATCGTGACTGTCCGTAACATAAAACTGAGGAACTTCACCCTCGTTCGGCTTCATCTTCTTTGTCAGGAAATCCGTCGTGAAGGTCTTTTGAAGAAGCGCGTCGCCCTTGTACTTCTCGTTTGTCAGGATACTCTCGACGACCGTGCATTGCCACTTTTCTTTGCCGCCGGGCGTCGGAATGCCCTGCGCCGTGAGATGCTTGGCAATCGCGGTGGGTGTTTTCCCCTGCAGGAACATCGTGTAAATCAACCGCACAATTTTGGCTTCCTCCGGCACGATCTGCGGCATACCGTCCGCGCCCT